>CACJGL010000007.1 GCA_902592965.1 uncultured Pelagibacteraceae bacterium
GTTAAAAATAGGTCTAAGTTAATTAAAATTTTTAAAAAAAAAAAAATTCCATATAAAATATATTATCCAAAACCTTTGTATAGACAGTACCAATTAAAAAATAAAATTAGATTAGAAAATACAGAGTTTCTTTGTAAATCTATCATATCTTTGCCTTTTAATGATTTAAGTGTGAAAAGATTTGATTTAATTAAAAATAAATTAAAAGAAATTGTAACAAACAATAAAAATTTTTTTTTTGAAAAGAAAATATAAAATTTTATATATACAACCAATAGGAGCTTTTAGCGGTTCACTTAAAAGTTCTGAGGAATATATAAAAAACTTGCATAAAAAATTTGATTTTATCTTTTTCACACAAAATGGTCTAGCTAAAAAAATTTTGAAAAAATATGGACAGGTATTTGAAGCACTTGGATTATGTAAATATGATAATACTGAAAATAGCCATTACAAGGGTTTAAGATGGTTATTAATTTTTAGGGAAGTATTTTATATAATTCCAACCATATTAAATTTATTAAAGATAAAATTTTTTATAAAAAATATAGATTTAATTCATTTAAATGAGATAACCGGTTTGCCAAGTGCATTACTTGCAAAATTGATTTTTAGAAAACCTCTAGTTGTTCATGTTAGATCATTAAATTACAGAAACTACAAAAGTCTAAAATCAAATTTACATTTAAAAATATTAAAAAAGTTTGCAGATATAATATTGGCTATAGATCAAGAGGTCTTTAAAACAGTTAATATCAAAAATAAAACAATTCTTTTAAGAAATATTTTAGATTTAGAAATGAAAAATACAAAAAAAAAAAAATTAAATAAAGAATTAAAAATTGGTTACATAGGATCATATTTAAAATATAAGGGAGTTGAAAATTTAATTAAAGCAGTAGAAGAATTAACGCTCGAAAGTTATAAGATTAAATTAATCTTTGCTGGAAAATTTTTAGATAGAAGTTTTTTAATAAAGAACCTATTAAGTTGGTTTAGTATTGAAAATAATATTAACGCTGATTTGTTAAAAAAAGTCTTCATTAAAAATATGGGTTTTGTAAAAAAGATTCAAAATTTTTATGATCAAATTGATATTTTGTGCTTTCCAAGTTCATTAAATGCCACTGGTAGACAAATTTTTGAAGCTGGAATGTTTTCGATACCAGTTATTGTATGTATGAAAAGTGATAAAAACGATAGTGTTAAAAATAATTATAATGGTTTGATATATAATAATTTTTTTTCAATTAAAGATTTACAAAAAAAAATATTAATATTCTATAATAATAGAAAATTAATTAAAATAATGGGCAATAATGGTAAAAAACTCGCACTAAAAAGAAATATGAAAAATAATAATATCAACAAACTTATTTCAATATATAAAAATTTAATTAGCCAAAACTTATGAAAATAAAATGAAATTAACAATTATAGTCACATTTATCTTTGCTTTTTTTTCTACTTTTATAACAGAGGTTTACCTTAAAAATAAAGGTCTGGGTGACCCTGTAAGATATGACTCGAGTATTTTGTATGGATATTCACCAAAGCCAAATCAAAAAAAAAAAAGAATAGCGGGATCATATGTAACAATTAATGAGGTCGGTTTGAGGTCAATTAATTCCTGGAAATCTGAAAAAAAGAAAATTTTATTTTTAGGTGATAGTGTAACCTATGGAGGAAGTTATATTGATGACAAAGATATTTTTTCAACTAAAGTTTGTAGTAAGTTAAAAAATTTTATTTGTGGTAATGCAGGTGTAAATGCTTATAGTACACTAAACATTGTTTTGAGATCAAAGCTTGATAGCAGAATTCAAGATGCAGATGTTTATATATATTTATTTCCACCAGGTGATTTTTATAGGGATTATGCAAACTCACAAACAGCCCATTTTTATTTAAATAATAAAAGTTTTTTTTTACCAGCAATAACCGAAGCTATCAGCTTTGTTTTTACAAAATATGACTTGAATAATAGTATATCAAAATATGACGATACAAATACTAATTACGAAGATTATTTTAAAATAATTGATTTTTCAATTAAAAATTTAAAAGAAGAAATATCTAACAAAATTTCAAATAAAAAAAAAATATTCATTTTTTTAAGTAATGAAAAAAGCGATAAAAATTACAAAAAAAAGATTAACAAATATGTGAAGGATAGTTTGTTAAGAGAAATGGATAATATTATCTTGTTAAATGAAACTTTAAATGATGATGATTTTTTTTATGATGAAAGTGTTCATTTAAATATTCGCGGTCATGAAGTTGTTGCTGATAAAATATTTAAAATAATTGAAAATAAAATAAATAACTAAGAAACATTTAATTTTATAATGATTTGGAAATTAACTTTTAGTATTTTAATATGTAATTTTATTTTTTTTTATACCTATTCTATTACAGAATTTTTTTGCAGAATTTTTAAATTTAATATAAATCGATTAAGTAAAATAATATTTGGATATTCAGTCTTTATAATTCTTCTTTATCTTTCGTATTTTATTTTAAATTTAGAAATTAAATACATTTATATTTTTTTGATAATTACATCTTTTTTATTTTTAATAAATATCAAAAAGTTTTTAGATAATTTTTTTTTTACAAAGGAAAATATCTTAGTTAATTTAATTATAATTTTTTATTTAATACCACTATTGGTTTATGGGGAACAATTTTATATATTTAGAGGAAATTATTGGGACAGTTCTAATTATTTAAGCTCAGCAGTACTTTTTAATAATTACAACTATAATGATATTATAAATAAGTCGTATTCGAATTTTTTTTTAGAATTCCAAAGTATTGATTACATAATAAAAGCTAGACCCTTAGCAAATCTTTTCTTGTCACTTTTCATTAACAAAAGTTTTTCTATTTTTTTTAGTTTTTATTTATTTAAAATTATAATTACGACTATAATTTTTCTATCATTAATAGCCTTTTTAGAAAATTTGTTTAATTTTAAAAATAAAAAATTATTTTTCATAGTTCCATTCGCATATATTTTTTCTTTTTGGAATATTTACATTTTTGAAATTGATGCACTATCTCATTATTCTTCTATACCGATTTTAATATTATCAACGAGTTTGATGTTCGATAGTTTCAACAAATTAAATGATGAGAAAAACTATATTTTATTTGCAATATCATCTTCTTCACTTTTTATAATTTACCCAGAAATTTTTTTAGTTATAGTTTTAATTTTTTTATTCTTATTATTTGATAATTTAAAAAAAATTAATAAAAAAATAACTTTCTTTTTTTTAAGATCATTTCTGTTATTTTTAATTATTACTTTTGCAAGTTATGAAACTAATTATAAACATCTTTTCATTTCACAATTAAATCAAATTACTAATTTGAATGATTGGTGGGGTTATTTCGGTAGTTTTATTTTTGGTAAAGATAACCTTGTCTCAAATCCTGAATTTGTAGATGAAATTAAAATTGCTTTAAAGGATGTCTCAAGAAATATTGATTTTTTAAGCCTAATACATGAGCAGCATTTCAGTAAAGGCTATAAATTTATATATCTAAATATTCTTCCATCAATTTCTGGTTTGTATTTTTTAATGCCTGGTATAATTAACAAGAATTATTTTTATTTTGTCCAATATTCTTTTGTATTTTTAATATTATTCTATCTATTAATTATAATTTACAAAAATATTGATTATTTGCTAAGAAACCCCTTTTCAAAAAGGAAATCAATTTATTTTATATTTATCAACCTAGTAATTTTATCCTATCTTATTTCTATTCAAAGTTATTGGATAATAATAAAGTACTACACTTACTTGTTTCCTTTTTTATTTTTATTTTTTTCACTTAACCTTAAAAAAAAATCAATTAACAAATTTTATCTTATTTTAGCATCAACATTTTTTATTTATAAATATTCAACTTTTAATGAAGGAGTAGGTAGATACGATAGTTTTCCATCAATTATCGATATAAAATTAAAAAAAGAAGTGATTTGGGATGATCCAAATTTATATAAGCTCAAAAATTGCAGCCAGCTATCTATTAGTGAAAATAATTACATAATAAAAGCATATTTGAATTTAAAATTGGTAGACCTTAATATAAATAATAAGAAGAAGGAAAGTTGCAGCATAATCTTAAAAAATAAAAAATTCATAATTTCTTACGATTAAAATAATTCTGCTTGATCTATCAATTTCTCAATTAGTAGATAACATCACAAAGCGTAATACCAGTACCGCCAAATAAATAAATTTTTCTTCAAATGTAATTATTAGTAAACATTTAATTTATATTAAATCGTGTTATATTATAATAATACTAAAACTAACTATCTTTTAATTCATATAGATTAATAATATGCATCAATCATTCAACTAAGTATGTATTATAACCTTTTATTATTTCCATTGTTATTATTTCTGATAAATTTAATTTTAGTAAAATTAGTTTTTTTAATTGATAAGCCGTCAGAAAGTTTTCACAAAATTGAAAAAACAAAAAATATACCCCTTTCGGGAGGTCTATTTATCTTTTTTTGCCTCATTTTAATGTCTTTAATTAATTTTCAATTTTATGTTGAGCCTAAAATATTATTTTTTTTAAGTTTGATTTTAATTTTAGGAATTTTTTCAGATATAAGAAGTAGTTTCTCTCCGAAAGGAAGAATAATATTTCAATTATTTATTATTATTTTTTTTGTCATGATTAATCAAGAAATATTAATAAATAAAACTAATATTGAAATTTTAGATTTATTAGTAACCTCAAAAATCGGCAAATATTTATTCACCATATTTTGTATTATAACACTTCTAAATGGTTTTAACTTTATGGATGGAGTAAATGGATTTGTTTCTGGATATATTTTATCAATTCTGGTTATATTAAATTTAATTTCGTTAAAAGTAACAGGTAATTATTATTTCAATGATTTAATATACTTATTTTTTATATTTTTTTTATTTAATATTTTTGGTCAATCTTTTTTAGGAGATAACGGAGTTTATATATCGTCTATACTACTTTCTTACTTGGTTATTAATTTAATTAATTTAAATAATTCAATATCTCCAATAGTAGCTGTTTCATTATTATGGTATCCTGCTATAGAAAATTTGTTCACAATTGTAAGAAGATTATCAAAAAAAAAAATGACATATTTACCCGATAAACTTCATCTGCACTCTTTAATATATAGACGATTAAATATTAATTTTCTAAAACATAAAAACAGTTTTACAGGTATTTTAATAAATATATTATTATTACCAAATTTTATTTTCTCATATTTATTTTACGATAATAGTTTATATCTTGGAATGATAGTTATTATGTATATAACTATATATTTAATTTCTTACAGTTTATTAATAAAAAAATTTGATGATGATAAAGGATAATTTAGTAAATGAATAAGATTTCAGTAATAGTACCTGTTTATAATGAAGAAAAAAATATTAATGAATTTGTAAAAAGAACAGTAATATCATTAAATAAGACTAAACAAGATTATGAGATAATATTTCTTTTAGATCCTTCAACTGACAATAGTCAAAAATTAATTCTTAATGAAATTGAAAAAAATAAAAAAATAAAATTAATACTTTTTTCTAGAAGATTTGGGCAACCAGCTGCTACAATGGCTGGAATTAGTCACGTGACTGGCTCAAGATGTGTTATTATTGATTGTGATTTGCAAGATCCACCAGAATTAATTTATGATTTAAGTAAAAAAATGGATGAAGGTTATGACGTGGTTTTGGCAAGAAGAAAATCAAGGCAAGGAGAGACCTTAATAAAAAGATTTATTACTAATGTTGGTTACGTATTTATTGAAAAAATAACAGATATAAAAATCCCAAAAAATACAGGTGATTTTCGAATAATATCAAAAAGGGTAATTGATAATTTAAAACAGTTTAAAGAACCTAATGCTTTTCTTAGAGGTCTTGTTGCATATATAGGCTTCAAACAAACCCATATAGAATATGACAGAGACAGAAGATTTAGTGGTGAAACAAAATATAATAAGTATTTAGGATCACTAAAAATAGCTTTTAATGGTATTTTTGGTTTTAGTTCTAGACCATTATTTATAATGTCCATTATCGGTTTTATATTTGCATTAATTAGCTTTTTCATTGGTTTATATTATATAATTATTAAACTTATCGACCCTTCAATAACACCAGGTCTTTCTTCAACAATTTTATTCATCACTTTCTTTTCTGGACTTAATTTAATTGGATTGGGTCTATTAGGTGAATATGTAGGTAGAATTTATGATGAGGTAAAAAATAGGCCCAATTTCATAATTGATAAAAAGTATAATTTCGATGAATGAAACAGATAAACAAAATATAAATAAAAAAAATATAGATTTTTTTTCAAAGAACTCAAATTATCAAAATAATGTAAATCAGATAGATACTTATAAAATTCTTTATAATGAGATTACAGAAATAATTAGAGATACAAATTTACTTTTAGATGTAGGTCATGGTGGATGCTTTGATTATGATACGACAAAAGTCAATAAAATTGTCGGATTAGATTTAGATGAAATGATTGAAAAAAATTCTATTCCAAAAAATGTAAATTTAGAAGTTGGTAGCGCTTTAGAAATACCAGATAAGCTTATTAATTTTGATACAGTATTATTTGTTATGTTGATTCATCATTTAGTAGGGAAAAATGTTGCAGAAAATATTGAAAATTTAAATATATGCATTGAGCAAAGCAAAAAAGCGTTGTCAAAAAATGGAAGACTTATTATCGTAGAATCTTGTGTTCCAAAATGGTTTTACAATATTGAAAAAGTTGTATTTAAGCCCACGAGTTACTTGATTAATAAATTTATGAAACACCCACCAGCCTTTCAGTTTACTAAGGAAATTATATCAGATTCCTTAACTAAGAATGGATTTAAAGATGTGAAAATAAAAAAAATAAAACAAGGTAAATTTATTCTTCAGTATGGTATAAAATTTCCAACAATTCTAACTCCAGTGGAAACAATTATATTTTCTGCAAATATTTGATATGAAAACTTATTTAGTTACAGGGTGTGCAGGATTTATAGGAAGTAATTTAGTTGATTATCTTTTAAAAAAAAATAATCGAATTATTGGTCTAGACAATTTATCTACAGGTAAAAAATTTTTCCTAAAAAAAGCTTTAAAAAACAAAAATTTTAAATTTTTTAAAATTGATTTATTGAAAAATAATATTGATAGATATTTTAAAAATGTAGATAGAGTATATCATTTTGCAGCAAATGCAGATGTTAGATTTGGCTTAAAACATAGAAAAAAAGATATTAACCAAAATATACTAGTTACTTATAAAATATTAGAAACTATTAAAAAAAATAAAATAAATGAAATAATATTCTCGTCTACTGGTTCAATTTATGGTGAAGCTACTCAAATTCCTACCAAAGAAAACTCACCATTCCCAATTCAAACTTCTCTATATGGAGCATCAAAAGTATCTGCTGAGGCAATAATTAGTGCATATTCAGAAGCTTACGAACTAAAATCATATATTTTTAGATTTGTTTCAATTTTAGGAGATAGATATTCTCACGGCCACGTGTTTGATTTTATAAAAAAACTAAAGAAAAATAAAAATGTGATTAGTATTCTTGGAGATGGTAATCAAAAAAAATCATATCTTAATGTTGATGATTGTATTCGAGCAATAGATTTAGGAGTTAGAAAATTTAATAAAAATGTAAACATAATTAATTTAGGAACAAAAGAATGTCTTACAGTAAAAGAGTCTATAAAAATAATTTGTAAAATTTTAAAATTAAAACCAAAAATACAATATTCTGGAGGAAAAAGAGGCTGGGTAGGAGATAATCCATACATTTATTTGGATACTAACAAAATAAGATCTGTAGGCTGGAAACCACAATATAATATAAAGGACTCAATTAAACAAACTGCAAGATATATATTGAAAAACCAATGGATATTAAAAAAAAAAAACTAAATATAGTAATTTTCGGATCTACTAGTTCAATCGGAAATTTTCTGTCTAGAAAATATTATTTAGATCAGCACAATTTATTACTTTGCTCTAATAATAAAAAAAAATTCAATATACTGAAAAAAAAATTTATTAACAGGGAAGGTCAAGAAATATTTTTAGAAAAGTTAGATTTAACAAATGAAAAAGATATAAAAGGTTTAATTGGAAAAAATTTTAAATTTTTTAAAAAAACTGACTTAATAATAAGCACAGTAGGCATTCAAGGAGAAATTAACAATTTTTTTAATTCAAATTTAAAAAAATTTAAACAAACCTTTGAAATAAATTTTTTTTCTCATATTTTTTTATTAAAAGCACTTTATAAAGTAATACGTCATAACAAAAAAACTCTTATAATTTTTTTTTCTGGTGGTGGTGCAACAAGCAAGAGAGAGAATTTAAGTTCTTACTCTTTATCAAAGATTGCATTGGTGAAATTAGTAGAAATTTTATCATTTGAGTTTAAAAATAAAAATATAAGAATTAATGCAGTCGCTCCAGGTATAATAGATTCAAAAATGACACGATCACTTTTAAAAAATAAAAGTAAAATTGGACGAAAAGAATTTTTGAAAGTTAAAAAAGGAATTAAATCTTCAAACAAATCACTTAAGAAAGTTTACGATTTAATTAATTTATTGTTATCGGAGCCTGGAAAAAACATTTCTGGAAAAATTTTAAGTTCTAAATGGGATATGTTCAAAAAGTGGAACAAAATCGAATTAAGAAAAATTTCTAGATCGGATATATTTACTATGCGAAGAAGGCTAGATTTTTAATGAAAAAAAAAATAAATATTGGTCTAATTGGATATGGAGTTGTAGGCAAAAGAAGAATAAAAAGTTTACCAAATCAATTTAATTTAATTGCTTGTTCTGACCCATATATCAAACTAAATAAAATCAACTTGAACCAAAAAAAAATTTATATAACTAAAAACTGGAGGAAATTAATCAATATAAAATCATTAAATGCAGTTATAATTTGTACTACTCATAATTTACATTTTACAATAATAAAAGAATGTATAAAAAAAAACTTGCATATATTCGTTGAAAAACCTGCATCAATTGAAGATGCCCAAAGTAAGCAAATAATAAAATTATTAAAGAAAAAAAAAAATATTAAAATAAGAGTGGGTTTTAATCATAGATATCATCCAGCTTTTTTATTAGCTAAGAAAATAATAAATCATAATAAAATTGGAAAAATAATGTATATCAGAGCAATATATGGACATGGTGGAAGAAAAAATTATGACAAAGAATGGCGATTTAAAAAAAAGTTTTCAGGTGGTGGAGAGTTGATAGATAAAGGCTCACATTTAATTGACTTATCACGATTATTTCTAAAAAATTTAAAATTAGATTATTCCAAGTTAAAGACTTTTTTTTGGAATTCAAAATTAGAAGACAACTGTTTTGTAAATTTATCAAACAAAGATGGTGCTATCGCTTTATTACATGCTTCATCAACTGAATGGAAAAATAAGTTTATTTTTGAAATTTTTGGAAAATACGGAAAAATTGAAATCAATGGGCTAGGAAAAAGTTATGGCAAAGAAAAATTAACCTATTATAAAATGTCAAAAAATATGGGAATTCCAAATTCAAAAACCTACGTATTTAAAGAAAATAATATGTATTCATGGAAAGAGGAGTTGAAAGAATTTTGTATTGATATACTAAAAAATAGAAATCCAGTTCCAGGCATAAAGGAGGCTCACGAAAATTTAAGAATTATAAGTGCAATTTATAAAATTAGAAAATGATTATTATCAGAAGTCCGTTAAGAATTAGTATAGGTGGGGGCGGGACAGACATTCCATCTTATTACGAGAAGAAAGGTAGTTTTTTTATATCAGCTGCAATTGATAAATATGTCTACGTAACACTTACAAGACCTTTCGAAAAAGGAATATACCTAAAATATTCAAAAATTGAAAAGGTTAACTCTGTAAATCAAATATCTCATAAAATTATTAAAGAAGTTTTAAAAAAAGACTTGTTAGAGAAAAGAATAGAAATAACAACTTTAACAGATATACCAACCAAAACTGGCCTCGGATCATCTGGAAGTTTTTCAACTGCATTAATTAAAGCAGTTTATGTTTACAATAATAAATCTATTAACAAAAAGCAACTTGCTGAAAAAGCATGCAACATTGAAATTAATAAATTAAAACATCCGAGTGGAAAACAAGATCAATACATTTCTGTATATGGAGGTATATCTGAATTTAGGATAAATAATAAAGGGAATGTCAAAGTAAATAAATTAAATCTTTCAAATGATACTATTTTAAATTTAGAAAAAAACTTGCTACTTTTTTTTACAGGTTTTTCAAGAAACTCTTCTTTGATATTAAATGAACAAGACAAAAAAACAAAAAAAAATGAAAAAGATATGATTAAAAATTTAGATTACATAAAATCTTTAGGACTAGAAATTAGAGAAGAATTACTTAAAGGTAATTGTGATAGTTTTGCAAAACTTATGAATAATCATTGGCAATATAAGCTAAAAAGGTCAAAAAATATGTCAAATAAAAAAATTAACGAAATTTACGATTTTGCTATGAGTAATGGGGCATTAGGAGGCAAATTAATTGGTGCTGGAGGTGGTGGGTTCCTACTTTTCTACACAAATTCGCCAACGAAATTGAGAAAAGCAATAAAAGAAAAAAAGTTAGAAGAAGTTAAATTTAAATTTGATACAGAGGGAGTCAAGCAAATATTTTGAAAAAATATAATGGAATTATTCTATCTGGTGGTAAAGGAACAAGAGTAAAAGCATATACAAAAAGAACACCAAAATGTTTGATCAGATTTAATGGAAAACCTTTTTTGTATCATCAATTAAAATACTTGAAAAATCAAAAAATAAATAATGTAATTTTATCTGTTGGTTATTTAAGTAATAAAATAATAAAATATGTTAAAAAAAATATTGACTTTATAAATATAAAAATTGTTAAAGAAGATAGACCTTTAGGTACAGGTGGAGCTGTTAAAAAATCCTTAAAATTTTTAAAGAATAACTTTTTTATACTTTATGGAGATAGCTATCTTAACTTTGATTTAAATAAAATGTTAAAGGAAAAAAATTTGTCAACAATGGCTATATTCAAAAATAATAATAAATTCGATAAAAGCAATGTAAGAATAAAGAAAAAAATAATAATTTATGAAAAAAATAAACCAAATAAAAAAGCAAATTATATTGATTATGGGGTAACATATGTAAAAAAATCAATTTTTAAAAGCGTATTATCAAAATCAAAATTTGACATTTCTATTTTATATGAAGAGTTATCTAAACAAAAATTATTAAAAGGATACATTGTTAAAAAAAGGTTCTATGAGATAGGCTCGTACAATGGTATTAAAGAGTTTAAAGAATATATTTTAAAAAATGAAACATATTGAAAATTATTTCAGCAATATAATTCAATCTGTAAACAATTTAGATAAAAAAAAAATTCTAAAAATTATTAAATTATTAAAAAATCTGAGAAGTAAAAATGGAAGACTCTTTTTGATTGGCGTTGGAGGAAGTGCCGGTAATGCATCACATGCAGTTAATGATTTTAGAAAATTATGTAATATAGATGCCTATACTCCAGTTGACAATATTTCAGAAATTACTGCCAAAACAAATGATGAAGGATTTGATACAATATTCGATAGTTATTTAAAGCTTTGCAAAATTAATAGAAAAGATATTTTATTTGTTTTTTCTGTGGGCGGAGGAAATCAAAAAAAAAATGTTTCTGTTAATTTAATTAATGCTATTAAATATGCAAAAACAAAAAAGACTAAAATAATTTCTATAGTTGGAAAAACTGATGGCTATGCTTACAAAAATTCTGATATAAGTATATCAGTTAAAATGAAAAATAAAAAATTAATCACGCCTATTTCAGAAACGCTCCAAGTGCTTATATGGCACTTGCTTGTTTCTCATCCTGTATTACAATTTAATGATACTAAATGGTAATAAGGAATATTTTTTGTTTGTAATGGAAATTTATAAAAATTAAAAAAACTCAAGTTACTAAATAACATAGACAAATTGCTTATAAATTGTCAAAACTATTTAAAATTGTTAAAGCTTAAATCTTGATTTTTTTCCGTCGCTAAAAAACTGGTTTACTGTAATTTTTGAATAGTTCTCTAAATTTATTTTTTTCGATTTTATTTTTTTTATTAAAGTTGGGGGAACCGTAATAATATCACTTTTGCATCTTTTTGCTTGATAAAAATTATAAACTTCCCTCACACTCGCCCAAAGAATTTTTACGTTCTTATAATTATTAAATAATTTTTTTGCTTTTTTCATAATTGGTTCTGGATCAATGCCACTATCAGCTATTCTACCACAGAAAATTGAAATTATTACTGGAGTTTTTTTATTAATAGATTTTCTTATATGCAATAATTGTCTTAATGTAAAAATTGCTGTTATGTTTATTTTAATATTACTATAGCTTAAGTTCTTTATTACTTTTTTTAAAAATTTTCCTTTTGTGTTAATCACTGGAACTTTTACGTATATAGATTTGCTCCACTTAGAAATAATTTGAGCTTGATTAATAATTTCATCATCATTATCTGCAAATACTTCAACTGATAAAGGTTTATTCTTTGTTAAATTCAGTATTTTTTTACAATGTTGCTTATAATTTTTAACACCCTCGTTTCGCATTATAGATGGGTTTGTTGTTACTCCATCAATTTTAAATTTAATTAGGCAATTTTGAATATCTTTTAAATTTGATGTATCACAATAAAGTTTAGTCATTTATTAAAAACTTGTTATATATAAAGAAAAATTAATATCAATGTTAAAAAAAATATCTATTTATTTAATTGGTTTATTACCACTAGCACTTATTGCAGGGCCTTTAATAGGTGAAACTTTCCTTTTTTTGTTGTTTATTTTTTTTCTTTATTTTTTATTCAAAGAAAAAAGATATTATTTATTCGATAATAGATTATTTAAAATATTTTTAATATTCTGGATTTACTTAGTAACAATTTCAGTTTTTGCACCAGAAAAATTGGTATCATTAAAATCATCCTTTTTTTATATAAGATTTGGAATTTATACTATTGCAATTTTATATTTTTTAAATTCAGTAAAAGAACATTTGAGTATTATCTATCTACTTTATAAGTATACATTAATTTTTGTAATACTTGATAGCACTGTGCAAATATTCTATGGCTCGGATATTTTTGGATTTAAACCCAATAGCATTGATTTAATGAGAATAAGCGGGCCATTTGGTGATAAATTTGTGTTGGGAAGCTTTTTACAGAAAATATTACCAATTTTTATATATTTTATCTTAAAAAATAATGAAAAATTAAATAAAATTAAATGGGTTGATTTAGGAATTATTGCCTTATCAATCGTTATTATTTATAGATCAGGTGATAGGGCAGCTTTGGGTTTAATATTATTTTTTAGTTTCATATTTTTTTTAATTTACAAGCCTTTCAGAAAAAAAATTCTTTTAGTTTCATTAATTTTTCTTTTTGTATCAACTATTCTTACATTACAAAATCCAAAAATATTTAAAAGAGTATTTGTTGATACAGTCGGACAATTTAAAGGAAAATATTATGATGAATTTTTGGAGAAAGACCTAAGCGAAACAAAATTAGATTTCATGATTTTCAGTTTTCATCATCAAACTCATTATACAACTGCTTTCAGAATGTTTCTTGATAAACCAATACAAGGTCATGGATTAAAAATGTTTAGATACAAATGCGAAGAATTTGCTTTTAGGCCGAAAAAAAAAGTAATTTCAAGTTTTGGAAATACTGAAGAATATTATGGTTGCTCAACACATCCCCATAATACTTATATGCAGCTTTTATCTGAAACTGGCATCATTGGGTTTTTTTTTATTTTCACGCTTTTCATATATATATTTTATAAAATTATATTTTTAATGATTGGAAAAAAAAATACATTAAATCCAAAAAATGCTTTATTAATTGCAGTTTTTATAAATTTATGGCCATTAATACCAACGGGTAATTTTTTTAATAATTGGTTAAGTATGCTATATTTTATTCCGATATCCTATTACTTATTTGAAAAAAAATATAATTACTTAGAAAAAATTGTTTAAAATATTAAATAATATCAGTTTTAAAATAAATTTATCTTGGCTTTTATTCGATAAATTGTTTCGAGCTTCTTTAAATATTTTATTATCTATTTTGTTCGCAAGGCATTTAGGGCCAGAAAATTTTGGAGTTTTAAACTATCTTGTTGCTTTTATATTTTTGTTTAATGCAATTTCCTCTTTGGGTATGAATCCTGTTTTAACAAACTTAATTGTTAAAAAAAAAAATTTTAATAAAAATTTATTAATGAGCGCATATCATTTTAGATTTTTTGCTAGCTTGATATGTTATATTTTTTTTATTTTAATAATATTAACTTTTCACGAAAAGGAGATCTATTTAAATTATTCTTTAATTGCAGGGCTTATAATCATACTTAAAAGCAGCGAAATTCTTTTTAGTTATTTTGAAGCAAAACTATTATCGAAGTTTATTGTAATTTCACAATTGGTTGGTTTAATTTTTTTAGCTTTCATAGCATTCTTTGTGATCAATAAAAATCTAAATGATATATATATATATTACGGTCTATTGGTCGATGCCGTTATTGTATTTTTGTTAATTAATTATTTTTATATTTTGGACAACAAACGAATTTTTAATAAGTTTCAATTTAATAAAATTAAAAGTTTAATTTTAAAAAGTCTACCAGTTCTTATTTCATCTTTAAGTATTATTTTATACATGAGAATTGATCAAATTATGATTAATTCATTAGTCAATGAATATCAATTAGGAATATATTCTGTATCTGTAAGATATGTAGAAATTTTTCATTTTATACCAAAAATTATTATGATTTCATTATTACCAATTTTACTTACAAGTAAAAAATATGTTTATGATTTATTAAAAATTAACTCTATTATTTTTAAATTTTCAATTTTTCTTACAGTACTAATATTTTTAAGTTCCGATTTTATTATCCCTTTTTTATTTGGAAATGAATATTCAGAAAGCATATTAATTACTAAAATATTATCATTTTCCCTTTTATTCGTTTTTTTTGGCGTAGTAAACGAGCATTGGTATATTTCGAAAAATCTTCAAAAGTATTATGCTATTTACGTTTTTCTTGGGGCAATCTTAAATATAATATTTAATTATATTTTGATTAATAAAATTGGAATTCAAGGAGCTGCCTATTCGACAATATTAACATATTTCTTAATAATTTTCTTATTTGATTTCAGTAATAAAAAAACGAGGTTTTTGATGCAGATTAAATATAAATCTCTATTCAAAATATGAAAGTAGGAATTATATCAAGGTCTAATTTAGATGACAGAGTATATTGGTCAGGTACACCTTACAATATATATTCTAGATTAAAATCTCAAAAAAAAATTAAAGTTGTAAGAATAGATTGTCTTAATAATAGATTGAGAAAGATATATGCATTAAAAAGAGAATATTTAAAATATTTCGACGGCACAAAGTACGATGACGCTTATAATGAGTTTGTGGCAAAAGATTTCTCTTTTCAAATTCAACAAAAAATTAAAAATAAAGAAATTGATTTTTTATTAGCATTTGATGCATCTTTAATAGCATATTTGGAAACTAGTATTCCAATAATTCTTTGGACAGATTTACTTTATTCTGATTATTTTAGATATTATTTCAAAGGTCAGAAAATATTTAGAGAAACAAAGAAATCTATAAGAATTATTGAAAATAGAGCGATAAAAAAATGTTTTAAGGTTATATTAGCAAGCAAATGGGCTCTTAATAAAGCAAAACAAAAATACAAAAGTTCTTCATCTAAATTTTGTTTGATTAATCTGGGGCCAGGATTTAACAAAATTATAATAAAAAAAAAAATAAATAAAGCTATAAAAAAGAGATCAAAACATAAACTTGGATTAATATCCTTGGGTGTTACTAGAAAAAGAAAAGGTTTAGATAAAGTAATAAATTTAAATAATATTATAAACAAGAAAGGAATAAATTCGAAATTAACTATCATTGGTATTAAAAAAAAAGAAATATCTGATAAGAAAATAAAGTTTCTTGGTTTTATAGATAAAAATAAGACTAATGGTGAAATGAGTATATCTAAAAATTTGATAAAAAATCATTTCCATATTTTATTTCCAAAATTTGAAGCTTATGGAATTGCGCTCGTAGAAGCAAATTCAAGAGGATTACCAAATATAACAATTAAAACTGGCGGGGTCACAGAAATAGTCAAAAACGATTTAAATGGTTATACATTTAATAGTAATGAAAGTTTAAATAAAATAGCTGATAAGATAATAAAAATTTTTAAAAATAATTCATCTTATGTCAAAATTGCAAAATCTTCTTATAACGAATATCAAAATAAATTTTCTTATAATGTAATTATTCCTAAATTTCTTAAAATTTTAAATTCTTAAATTATTTTTAAAAATTTATTATTTTTATAATCATAGGCCTTAAATAAATTTTTTTTCATTTTCTTTATCTGAAACTTCAGATTATGATTAAATATTATTTTCACACCGTGTTGCATGCACTCTAAATTAAATAATGAAAATAAATTATCATCACCAGATAACGCAAATTTTGAATTTTTTATTAAATTTAATAATCTATTAGAACCAACTATACCAAACTCTTTAATACCTTTTATATTTGTTTTTTCACCAACAGTGACAATTTTCTTTCCTTTTTTTAATTCTTTTTTTATGAAATTTAAATGATGAGAAAAAAATTTATTTTCATGTTTTCTGTAATATATGATCAAATCATATTTTTTATATCTTGATTTTTTTTTAGAAAAATTTAAATCCTGTAAAATAAAATTGGTAATAATTTTTCTTTTAAAGTTTTTATTAATAAATTTATCTAAAATGTTTGTTGCAAAAATTATTTTTTCTGATCTTAATAATAATATTTTTAAATTCAAAGTATATAAAAATGGAAAAATATAAAATCTAATAAAAGATTTTATATTTCGAATTTTATTTATCTGGATGCTACCTGTTATTGGTCCAAAAATCGTTCCAGGAGGTGATAACAAGAATATTAAAGTATTCCACAATGGAGTGTAATTTAAGTATATCAATTTCTTTGTTCTAAAATAATTGTACCAAAGCACCAAAATTCCCATGATTTGAAATAAATAATTACTTAGGAAAAAACAAAATTTGGGAGTAATAATTTTGACTTTATTCTTACCAAATTTTTTTATAAATTTTCTCGCTAGTTTACCTTCGCCTGTGTTTTTGTGATAATCACTACACCACGCTATATATTTTTGCATTAATGTATTTTATTATCCCCTAAAATAGTTAATTTTAAATACAAAATTCCACTTTCAAAAAGTCTAAAAATTCTTCTTTTAGTATCAAATCTTAGTCTCCATAACCACTCGAGATTTAAATTATAAAAAAATGAAGGAGCCTTTTCTTCATGTCCACTGAGAATATTTATACTTCCACCAATGCAAAGCACATTTACTTCAGGATACTTTGCAATAATTATATTTGCTATTATTTCTTGTTTAGGCGTAGGTAAAGTTAAAATTATAAATGCGTAATTAGAAAATTTTATTTTTAAAACTTCTTTTTTAAGATCATTAATATCACCATAAGATAGTTTTTTGTGTTTATATGGGGCACTTAAATTTTTATTAATCCAAGATTTTGATTTTTTTGGTAAATTCCCAATTATAAAAATCTTTCTTTTATTCTTTTTTTTAAAATTTAATTCATTTATTATTTCTTTAAAGTACAATCTTCCTGGTATCTTTTTGACAATACCAACCTGCCTTGAAAAAATCCCATCTGGCCAAAATAAATAATTTTGAGTTATGAGGTTTAATTTATAATTATATGATATGAAAGCTAAGTTCAAAGCCGATATAATCTTACCAGAAACGTTATTAATATCTCTGGGTTTCAAAAATTTTACCTTTGAAGCACTATTTAATTCTTTATGGTAATTACTTAAACGTACTATTTTTTGACCAAACACTTGTCTTAATTTAAATAATACCTTTTGGATATAATCTAAAATACTTAGATTATATAATTTGAAAATTTTTAAGTCCTCGAATATTTTTTTGAATAAAAAAAATAGATTAGTGCTCAGACCACCAACTCTCATAATAGTAACGAACTTATTAACATAACTATATCTAATATTTTTATTGAAAATTCTAAATAAAAGTTCTGTATCTCCTGAAATAATATAATTTTTTTTATATTTATTTTTTTTTAAAATATTTTTTTTAATAAATGTTCCAGTATGTGGAGGTATTTCATGCTTTTTTGAAATTTTAATCTTATCCCATAGTCTTACAATATTTAAAATATTATTTTTTTTACAATAAGCTATATTTCCAAAAATGACGTCTGATTTTACTCTATTATATTCTTTAGCGATCAGTGAAAGTGTACTTTTACTAAATAAAATATCATCAGAATGTAATATTCCAACCAAACTACCTTTTGATTTGTTTATTCCAAAATTCAATGATTCATAAATAGATCCGTTAAATTTAAATTTTTTAATTTTGTTTGATTTTATAGATCTTATATAATCTTCAGAACTATCGATAGAATCAGAATAAATTATTATTAATTCTTTATTTTTATAGTCTTGTTTTAAAAAAGAATTTACCGAAGCCATTATATACGGCATGCTATTTTTAACACACATAAGAATTGATATTTTCATTTTTCTTCAGTTAAATATAATGAGTTTAAAATTAGTATGTAATCTATACCAAAAATCATTATTGAATTTTCAATTATACATCTTAACCCAATCAAAGTTATTATTAATATTCCTATCTTGTGGTAATCGCTTGAAGTTTGACTCAAGCTTAAAAGGTTAAATATTTTGTTTCTTATATTCCACCAAAACATCAAAAATAAAATTAAACAAAAAATTCCTCCACTTAAAATTGAATACAAAAAAGCGTTTGAGACTGGGTTTAAAAGATAGTTTTCTTTTATTCTTTTTGGATTAATAATATTTCTATCTGACATCGAACCATATCCCAGAAAAGGTCTATTCTTTATAAAATCTATGGCTATATTCCATAATTCAACTCTACCTGACATAATTATATGATCTGCTAAATAAATTCCTTCTTTGGCTGGATTATCAAATTTTCTAAAGTGCTTAAATTTTTTAAAATTACTATCTGTGATTATATCCTTACCATTAGAAACAGGCATATTATTTTTATAAAAATCTAAGACTACTCTGGAGTTTGAAAAAGCATAGAATAAGAATATTTGAATCAAAAATAATGAAATTATTATTTTTGCTACCTTTTTCTTTTTAATAAAACTAAAAAAAAATATTAAATTAATAATAATATAGGAACCCAAGGCATATTTAGATTGATAAATAAAAATTAGAGCTCCTAATATACTAAGCAAAATATAGAGATAGCTTTTAAATTTTGAAAGCGAGTTTTGCGACAGAATAAAAATAACTAAATATAGTATTATAATAGATCTAGAAAGTCCTGTTACTCTAGGCATCTGATGATTTAAAAAAAATGCACTATCTCTTAATACATTCAAGTTGTATAGTGATGTTTTGATATCTAAAAAATAAAAATCTGAAATATTTTTTATAGAAAACCAAAATACAATGAAAGTTAAAAAAAAAATAGATACATAAAATAGAATTCGTAAATTAAAATCTTGCAACTTATTTGCAATCATAAATATAAATATTGTTCCTATAGAAGATATCAGCCAATTATATCTTCCAATATGGTCAATAATTCCCTCATATTCAGACATAATAGTATTTGTTGATAGAAATGTTGAAAAAATCTGAATTATTTGAATTACCAAAAGAATGTTTAAAAATTTTTTTTGGTTTTTGTATAATCTGTACTTTATTAAAAAAATTAAACACACAATACAACAAAACAATGGAAAAATTGCTCTTAAAAAATTTATTAAGTCTATAAAATTTAAATTTTTAGCAAGATGCTCAAATTTATATTCTGCTTCAAATATAAATAAAAAATTATAAGGATCAGATCCTATCGATATCCAAATACCAATAAACAAAAAAATAACTAAGAAATTAAGTTTTTTACTTTTTATCATTTATATAATCAGAAATTATTTTTCCTGTTAAAACTTTTCCAATATAATTTTGGTGCATTACATCACAAAATAATTCTTTTTGTTTATCTTCTAATTTTAAATATTCTTTTGTATTAATGTAATCAACTATACTTTCCCTTGTAATAATTTTGTTTACTTTTTCTTCATAAAATTTATAGAATTTTGTTTCTTTATTATCTAAATTTAATTTATTAAAAATAGATACAATGTAAAATTTTTCAATATTGTATATTTTTGCTAGGTTAATGGCTTCGATAGTATTTTGATAATAATTTTCAGAAGATAATTTATAATCATCTTTACTTAGGATTTTTTTCTCTGATCTAATGTTAATATCAATTTTATCGAAAAGTCTTATTAAAAGCTCTTCGAATAAATAAAATGTTACAATATTTTCCTTTAGTGTTTTTTTTAAAGAGTGAAAATAGTCATTATTTTTAAAATTTCTTTTAACATAAATGACTTCATTTACTTTATTTGCCCATATAATTAGCTCAGGTTTTTCTTGTTTCTCTAATTGATTTTTTAGAATATTAATTGAAAAACTTGAATTTACTCCATTTCTAGAAAAATTTTTTTTCTTTAAATCACTTTCTAAAAAATCTACCCAAGATAAATTTTTACTATCACAAAAACCACTATTTGATGTAGATCCTCCAAAAATCCAAATCTCACCATCTTTATTCAGCGTTTTATTTATTTTTTTATTTAACAACTTATAATCATTTGAAATATACAATTCTTTATTTTTAATACTATGCAATTCTATATTTATATTTTTATTTATGCCGTACATCATTATATCTGGATTAAACGTGAATAAAAAAATCAATAATCTTAAGAATATCTCGAAAATCGTTAAATAAATTATTGGTAAAAAAAAGATAATTTTAAAAATACTGATTATTTTATAATGCATATAACTAAACCAAATATATTCCCTATAAACTTTGGAACAAAATTCAAATTGAATGAAAAAATTTTAAATATATTAAAGAATAGCTTGAATAAAATAGTTATATAAAATTTGAATAAATTCAAATTATTTTTTTTTACGAATTTATGTCTATTAACAACTTCCTTAATTCCAAAATATAAATCTGTTCTTTCAATTTCATTTGGATGAGTATATTTTGATTTATGGGATAAAGATAAAATTCCCTTTTTTCTTAATTTATAACTAAAAAATAAGTCCTCTAAATAGCTATATTTACCTAAATTTTCGTCAAATGAGATATTTTTTATAAATTTAGTTTTGTATATACAGGCCTGAGTACTTAACCACATAGTTTTATGATCTTTTTTTGCATTTACTAACTTTGTGTGCCAACCGTTCTCACAAACAACTCCCGGCCTATTATCATAAAATCCATTTTCAGTAAAAAAATTACTTTTTTTAATTTTTTCTAAAAAACTAATTGATTCTTTTTGTATTAAATTAAATGAGTAACCGAGATTATTTGGGTTTTTTTTAATAAATATATTCATGTTAAGTATTGAATTTTTTCTAAAAACGACATCATCATCACAGAACATTAAAAATTTATTTTTTTTATTAAATTTTTTAATTCCAATATTTCTTTGTTTAGATGAAGATGGCTTTGATTTTAAAACTTTAATATTTTTATAATTTTTGAAATTATGTAAAATCTTATTATGTATTTTTTTTGAAGAGCTATCAATAATAATTATCTCATTAATTTCATTTATATAATTACCAATAGAAAATATTAATCTATTTAAATTACTTAACCTATCTTTTGTTGGTATTATTAATGATGTAAACTTAATAAACATTACTTTTATAAATATAATTCCCTTATAAAATTTAATTTAAAGATTTATAAATTAATGAATAACCTAAAATTTTTTTATGTTTTATCCCTGAAATAGATAAGGCACATGGGGATAATCCATACATACAATAGTTACTCGAAGTGTAATATATTTTTTTTCCATCAATATACTTAAAATTATGCATTTTTGGCTGATTATTTTTATCCATTGAATATATTTTTGGCCAAGGATAGTCATAATATTCCTTATTTTCAAAAATAATTCTGTTTGAATTCTTTAATATAAAGATTGTAGCTAGTAATAATATTGATGCTTTGAAAACTGATTTTGAGATTTCCTTAAACTCAAATTTTTGTGCGAAATAAGAAAATATCAAGCCTATTAAAATTATTAAATATGAGTACCCATACCTAAACACTGGTACTTTATAAATCCACATAATTGTGCCAAATATGCTAATATAAATTAGGTATTTAATGTATCTTTCGTTTGGTGATTTTATAGTTTTTTTTCTAACTATAAATAAAATGATAATAAGAAATAAAATATAAGGTACGATAATTTTTAGTATTTTAATTAAATGATTTTTACTCCAAGTATTTATCCAATTAAAATTTTTTGAATATTCTTTTTGTGTTAACTTGATTTCCCCTTTTCTAAAATCTGGCCAACCTTTTGCCCAAGCTTCATTTTCTATTGAAACTCTTTCCGCCTTATTTACATCCGTCCATTCGAAATAATTAATACAACTAATTTTTACGGGATACAACAAACAACCGCTTACAAATAAATTTTTTAAAAGCCAAAAGAAAATAAAAATAAATATAAATATATTTTTATATTCTAAAAAATAAACTTTAATATTTTTTTTATTTAAAAATAATATAAATGGAAATAAAATAGATAATAATAATATTATTTTGTTCATAATAATAAATAATGATAAAAGAAAGTAGTTTGGAAATTTACTGTTATCGGAAATTTTAAAATTTTTTATGATTTCTGATATTAATAAAAACATCAATAAATGAGTAGGTGCATCATTTCCATATTCACTAAAACGATTAATTTTGTAAAAAATAAACAAAATAAAAGAAAATAAAATAAAGAAGTGAAAATCAAATTGTTTTAATTTTAATTTATAATTTAAATGTGATAAAAAGTTTAAGATTACAGAGACAGCAACTAAAGCAACTGGAAAGTTAATCCCTCTATCTTGAAAAATTATATTATTAAAAATAGCGGATGTATATTGCATGATGGAGATATGACCGTATCTGAAATGCAAATTTGAAAGACCTAAAATTATTTTCTCGCTATTTAGTATACTGATAAATGGTAGGTGATATAAGCCAGCATCTGGCCTATAAACATTAGAAGATGTAATTAATAAAAAAATTATAATTGATGATAAAAAACAAAATATCAAATATTTTTTTTTTAAAAATATATGCCTAAATTTAACAATAATTACCAAACTTAATAGAATAAACGATGAGCATATTAATTTTGTAAGAGGTGTAAAAAAATTAAGAACTAATGCTAGAAATGATAAAATAATAAGAGAAAATATTAATTGTAGTGAGAAATATCTTATATTATTACCTTTTTGAATTAAATAACCATATGGAGTATAAAGGAAGGTGGCTAAAAAACCTAATAAAAGAATATCAATCATTTAAATTTTTCGTGTGAAGTTAACAATAATTATACCAGTCTACAATGAAATTAAATCGGTAAATATTTTACTAAATAAAGTTCTTAATAGTAAAGTAAAAAAACAAATAATAGTCGTAGATGATTACTCAACAGATGGAAGCAGAGAAGAGATAATAAATAATTTTAAAAACAAAGTTGATAGGATAATACTTCATAAAAAAAATTTGGGAAAAGGTGCTGCTATTATTAGTGCAAAAAATTACATTGATGGAGATTTTGTAATTATCCAAGATGGCGATTTAGAATATGATCCAAACCAATATGTACATTTTATCAAAGAAATAGAAAATAAAAAAATTGATGCGCTTTATGGATCGAGAGTTTTAAAAAAAGATAAATATAAAAACATACAAAATTTTAGTCATAAAATTAGAATATGGGGAAACTTACTATTAACATTTATATCAAATATTATTAACAATCAAAATCTTACAGACGCACATACTTGCTATAAAATGGTTCGATCTGATATTTTTAAAAAAATTGATTTTAAAGAAAAAGGTTTCGCATTTTGTCCTGAACTAAATACTAAACTTTCTAATTTAAATATTAAAATTCATGAAATTCCAATCAACTATGAAGGTAGAACATATCAAGAAGGAAAAAAAATAAAAGCTATTGACGGTATAAGTGCAATTAAAGCTATAATTAAATATAAATTTTTTGAAAAATCATGAAAATTAGTATGATAAAATATCAGCTTGTTAAATTTATTGAGAATATACCTTTACTCCAAATCTTTATTTACAATAATTTAGAGAAATTCAAATTTTTGTTTCCTCATGATAAAGATTACCTAGCTTTAAATTTACTATTTAATAAATCAGAGACAAGAGATTTTATGGACATAGGTGGAAATATTGGTCTTTCGACAATTGGTTTTAGAGAATTGGGTTTTGAAAAAAATAGAATTCATATATTCGAACCAGATAGTTATTTAATTAAAAATTATTTATCAAAAATAAAAAAATTATATAATAATTTAATAATTTATAATTTTGGTCTTTCGTCTAAAAATACGAAAAAAAAATTATTTAAAGCATTTTATAAAAATAATTATTTCCATTTTAATAATAGTTTTAGTAAATCTTATATAAAAAATAAAATTAAAGAAAATTATCCAAAAATATATAAAAGCTTTACTTTTAAATCTGAGATATTAAAACTAAGAAAATTAGATAGTTTAAACTTAAAATTAAATCCTTGCTTTATTAAAATCGATGTAGAAGGTTTAGATCATCTTGTTTTACAAGGCATGAAGAAACTAATTTACAAAACTCAACCAGTCATATTGATAGAATATAATCATAGTAACTTTAAAAATATTTATAATTTTACAAGAGCAAAATTTGATTGTTATATTTATAAAGTAGACACTAATAAATTATTGAAACTCAAATCTACTCAAATAAAAAAACTTATGAAAGGTCAAGTTTTAGAGAGAAAATATATTAAAAATAGTGTAAATTTATTTTATATAAGTAAAAATAATAAATTTAAAAATCATTAATGAAGACTGTATTAGTTGCTGGAGCAGGTGGATTTATCGGAGGACATCTTGTATCAAAGTTAATTAAGAAAAAATATAAAGTAACCTGTGTTGATATAAAACCTAAAAAAAAATGGTTTCAAGTATTTCAAAAAACTAAAAATTATTCATTAGATTTAAAAAGTTACTCAAGTTGTTTAAAAGTAACAAAAAATATTGATTATGTCTTTAATCTTGCTTGTAATATGGGTGGAATGGGCTTCATCGAAAATAATAAAGCTGATTGCATGACATCTGTGCTTATAAATACAAATTTGCTCAGAGCATCAAGAAAAAGAAAGATAAAAAAATATTTATTTTCATCTAGCGCATGTGTTTATAATGCTGATAAACAAAGACATTCAAGTAATCCTGCATTAAAAGAAAAAGATGCCTATCCAGCACAGCCTGAAGATGGATATGGCTGGGAAAAACTTTTCAGTGAAAGAATGTGTAGGCATTTTCAGGAAGATTATGGTTTGCAAGTAAGAATAATTCGTTTTCATAATGTTTATGGACCTTATGGAACCTATGACGGTGGTAGAGAAAAAGCGCCCGCAGCAATATGTAGAAAAATTATAGAAGCTAAATTAAATAATAAAAAAAAAATCGAAGTTTGGGGTGACGGCAAGCAAACAAGAAGTTTTATGTATATTGATGACTGTATTGAAGGAATTTTGAAGATATTTTTTAGTAAATTCTCTGACCCAATTAACCTAGGGTCATCTGAAAAGGTCTCAATTAATCATATGATAAAAATAATTGAAAAAATTGCTTGTATTGAAGTAGAAAAAAAATACTTATTAAATAAACCCAAAGGCGTTAGAGGTCGCTCAAGCGACAATAAATTGATAAAAAAAATAGTGAATTGGGAGCCAGGTATTAAGCTAAATGAAGGTTTAGAGAAAACATATCACTGGATCAATTCACAAATATCAAGAAATTTAAATAATAAAAAATTTATAAAATAGGTATTTACATTTTCTAATATTATTATAAAACAAGTTGCCTGGTGATTATTGCGAAAGTGTAATACCCGATCCCATTCCGAACTCGGAAGTCAAGCCTTTCTGCGCCGATGGTACTTTGTCTTAAGACATGGAAGAGTAGGACATTGCCAGGCTAATTAATCAAATTTATTTATCTCATATTTTAATTGAATTTAATTTCCTTAATAATAGTTTAGAAATAGTTAATAATTATGAAGAAAAAAGCATTAATATTTGGCGTAACTGGACAAGATGGATCTTATTTATCAAGATTACTTCTAAAAAAGAAATATATTGTTCATGGAGTAATTAGAAGATCATCATCCATAAATACTAAAAGAATTGATGATATATATCAAGAACCCTTTGCTCTAAAAAAAAATTTTATTCTACATTATGGTGACGTAATGGATGGAAACTCAGTATATGATTTAGTTAATAAAATAAATCCAAATGAAATATATAACTTAGCAGCTCAGTCGCATGTTGCTGTATCTTTTAAAATTCCAGAATATACTACCAATGCAGATGCTCTTGGTGCTTTAAGAATTTTAGAATCTATAGTTAAAATAAATACTAAAATAAAATATTACCAAGCCGGTAGCTCAGAAATGTTTGGAAAAGTTCAAGAATTTCCTCAAAATGAACGTACCCCTTTTTATCCCAGAAGTCCTTATGCAGTCTCTAAAGTATATGCACATTGGATCACAGTAAATTACAGAGAATCTTATAATATATTTGCAAGCAATGGAATATTATTCAATCACGAGAGCCCGCTACGCGGAGAAACCTTTGTTACAAAAAAAATTGTGAAAGCACTATGTAGAATTAAAAAAAAAAAACAAAAAAAACTGTTTTTAGGCAATATATATGCAAAGAGAGATTGGGGCCACGCAGAAGATTACGTATTTGCAATGTGGAAAATTCTGCAACATAGCAAACCTGATGATTGGGTTATATGTACTGGGAAGCAATATTCCGTAAAACAATTTATTAACTTAGTAGCAAAAAAGATACAACTCAAGATTTTTTGGAAAGGAAAAGGATTAAATGAAAAAGCTTACTCAGAAAAAAATCAGCCAGTTATAGAGATTAAAAAACGATATTTTAGACCTGCAGAGGTAGATAATCTCAAAGGCAACTCACAAAAGGCAAAAAAAATATTAAAATGGAAACCTTCAAAAGATATAAATGATTTAATTCAAGATATGACTGAGTATGAGTTAAATGAATTATCAAATGAAAAATAAAGAAAAAATTTACGTTGCCGGTCATAACGGCATGATTGGATCAGCTATAATTAAAAATTTAAAAAAAAAAGAAAAATATAAATTAATATATCAACCTAAAAATAAACTTAATTTGACTAATCAAAAAGATGTTTTTAATTTTTTAAAGGTAAAAAAACCTGATGGTGTAATTATAGCGGCCGCTAAAGTAGGAGGAATTTATGCTAATAATTCAGAGAGAGCCTCTTTTATTTATGAAAATATTTCTATACAATCAAATGTTATTCATGGAAGTTATTTGGCGGGAGTAAAAAATTTAATTTTTCTAGGATCAAGCTGTATTTATCCGAAGGCAGCAAAACAACCAATAAAGGAGAAATATTTGTTATCTGATTATTTGGAAAAAACCAATGAACCTTATGCAATTGCAAAAATTGCCGGTTTGAAAATGTGTGAAAATTATAATAATCAATACAAAGTAAATTATAAAACACTTATGCCATGCAACGCATATGGCGAGAATGATAACTATGATTTAAAAAATTCTCATTTTCTACCAGCATTAATAAGAAAAATTATTGATGCAATAAGAACAAATAAAAATTATATAACCTTATGGGGAAACGGAAGACCTCTTAGAGAATTAATATTCAGTGAAGATATCGCTTCTGCCTGTATTTATTTTTTAAAAAAAAAAACAAAACCAAAAATTTTCAATATTGGATCAGGTGTTGAATATAGCATCGAGGATTATGCCAAACTTATCATGAAACATTTAAACGTTAATTTAAAAATCGTTTACGATAAAAAAAAACCTAATGGAACCTTCAAAAAGTTGCTAGACTCTTCTCTTGCTAATAAACATGGTTGGAAACACAAAGTAAATTTTGAAAAAGGTATTTCCATAGCAATAAATGATTATTTAAAAAATAATTTAAGAAAAAAAAAATTAAACTTATTTTAATAAAATTTTTTAATGAAAAAGTATATTGTTGTAACAGGTGGCGCAGGTTTTGTAGGTTCAAATTTAATTAAACTTTTAATAAAAACTACAAATTATAAAATAATAAGTTTAGATAACTATTCTACAGGATCTATAAAAAACCATATTAAATCAAAAAAAGTGATATATATAAAAGGTGGCTGTAAAAATATAAAAATAAAATTAAATAAATTTAAAAAAAAAATAAATTCAATTTTCCACTTTGGTGAGTTTTCAAGGATCTATCAAAGTTTTAAAAATTTTAATGAATGTTATGAATCAAATTCGATAGGCAGCAAAGAAGTCTTTAAATATTGTTTAGATAATAAAATTAAACTTATTTATTCAGCCACTTCCGCATCTTTAGGCAAGGGAGGAAATGATAAGAATTTGTCTCCTTACGCTTTTACAAAATCCAAAAATTTAGAATTATTAGAAAATTTAAAAAAATGGTTTAAATTGAAATTCGAAATAATTTATTTTTATAATGTTTATGGTTCTAATCAAATTGAAACTGGAGATATGGCAACTGTAATTGGAGTATTCCAAAATCAGTATAGAAATAATAAACATCTAACTATAGTTAAACCCGGAACCCAAACAAGAAGATTTACGCATATTTCTGATACTGTAAATATCTGCTATAAAGCTTGGAAATTGAATAAATGTAAACATTATAGCATTAGTCATCAAAAATCGTATTCAATAGTGAATGTAGCAAAGATGTTTAATTCTAAAGTAAAATTTTTACCCAAAAGACCGGGCGAAAGATATGCTTCAGCTCTAACAAATATGTCCTTTAAAAATAAGGTTATTAAGCATTTTGGAAAAATAGATTTGAAAGATTATATAACATCGTTTATTAAAGCTGAAAAAAAAAAAAATGAAAATAGCAAGTTCACTAAAATCACTAAAAAAAAGAGACTTAAACTCTAAACTAGTAAGAAGAAGAGGAAGAGTTTATATAATTAATAAAAAAAATCCTAAATTCAAAGCAAGACAAAAATAATTATTATGGATAATGATAGTCATAAAAATACATGGAATAATTTTACAAAATTTGTGCTTTGGGGGTCAGTAGCCGTAGTTCTTATATTAGTTTTAATGGCAATTTTCTTGTTATAAAAATGATTATTGGTTCAATATCTGAAAATTTAAACATAGAGAAAAGAGTTGCTATAACTCCAGAAATTATAAAAAAATATAAATCCTTAGGTTTGGGTGTAAATTTAATTAAAGATTATGCAAAACATTTAGGAATAAGTGACCAAGAATATGAAGCTGAAGGAGCGAGCATTTTTCAAAGTAATGAAGAAGTTATCGCAAACTCCAATGCTATTTTACAGATGAATATTCCAAATGATGATGATTTACTTAAACTTAAAAAAGATCAAATTTTAATAGGAGTTCTTAATCCATACTTAAATGAAAAAAAATTAAAAGAAATTAAATTAAAAAATGTTAATTGTTTTTCACTTGAGCTTTTACCAAGGATAACAAGAGCTCAATCAATGGATATTCTTTCGTCACAAGCAAATTTAGCTGGGTATAAAGCAGTAATTGATTCTTTTGCATATTTTCAAAAAGCAATACCAATGATGATGACAGCGGCAGGAACTATTTCTGCTGCAAAAGTATTGGTCGTTGGCGCAGGTGTCGCTGGTCTTCAAGCAATTGCAACAGCTAAGAGAATGGGAGCAATTGTTTTTGCAACAGATGTAAGGTTAGCTTCTAAAGAACAAGTCGAAAGTTTAGGGGGTAAATTTTTGACGGTTGAAGGTGCTGAAAACCTAGAAACTGATGGTGGGTATGCAAAAGAAACATCAGAGGAGTTTAAAATAAAACAAGAAAATTTAATCAAGGAAACTTTAAAAAAAATTGATATAGTTGTATGTACTGCCTTAATACCTGGAAAAAAAGCTCCAATTATAATAAAAAAAGATATGATAGAAGTAATGCCAACAGGTTCTGTTATTTATGATTTAGCTGCATCACAAGGGGGTAATTCAGAATTGACAAAAGTTGATGAGATTGTAGAGGCCAAAGGTGTAAAAATTATGGGTAAAAAAAATATATTAAACAAGTTGCCAATTTCTGCTTCAAATCTTTATGCAAAAAATATGTACAATTTTGTTAGTAATTTGTTTGATAAAGAAAAAAAAAGTTTTGCTATAAATTCAGATGATGAAATAATAGAAAAAACAAAGGTTAAGTAATGGAAATTGATCCTTTTATATTCAGACTTAGCATATTTATTCTTTCGATTTTTGTAGGGTATTATGTTGTTTGGAGTGTAACACCTTCACTACATACTCCATTAATGTCAGTAACAAATGCAATATCATCAGTTATAATAGTTGGGGCAATTATTGCGGCATTAGCAAGTACGAATGATAGTATTTTTGAAACATCAAATTTATTTGGTTTTCTTGCAATAATACTAGCTGCAGTGAATATTTTTGGTGGTTTTCTTGTTACTCAGAGAATGCTGCAAATGTATAAAAAGAAGAAAAAATAATATATGTCTGCAAATCTCTCAGCGTTGTTTTATTTAATTTCTGGAATTTTGTTTATTCTCGCTTTAAGAGGACTTTCTTCACCAGAGACCTCTAGACAAGGTAACTATTTTGGAATTGCCGGAATGGCAATATCAATTGTTGTAACATTTTTAACCGTAGGCAATTTTGGATCAGGTTTTATTTATGTTTTATTATTTTTGGTAATAGGAGGAGCCGTAGGAGCATTTATAGCTTTTAGAATACCCATGACTGCTATGCCTGAACTTGTTGCGGGTTTTCATAGCTTGGTTGGTTTAGCAGCTGTATTTGTTGCAATATCAGCCTTTTTAAAACCTGATGCATTCAATCTTGGATATGTAGGTAATATAAAACTAGCTAGTTTAATTGAAATGTCCTTAGGTGCATCAATAGGAGCAATTACTTTTTCAGGCTCGATTATAGCATTTCTAAAATTGAGAGGGATAATGTCTGGATCTCCAATTACATTTAAAGGTCAGCACATCATTAATTTAGTTTTAGGTTTATCAGTTATATTTCTGATTTTTTATTTATGTCAAACTCAGTCTACAAATTTATTTTGGTCAATAGTTTTATTATCTTTTATATTAGGAATTTTAATAATTATACCTATTGGAGGAGCAGATATGCCAGTTGTAATTTCAATGTTAAACTCATATTCAGGTTGGGCAGCTGCTGGAATTGGATTTACATTGGAAAATACAGCATTAATAATTACTGGGGCTCTAGTAGGATCTTCGGGTGCAATCTTATCTTATATAATGTGTAAAGGGATGAATAGGTCATTTTTCAATGTAATATTAGGAGGTTGGGGGGCAACAGATACTGGATCAGCTTCACAAAGCAAAGAACAAAAGGCTGTTAAAAATGGTAATGCAGATGATGCAGCGTTTTTAATGAAAAATGCTTCTTCAGTAATAATTGTTCCTGGTTATGGAATGGCTGTAGCACAAGCTCAGCATGCTTTAAGAGAAATGGTAGATGCATTAAAAAAAAATGGAGTCAAAGTTTCATACGCAATTCATCCAGTAGCTGGTAGAATGCCTGGTCATATGAATGTTTTATTAGCTGAAGCTAACGTCCCATATGATGAAGTTTTTGAATTAGAGGAAATTAATAATGATTTTGCCAATTGCGATGTTGCATATGTTATTGGAGCAAATGATGTTACAAATCCTGTTGCAAAATCAGATCCTCAAAGTCCAATCTATGGCATGCCTGTGTTAGATGTAGAAAAGAGCAAGTCGGTCTTATTTGTCAAAAGAAGTTTATCCCCAGGTTATGCAGGAATTGATAACGATTTGTTTTATAGAGATAATACCTTGATGTTATTTTCGGACGCAAAAAAAATGACAGAAGAAATAGTTAAAAATTTATAATTAATAAAAAAAAATCTATATTTTAACAATGTCTGATGAACTAAAAATAAATTCAAATAAAAGTTTTGGTATTGTTTTCTTTACTTTTTTTCTAATTATTGCAGTTTATCCTATTTTAAAAAATGAAAATATAAGAATATGGTCTTTAGTAATTGCATTAATTTTCTTGATATTAGGTTTATTAAATTCAAAAATTCTATCACCTTTAAATAGATTATGGTTTAATTTTGGATTAATTCTTGGAAAAGCAGTTTCTCCAGTAATAATGGGATTTATATTTTTTGTTGTTGTAACACCTACAGGTATACTTATGAAGATTTTACGCAAAGATTTACTAAGACTTAAGTTTAATAAGGAAAAATCTTATTGGATTGAAAAAAATAATATTAAAAGTAAAATGAAAAATCAATTTTAAATGAGCTTTATAAAAGAATTCTGGGAATTTTTAAAAGTAAGAAAAAAATATTGGCTTTTTCCAATTGTTATTGTCCTTCTGATATTTGGTGGTTTAATTGTATTAACTCAAGGTTCTGCAGTAGCTCCATTTATTTATACAATTTTCTAAAGTGAGTTCAATTTTAGGTATATCAGCTTTTTATCACGATAGTGCTGCTTGTATAATTGTAAATGGTGAAATAATTGCTGCAGCTCAAGAAGAACGATTCACGAGAAAAAAACATGATCCAAGTTATCCCTATAATGCAATTGAATTTGTTTTAAAGTTTTCAAAATTGAAAATTAATGATGTTGACCAAATAGTGTTTTTTGAAAAACCATTTTTAAAATTTGAAAGATTATTAGAAACTTATGTTGCGTTTGCTCCAAAAGGATATATTTCTTTTGCAAAAGCTGTTCCTATTTGGATAAAGGAAAAACTTTTTCAAAAAGATTTTTTGATAAAAAAACTAAAATCCCATGATAATAATTTTAAATCTGAAAACAAAATATTTTTTTCTGATCACCATCTTAGCCACGCTGCTAGTGCTTTTTTTCCATCTCCTTTTGAAGAAGCTGTAGTTTTAACAGCTGATGGAGTTGGTGAATGGGCAACAACAACAGTTGCTGTTGGAAAAAAAAATAAGTTAGAAATAAAAAAAGAAATCCATTTTCCCCACTCTTTAGGTTTGCTATACTCGGCTTTCACTTATTACACTGGTTTTAAAGTAAACAGTGGAGAATACAAATTGATGGGTTTAGCTCCTTACGGTCAACCAATTTACATAAATCAAATTAAAAAATTAATAGACATAAAAAATGATGGATCCTTTAGACTTGACCAAAGTTATTTTAATTATGCTACTGGATTAACTATGACAAATAAAAAATTTAATAAATTATTTGGTAAAAATCCAAGAAATCCTTTGAAGGAAAAACTTGAACAATTTCATATGGATATCGCAGCCTCTATTCAAAAAGTTACAGAGGAGGTAATGATTAAATTAGCAAAATCAATTCGTCAGGAATATGGATTGAAAAACCTTTGTTTAGCTGGAGGTGTTGCTTTAAACTGTGTTGCAAATGGTAAGATTCTAGAGGAAAAAATTTTTGAAAATATTTGGATACAACCGGCGGCTGGAGATGCGGGTGGCTCTTTAGGTGCTGCGTTAGCATTATGGTACTTAGAGTTTGGAAATAGTAGAAATGTTAATTTAAATGATGATATGAAAGGTTCGTATCTTGGTACAGAATTTAATCAAGATGAAATTGAAAAAGAACTAATACAACTTGGTGCAAATTTGGATAAATATAATTATTCAGATCTTATTGAGAAAACATCAAAATATTTATCTGAAAATAAAGCAATAGGTTGGTTTCAGGGAAGGATGGAGTTTGGTCCAAGAGCTTTGGGTGCCAGATCTATTATTGCAAATCCAAAATCTGAAAATATGCAAAAAAATCTAAACCTAAAAGTAAAATTTAGAGAAAGTTTTCGACCATTTGCTCCATCAATATTAAGAGAGGACTTAGAGGAATGGTTTAAAATGGATATAGATAGTCCATATATGCTTCTAGTCGCAGACATAAACAAAAATAAAAAAATTGAGATGAATGATGATCAAAAATCTCTTTTTGGTATTGATAAATTAAATATCAGAAGATCTGAGATTCCTGCGGTAACTCACATAGATTACTCGGCCAGAATTCAAACTATTACAAAAAGCCAAAACAACATTTTTTACGATCTAATTTCGAAATTTAAGGAGAAAACTGGTTGTCCAATATTAATAAACACATCATTTAATGTTAGAGGAGAGCCAATAGTTAATAGCCCAACTGATGCTTTTAATTGCTTTATGGGAACCGAGTTAGATTTTTTAGTTATTGGTAATTTTATTCTAGATAAAAAAAAACAAAACCAGAATTTAATAAAAAGTTATAAAAATAAATTTGAACTTGATTGATTGGTTGCGGGGGACGGATTTGAACCGCCGACCTCAAGGTTATGAGCCTTGCGAGCTACCAGGCTGCTCCACCCCGCGATCTTTAAATCCTATTCTTAAGTTTGTTAAGTTTTTTTACTCTTTTAATATTTTCCTGCAAAATTCTTTTCTTTTTTTCGGATGGTTTTTCATAATTATTTTTTAATTTAATTATCTTAAAAAAACCGTCACGTTGTAGTTTCCTTTTTAAAACTCTCAACGCCTGTTCAACATTATTATCTTTTACTTCTATTTTAATAACAACCTCCAAAAAGTTAAGCTAGTTAACATTTTAAATAATCTTTGTCTATACATTTCAATTACTACTTTTGTTTGATAAATCTATTTTTTCTTTGTTCTTTTTTTCTTTTTCAATTCGTCTTTTGGCTTTCTCTAATGCATTAAGCAATTCCTTCTGACTAAATAAACCCATAGCAACAGGATCTTTTGCATTAAGATTGTTATAATTCCAATAACTTTTATTTCTTATTGAACTAACAGAATTTTTTGTAACACCTACTAATTTCGCTATTTGAGAATCTTTTAATATAGAGTGATTTTTAATTAACCATAGTGCTGAGTCTGGCTTATCTTGTCTTTTTGAAAGTGGAACATATTTTTTAATTTTATTTTCTGTGTTCTTTATTTCAATTTCTTTATCTAAAATATTTAATGGCCTATTTTCATCTTTTGATGAAAGATCAATTTCTTCATTTGTGAGTTGTCCAGAAATTATTGGATTGTAACCTACAATACCTTTACCAACTTCTCCATCGGCAATCCCTTGAATTTCAACTTCATGCATTTTACAAAATGTAGCAATTTGTTTAAATGTTAGAGATGTATTTTCTACAAGCCATACAGCAGTAGCCATTGGCATCAAAGGAGCTTTTGACATTAATTCTTTTTCTCAGATTTAAAGTTTTGAAATTTTTTATTGAATTTACTAATTCTGCCTTTATCCAAAATTTTTTGCTTTCCACCTGTCCAAGCAGAATGAGATTTTGGATCGATTTCTAGTTTCAATATATCGTTTTCAGATCCCCAGGTTGACCTTGTTTCAAATTGGGTTCCATCTGTCATTTCAACTTTAATAGTATGATATTTAGGATGTATATTTTTTTTCATGGCAGCCTTATAGCAAAGAATATTTGAAACTCAATTAAAAGTTATCAAGTTTTTTTAACATTTTTTCATATATGTTTGGGTTCCCAGCTCTTATATCAATTTTATTAATTTTGTATTCAGATATATTGTTAACTTTTCCGCCAGCTTCCTCAATAATAATTTTTCCAGCAGCGACATCCCATAAATTTATTTCATTATGAAAATAACCGTCTAATCTACCGCATCCTACATAAGCTAAATCCAGCGCCGCACATCCAGTATTTCTTAAATCTAGTTTTGGATAAATTGATTTTAAACCTTTGCTATTTGATGCAAATAAGCATTCATCAAGACTTAATTTATTAGAGACTCTAATTCTATTATTATTAAGAAACGATCCGCTATTTTTTTCAGCATAAAATACTTCATTTTTTATAGGGTCAAAAATTAAGCCAGTTATAATTTCATCACCAGTTTTTAAAGCTATAGAAATTGCAAAATGTGGAATTCCGTGTAAAAAATTTGTTGTCCCATCAATTGGATCTATAATCCAAAAAGTATCTTTATTTTTATTTAAAATTTTTCCATTTTCTTCGGTTATAAATGAATAATTTCTTTTTGATTTAGCTAATTCTTCGATCAGTATTCTTTCAACTCTTTTATCTGTTTTTGTAACAAAATCTTTTGGGCCTTTTTTTGATACTTGTAAATTTTCTAATTCCCCAAAATCTCTTATTATAACTTTTGATGCCTTTTCACAGGCTTTTATCATTAAATTTAAATTTGGAGATATTGAATTCATCTTAAATTTTTTTTATGTATTCCATTGTCCTAGTATCAACAATTACAATATCTCCATTTTCTATAAAAGGAGGAACTTGAATATTTAATCCATTTTCAAGTATAGCTGGTTTATAAGATGAAGAAACTGTTTGACCTTTTAACGCAGCATCTGTGGTTTCTATTTTACATTTTAATTGGTTTGGAAGTAAAATGCTTAAAGGATTTTCATTATGAAAGTTAATAGTTACTTCTAAGTTTTCAGTAAGCATTTTACCTTTATCGCCTATCATATCTTTACTTAAATTAATTTGCTCAAATGTTGTTGGGTTCATAAAATAAAAATCTTTTTCATCACTATATAAGAAATTATATTTTAATTCTTCTATTGATGCTTTTTCTACAGTTTCGCTCGATCTAAATCTTTCATTAAGTTTTGTATTTTTAATTAAATTTTTCATTTCAACCTGCGCAAATGCCCCACCTTTACCAGGCTTAACATGATTTGTTTTTAATACTTCCCATAGATCGTCTTTATATTCCAATATCATGCCCACTCTTATCTCTGTTACATTTATTTTCATACTAAATTTTTTATTGCTTGGTGTGGTTTAAGCTTTTTATTATTCCAAATGTAGCTTGAAATAGCCAAAAAATCTGCTTTATTCAACAACAGTTTTTTGTAATTTTTCTCATTAATTCCTCCAATAGCTACAACAGGTAAATTTATTAATCTTTTAATTTTATTTAAAGATTTGATATTAGCTTTATGCGTAACTTTTTTAGTTCTGGTTTTAAAGAATGCACCTAAAGCAATATAATTTGCACCTCCTGATGAAGCAATTTTAGCTAGTCTGATCGAATTATGACAAGTAACTCCAATTATTTTATTTTTTAAAATTTTTCTTGCATCAAAAATATTCATATCTCTTTGACCCAAATGACATCCGTGTGCATTTACTTTTAAAGCAAGATGAGGATTGTCATTAATAATTAATTTTACTTTATTTTTTTCACAAATTTGAAGTATTTTCTTTGCAATTGTAATTTTTTTTTTAATATTTTCTTTTTTAAGTCTTAATTGAAAAAATTTTACTTTTTTCGATTTAAAAACTAGATTTAAGATATTATAAAATGATTTATTTATTATTTTATTAGGAGATATTAAATAAATAAATTTTTTATTACGAAATTTCAAAACTTTTTGACCATTTCCCTTTTGCCGCTAAAGAACACATCTTAGCTCTATGATCAAAAATTTTCTGGGTTCCGATTATATTGTTTGTATCTTTTGACCAAAATTTTAGCGCACTTTGTTGTAGAGCTCTTCCATAAGAATAAGTCATTATAAAGTCAGTATTATTTTTGATATTTATTTGGTTAAGGTTTGCTGTTGCCTCTAATTCTGTTTGACCTCCAGAGAGAAAAGCTATGCCGGGGACTGATGAGGGTACATTTTTTTTTAAACACTCTAATGTTAGTTCTGCTATTTCATCATTAGAGATATTTTCATTTGAATCTTTTCCTGGTAAAATCATGTTTGGTTTTAATATTGTTCCTTTTAAATCAACTTTGTTAATCTCCAACTCCTCAAAACATTTGCTTATTACTTCAGATGTTTTTGTTAAACATTCCTTAGCTGTATGATTGCCATTCATTAAAACTTCGGGTTCAATAATTGGAACCATTCCCGATTCTTGGACTAAAGCTGCATATCTAGCCAATGCATGAGCGTTAGCACTAACTGACAGTTTACTAGGATATTTATCAGATATTATGTATACTCCTCTCCATTTTGTAAATCTTGCTCCAAGTTTATAATATTCTTTTAGTCGCTCCCTTAAACCATCTAATCCTTCAGTAATTTTTTCTTCTTTTGATCCCGCTAATATTTTGGCCCCTGTATCAACCTTAATACCAGTTAATGAACCACTTGCGTTTATTAATTCAGGTATCATTTTTCCGGTGGAAGTTTTTTGTCTTATTGTTTCATCGTATAGTATTACTCCACCTATGCATTCTTTCATTGATAAAGATGAAAAAAGAGTTTGTCTAAAAAGCAATCTATTATTTTGGTCGGAAGGTACTTTTACTGCATCTAATCTTTTTGTCATTGTAGCTGTACTTTCATCGGCAGCCAAAATACCTTTGCCGTTTGATAATATTTGAAGAGCAATTTTGTTTAGTTCAGACATTTAATTTAATGCTTTTATACCAGGGAGAACTTTGCCTTCAAGATATTCTAAAAATGCTCCACCTGCAGTTGAAACAAAATTAAATTTGTTGTTCATATTCAGTGAATTAATGACTGCTACTGTATCTCCTCCACCAACAACTGAAAAAATATTATCTCCTTTACTTGCAATATATTTTGCTATTTCTGAGCTTCCTAATGAAAAATTTGTATTTTCAAAATAACCCAATGGTCCGTTCCACAATATGGTCGACGAATTATCAATAATTTTTTTTATTTCAATTATAGTTTTTGATCCAACATCTAATATCATATCTTCATCCTCAATATTTTCAAAATTTTTTTCAATAGATTTGTCATTCAATCTCTTTCCAACTTTAACATCTTCAGGAAAATAAATTGTACAGCCATTTTTTTTTGCGTAAGAAAATATTTCATGAATTATGTTATCAATATTTTTTTCATATATAGATTTACCAATTTTTAAGCCTTTATATTTAAAAATATTATTAGCCATAGCACCTACTATTATAATGTTGTTAAATTTTGGTATTAAATTTTTAATTATATTAATTTTTGATGAGATTTTAGATCCACCTATTATACATGTTATAGGTTTTTTTATTTTTGACGTTATCTTGTTAAGAGCATTTACCTCAGTGTTGATTTGAATACCACAGTATGAAGGAATATATTTCGTTATTTTGGAAACTGAAGCGTGATCTCTATGAGAACATGAGAATGCATCATTAACATATATTTCACCCAAACTCGCTAATTTCTCTGAAAATTTATCATCATTTGCTTCTTCTTCGGGATAGAAACGAATATTCTCGAGCAATACTACTTCATCGTTGGAACTTTTAAAAATATCTCTTTTATTTAATTTAAAAACATTTTCTTTTAATAGTGAAACCTGCTTTTTTATCTTCTGTTTTATACATAATGATATTGGTTCTAGTGAGAGTTCCTCAACAATTTTGCCGTTAGGTCTTCCAACATGAGATATTATTATAATTTTAGCTTTTTTTTTTACTAAAAAATTTAATGTAGGTAAAATTTTGTCAATACGATTGGTATCTGTTATTTTTCCATTTTTAATTGGTACATTTAAGTCAAGTCTTAAAATCACATTTTTATTTTCTAAATTTTTTAAGTTTTCTATAGATTTCATTAATTGATCTTGCTTACATACTGAGCAATATCACACATTCTATTTGAGAAACCCCATTCATTATCATACCAAGCAGAAATTTTTCCCATTCTATTGCCTACTACATTAGTAAGTGCAGCATCTATTATTGCAGATGCATTATTGTGATTAAAATCTATTGAAACTAATTTTTCATTTGTGACATCTAAAATATTTTTAAGATTCCTCCTAGAAGCTGATGATAGCGAGTCATTCAATCTTTTAACAGAAATATTTTTTTTTACATTAAAGATAAATTCCACCAAAGAAACATTTGGCGTCGGCACTCTCATAGCAATCCCTTCTAACTTTCCTTTTAATGAAGGTATGATGTCACCTATTGATTTTGATGCACCAGTAGATGTAGGTACTATTGATTGGCTCGCAGATCTAGCTCTTCTTGGATCTTTGTGAGAGTTATCCAATATTCTTTGATCGCTAGTATAAGCATGTATGGTTGTCATAAAACCATTTATAATTATGAAATTTTTATTAATAACATCTGCAACAGGAGCTAAACAATTTGTTGTGCAAGAAGCTGCTGAAATAATTCTATCATTTTTATGGATCTTCTTATGATTTACTCCAAAAACTACAGTTTTATCTGCCATTTTACATGGAGCTGATACAATAACTTTGTTTACCCCATTTTTTAAATGTGGCAGTAATTGATGTTTAGAATTAAATTTACCTGTGCACTCGAAAACATAATCAACACCATATTTTTTCCACTTTATGTCATCAATCATAGTGTGCTGAGTGTAAGATATTTTTTCTTTATTTATTTTTATGTAATTTTCTCCAGATTTCACTAAAGAACTAAAATTACCATGAATTGAATCATATTTTAATAAATTTGCACAAATTTCAGAGCTCGATCTATTATTAATATGTTTGATAATTATTTTACCTTTGTGATTTTCATAAATTGACCTTACAATCATTCTGCCAATTCTTCCCATGCCGTTAATTCCAACTTTTATTGTCATTTTTTTATATAAAATTTAATTTTTTTACTAATTTTTTCACTACTTAAACCAAAATGGTCATAAACTTTTTTGTAGGGAGCGCTTTTACCAAAGTCTTCGATTGAAAAAGACAAGCCTTTTTCAATATATTTTTCCCAAGACATTTTTGATCCTGCTTCAATTGCAAAAGTGTTTTTGCATTCTTTTAAAATTTTATTTTTATAGCTTTTGTTTTGTTTGTCAAAAATTTCTTGGCAAGGCATTGATATTACTTTTGAATAGATTTTTTGTTTGGCCAATTTATGACTAGTCTCAATTGCAAGATTGACTTCTGATCCTGAGGCTAAAATAGTTAAATTTATATTTTTTCCAGTCCTCAAAACCTCGTAAGCTCCCATAGAGCAATGATTTTTTTTGCTAAAGCTATTTCTTATGGGTTTTAAGTTTTGTCTGGTTAAGGCTAAGATACTAGGTGTATTGTTGCTCTTTAAAGCAATATCCCAACATTCAATTGTTTCAGTTTGGTCCGCCGGCCTTAACACGTTTAAATTTGGAATAGATCTTAATGCAGCAAGTTGCTCTACAGGTTGATGCGTAGGTCCATCTTCTCCTAGTCCTATCGAGTCATGTGTCATAATATAAATTACCTTCTGTTTCATTATAGCAGACAGTCTAATTGAAGGTTTGCAATAGTCTGAAAATATTAAAAAAGTACCTCCATAAGGAATAAAATTACTATGAAGTGCTAATCCATTCATTATGCCACTCATAGCGTGCTCTCTAACACCATAGTGAATATAATTACCATCAAAATTACTTGAATTTATAATTTTATGTAACTTAGTTTTTGTATTGTTTGATCCCGCTAAATCAGCAGAGCCACCAATTAATGTATTTCTCTCTTTTAATATAGCTGATAAAAATTCTTCTGAGGATTTTCTTGTAGCTATAGTCTTGAAATTTTTTATTGCATCTTTCTTTTGCTTTATAATTGAACTTGAGAACTTATTTGTTGTAATACTTTTAAATTTTAGTTTATTTTTACTAAAAGTTTTATTCCATTTTTTTTCTCTTTTAATTCCTTTTTCTCCGATTTTCCTCCAATTTGTTAAAATTTTTTGAGGTATTTTAAATGGTTTATAATCCCAACCCAATTTTTTTCTAACTAACTTAATTTCATCTGTTCCAAGAGGACTTCCGTGAGCAGAGGCCTTTCCACTTTTGTTTGGAGATCCAAATCCTATTTGTGTTTTACACGAAATCACAGTTGGTTTTTTTGATGTTTGCGCTTTTTTTAACGCATTGTAAATTTCTCTGTAATTATGCCCATTGATTAAAACATAATTCCATCCATAGCTTTTAAATCTTTTTTTATAATCGTCTGAGACTGCTAAACTAGTGGGACCATCTATTGAAATAGAATTATTATCAAAAAGCATTATAAGATTATTAAGTTTAAGATGACCAGCTAGACTCATTGCTTCATGGCTAATTCCTTCCATAAGGCAACCATCACCAGCCAAAACATAAGTTTTGTGATTTATTATATTATTTCCTAATTTATTTTTTAAAATCTTTTCTGCAATTGCGAAACCCACAGAATTTGCAATTCCTTGACCTAAGGGACCAGTGGTTGTTTCAATGCCTGAGTTTGCGTGATACTCTGGGTGTCCAGCACAAATTGAATTTAATTGTCTAAATTTTTTAATGTCATTAATTGATACACTTTTATATCCAGTTAGATACAAAAGCGAGTAAAGCAACATTGATCCGTGTCCAGCCGACAAAATAAATCTATCTCTATTAAGCCAGTTTGGATTTTTTGGATTAAATTTTAGGAAATACTTAAATAAAACTGTTGCAACATCAGCCATACCCATCGGCATACCTGGGTGACCAGAATTTGCGTTTTGAACTGCATCCATTGATAAAAAACGAATAGCATTTGATAAATTTTTTTCTATATTTTTCAAAAAGTATCCTATCTAGACTTAGGTGAATCAATTTATTAATATAGATATATATATGAAAAACATTGATGAAAAAGAAGAAAAATTAGAAGATGCTTTAAAAAAATTAAGAGAGATATACATTCAGGATAATAAAGAACTAAATAAAGTTGCAATTTTAAAAGATCAAAAAAATCAATTAGAAATTGAAAAAAATCAAATAACCAAATCTTTACAAAGTTTAGAAGAAGAAAACTTAAAACTTAAAAGTCAAATAAATGAATTAAGAAAGGATTACGAAAAATCAAAAAAAAAAGAAAATCAATTTACTGAAAAAATTGATGAATTAAATCAAGAAACAGATAATTTATTGGAAGAAATAGATAAATGGCAAATGTAAATATAAAATTTAATGGGAAAGAATATTTGTTATCCTGTGAAGACGGTCAAGAGGAACATTTGGAAGAATTATCCTTAAATTTAAATAAAAAATTTAATGATTTAAAATTTGATCTAGGAAACATTGGAGAGAATAAATTATTATTAATATCTTCTATCAAAGTTATGGATGAGTATTTTGAAACAAAAAAAAAAGTTGATGTACAAAAAAAAGAGCTTCAAGCAATAAAAGAAAAGTTTAAAGAATTAAAATCTTTAGTTTACAAGTACAAATATAGCAAAGAAAATGAAATTAAAAATTTGAGTTCAACTCAAGAAGAACTTATTAATGATATTGAGAGATATAAAATAAGTTATGAAAATTTAATCGACAAAGTAACATTAGAAATTGAAGACTTTGTCAAAAAAAATAATTCAAACACTTCCGTTTGACAAAATCCCAGTGTCAAAATTTAAATTAAGAAAAAAAATTATTAATATTAGAAAAAAAAAATATTTTGAAATCAGAATAGACAGTAATTTTATCGATAATTTTCGTAATAAATTTAATTTATCAAAAAATAAAATTATTGGAGGATATTTTCCAATAAATTTTGAATTTGATTGTTTGCAAATCTTAAAAAAATTTTATGATAACGGTTATAGTATTTCGTTACCAATTATAAAAAAAAATAATCAAATGGATTTTTATAAATGGACTCCAGATGACCCTTTGAAAATAAGCTCATTAGGAATTCCTCAGCCACCAAAAATAAAAAAAGTATACCCAGATTATATATTTGTACCAATAGTCGCTTATGACAAATACAGGAATAGAATTGGCTATGGTGGTGGTTTTTACGATAGATATTTAGAAAAAATTTCCAAAATTAAAAAATTCACAACAATTGGTCTGGCTTTTTCACATCAAAAAGTTAAAAAAATTTATATTGAAAGTTTTGATAGAAAATTAAATTTAATTCTAACAGAAAAATTAATGTAAAAATGAAGATTTTATTTTTAGGTGATATAGTTGGAGACACAGGCTTTAAATCAGTAAAAAAAAACTTACCAGATATAGTTTTAAAAAAAAATATAGATTTTGTTTGTGTTAATGGCGAAAATGCAGCAAGTGAAGGTGTGGGTTTAACTGAAAATATTGCCAATGAACTTTTTAATGTAGGTGTAGATGTAATTACAACAGGCAATCATGTATGGGATCAAAAAGAAATTTATGAATATATAAAAACTGAAAAAAAATTATTAAGACCAATAAACATGAGTGGAAATCTACCGGGTAAAGGTTTTTCTATATTCAACTCAAAAAAAAATCTGAAAGTTGGAGTATTAAATCTTATGGGTAATGTTTTTATGAAAAAATGTGATGATGTTTTTAAAATTGCTACTGAATTTATTGAACAAAAAAAAATTTCAAAAGATTATGATTTTTTAATAGTGGATTTTCATGGAGAAATAACAAGTGAAAAAATGGCTATTGGTAATCTATTTGATGGATATGCAACTTTAGTTGTAGGTACCCACACACATGTGCCAACAAATGATGCAAGAATTTTAAAAAATGGAACTAGCTATATTACTGATGCTGGAATGTGTGGAGACTATGATTCGGTCATTGGTATGAATGCACAAAATTCAATTAACAGATTTCTAAAAAAAGAAGCTTTAAAACATTTTCCTGCTAATGGAGAAGCATCTCTGAGTGGGGTAGTTGTAGATTGCGATGTAAGTAATGGACTTGCAAAAAACATAGAAAGCTTCATTTTTGGTGGAAGTTTAAAAAACATAAATTAGTATGGCTGGACATTCACATTGGGCAGGTATTAAACATAAAAAAGGCAAAGCTGACAAACAGAGATCAAAAATTTTTTCTAAACTTTCTAGAGAAATCACGGTAGCTGCAAAACTAGGAGATAAGAACCCCGATATGAACTCGAGACTAAGATCTGCAATACAGGCAGCCAGATCAGCCAATATGCCAAAAGAAAATATTGAGAGAGCAATTGAAAAATCTTCTAACAATGATCAATCAAATTTTGAAAATATTAGATACGAAGGTTTTGGACCTAGCAAATCTGCTGTAATAGTTGAAGCATTGACTGATAATAAAAATAGAACTGCTTCTAATATTAGAACAATATTTTCGAAAAATAACGGTTCTTTAGGAACCCAGGGCTCTGCATCACATAATTTTCAAAGATTGGGTGTAATTAAAATAGATAAAAATGAAATTGAACAAGATAAAATTTTTGAATTAGCAATCGAGTCGGGAGCAAATGATTGTATTTCTCGTGATGAATTTCATGAAGTGCATACGGATATCGATGAAATATATGAGGTAAAAAAAAAATTTGAAAAAGTTATAGCAAATTTTCTCTCTACTGAAATCGAGTGGCTACCCATAAATAAGGTATCTCTTAAAGGTGAAGAAAATCAAAATATGGTAAAATTTTTAGAAACTCTTGAGGATGAAGATGACGTACAAAATGTTTATACAAATGTTAACTTTGAAGATTAAATGATAATTGTTGGAATTGATCCAGGAATAGCGGGTGCTATCTGTTTTTTTTCTGATGGGAAAGTCATTGATGTAATCGACATGCCTACAATGGCTGAAGGAAAAAAAAATAAAAAACAAGTTAATGGTAGGCAAATTTATAATGAAATAATGCTAATAAAAAATAAATTTAATAATGAAAAAATCAGTGTAATAGTCGAACAAGTTTCTGCTATGCCAGGACAAGGTGTAACAAGTATGTTTAATTTTGGACAATCATTTGGGGTAATTAAAGGCATATGTTCTGCCATGGAACTACCCATTTTTTTTGTTAGACCAGCAAAATGGAAAAAACATTTTAATTTGATTAATTCTGAAAAAGATGCCAGCAGAACTAAAGTAATAGAGATGTTTCCTGGAATTTCTAATAAGTTATCAAGAAAAAAAGATAATAATAAAGCAGACGCTATTTTAATTGCTCAATATTTTGAAAACACCAGGGAAAACAACGATAACTAGACTTTTAGAGTATTTAGAAGTCAAATTAATGACATATTTTAATGGGAAACGATTGAATGGAAGCAGATATTGCAACACAAAGCTTAGGATTAGCAAGTAACACAGATTTTTCTTTAATTAGTTTGTTTTTGCGCGCGGATATAATTGTCAAGTCAGTAATCATAATATTAATTGTAAGTTCTATTTATTCATGGGCAATAATATTTGAAAAAATAAGAATGTTTAGAAAAATTAATAAAAGTGCAGAGGAATTTGAAGAGAAATTCTGGAAATCAAAATCCGCTGAAACATTTTATAACAGTCTGCCTTCAAACATTGAGGATCCTATGGCAAAATTATTTAAAAGTTCTATGCAAACAGTTATGAAAACTAGATCAAAATCAAATTTATCTGAGAGGCTGACCAGTGTTTTAGAAGTAAATATCGAAAAACAAATGGTGGCAGTCGAAAAGTATAATAGTTTTCTTGCAACTGTTGGATCGACAGCTCCATTTATAGGATTGTTTGGAACTGTTTGGGGAATTATGAACTCATTTCAATCGATTGCAATTTCAAGAAATACCAGTCTTGCAATAGTAGCACCAGGTATTGCAGAAGCCTTATTTGCAACGGCGCTTGGATTATTAGCTGCAATTCCTGCTGTAATTGCGTACAATAAATTTAATTCAGACTCTAAAAAATATTCACAAAAGTTAGAAAATTTTTCAAAAAGATTCTTATCAATTATTTAAATGGGATTTAAGCTCAAAAGTTCAAAAAATGATCCAATGAGTGAAATTAATGTTACACCATTTGTTGATGTAATGTTGGTTTTGCTAATTATATTCATGGTCACTGCACCATTACTTACTGTTGGAGTCCAGGTAGATTTGCCAGAAACTTCTGCCGATACACTTCCTGAGGAAAATGAACCTTTAACTCTAACAATTAATTCTAAAGGTGAAATTTTTATTCAGGAAACAAAAGTTGAATTTAATAATTTAATTGTAAAAATATTGGCAGTGTCGAATAATAGAACTGATACAAGAATATATGTTAGGGGAGACAAAGCTATTAACTATGGGAGGGTTCTTGAAATTATGGGAATGCTTTCAGGATCAGGTTTTACAAAAGTTGCTCTAATATCAGAACCGAATAAAGAGAGATAAAGATTATGTATCGAGGTCTTTTAATCTCATCTGGATTTCATGTTGGTATTGTTGTGATGAGTATTTTGGCTTTGCCATTTGTTGCCAAAAAACCTCTAGATATTCCACCTCTTATTTCTGTTGAACTTATTCAAATAGCCGAAAAGACAAATATTCCTTTCGCACCAAAAGCATCAAAAATAATTGAGAAGGCAAAAAAAGAAAACGAAAAGCTTTTGTCTGAACAGGCCCCTCCTAAAAAAGTAAAAAAAGATGAAAAAAAAGAAGTTCAAACAGATAAAAAAAAAAATGAAATTTCTAAAGTTGCATCAAAAAAAACACCAACCAGTGAAAATAAAATAGAAAAGTTAAAAAAAGAAAAATTAAATGCTGTACCTATGCCAGATGAAGACAAACAAAAAATACAACCTAAAGAAGAAAAAAAGCAGAAACCTTCTAAAGAAATCAATGATGAAAATATAAAAAAAATAGTTCAAACTAAAAAACCAATTTTAGATGAGAAAAAAGTTAAACAAGTGTCTGAATTTGAAAAAAAAGAAAAATTGGATTTAAATGAAATTGCAGCTTTAATTGATAAAAAAAAAGAAAATTTAGCAGAAACAAAAAAAGAAGTTGATAAGATTTCTCAATCAACCGATGAGACTATGAACTATTCAAAGCTAACATTAAGCGAGGAAGATGCTTTAAAGGCTCAAATATTTACATGTTGGAGTGTTCCTATAGGTTTGCCATTTAGTGAGGATTTATTAGTTAGAGTTAAACTCCAATTAAAACCAGATGGAACAATTGAAAAGCTTGAAATGCTTGATCATGCAAAAATGAATACACCCGGAAAAGAAAAATTTAGAACACTAGCAGATAGTGTAAGGCGAGCTATTCAGCTGTGCAATCCATTAAAAGTTCCCACAAGTGGTTATGAAAGATGGAAAAATATGATTTTAAATTTTGATGCTCGTGATATGCTTGGAGGATAATGATTAGAATAATTAATTTATTTTTTATTATATTTTTTTTATTATCAGCTAAGGCTTATTCATTAATAGAAATTGATATAACAAGGGGTAATTTAGATCCGTTACCAATTGCAGTTTCTCCATTGTTTCAAGATGACAATTCAAAAAAAAATTCAATTAATGAACTTAAAATTGAAAATGTTGGATCTGAGATTTCGTTAGTTGTAGAAAATAATTTGAAAATTTCAGGTTTATTTAATCCTCTTAGTAAAGAAGCATTTTTACAAAAGCCAGATATTGCTCATTTAAAACCAAGATTTGAGGATTGGGCATTGATTAAAGCTCAAGCTTTAATTACAGGCAAAGTAACAATTGAGGACAAAAAATTAAAAGTTGAATTTAGACTCTGGGATATTTTGGCTGGAAGAGAAATGATGGCTTTAGCA
>CACJGL010000008.1 GCA_902592965.1 uncultured Pelagibacteraceae bacterium
AGCTGAGGCAATTCTAGAAATATTAAAATCTATAGATTTAGAAAAAGAAAAAGAAGCCTTAATCAAGTTAATTAAGGAGACTAAATCAAAAGTTTCAGAAGAAAGATCAATCAAAAGATTAAAACTAATTGAGTCTTTTATAGATACTGGAAATAAACCAGAATGGATGATTTTAACAACGATACCAGTAATACCTCCTGAGTTAAGACCATTAGTACCATTAGATGGAGGTAGATTTGCCACTTCTGATTTAAACGATTTATATAGAAGAGTTATAAACAGAAATAACCGTTTAAAAAGATTAATGGATCTTAAAGCTCCAGACATAATTGTAAGAAATGAAAAGAGAATGCTTCAAGAGTCTGTAGATGCATTATTTGACAATGGTAGAAGAGGAAGAGTAATTACTGGTACAGGCAAAAGACCTCTAAAATCTTTAGCAGAGATGTTGAAAGGTAAACAAGGAAGATTTAGACAAAATTTATTGGGTAAAAGAGTCGATTATTCTGGAAGATCAGTAATTGTGGTAGGACCAGATTTAAAGTTACATGAATGCGGCTTACCAAAGAAAATGGCTTTAGAATTATTTAAACCATTCTTATATGCAAGATTAAATAAACTTGGATTAGCATCTACAATAAAGCAAGCGAAAAAACTTGTTGAAAGAGAGAGAAATGAAGTATGGGATGCTTTAGAATTAATTGTTAGAGAACATCCAGTTATATTAAATAGAGCACCAACATTACACAGACTAGGTGTTCAGGCATTTGAACCTAAATTAATTGAGGGTAATGCAATTGAATTACATCCATTAACATGTGCAGCTTTTAATGCAGATTTTGACGGTGATCAAATGGCAGTACATGTACCATTAAGTTTAGAGGCACAATTAGAAGCAAGAGTTTTAATGATGTCTACTAACAATATTCTAAGTCCATCAAATGGTAAACCTATTATTGTTCCAAGTCAGGATATGATTTTAGGAATTTATTATCTTTCTCAACCACCATATCAAACTGAAAGAGTTGATGGATATTTTGTTAACACATCAGAGATTGAACATGCTTTAGAAATTGGACAAATTAAAGTTCATTCAAGAATAGTCTCAAGATTTGCAACAATTGATGAAAAAGGTAACACAAAATACGAAAAACATATTAGTACAGCTGGAAGATTTCTTTTAGCAAACATAATTCCAAAAAATATAAACAATAAATTTGCTTTAGTTGATAGATTACTTCCTAAAAAAATAGTTTCTGAAGTTATAGATCATGTGTTCAGATTTTCTGGTCAAAAAAGTACAGTAATTTTTTGTGATAAATTAAAAGATCTTGGATTTAAACATGCCTTTAAAGCTGGAATATCATTTGGTAAAGACGATTTAGTAATTCCAGATAACAAACAACAATTAATTGATGAAACAAAAAAACTAATTTCTGATTACGAGAATCAGTATGCAGAAGGATTAATAACAAGAGGTGAAAAATATAACAAAGTTATTGATGCATGGTCAAAATGCACTGATAAAGTTGCGTCTGAAATGATGAAAAGAATTTCTGCAACTGAAATGACTGAAGATGGTCTCAAAATTAATTCAGTATTTATGATGGCAGATAGTGGTGCAAGAGGTTCTGCAGCTCAGATGAAACAGTTGGCTGGTATGAGAGGTTTAATTGCAAAACCATCTGGAGAAATTATAGAATCTCCAATTACATCTAACTTTAAAGAGGGATTAACTGCATTAGAATATTTTAACTCAACACACGGTGCTAGAAAAGGACTAGCTGATACAGCATTAAAGACTGCAAGTTCTGGATATTTAACAAGAAGACTTTGTGATGTTGCCCAAGATTTGACTATCACTCAAGTTAAATGTGATAACCCAAGCTTCATAAAGCTTACAGAAGTCTTAGAAGGTGGAAATATAATGGTTAGCTTATCAGAAAGAGCACTTGGAAGAGTAACAGCAAAAGATGTAAAAAATCCATTAACAGGCGAGGTTTTAATAAAGAAGAATAGCATGATCGATGAGGCTGCATGTGAAAAAATTGACTCTGCAGGCGTAAAAAACTTGAATGTTTATTCAGTAATGACATGTAGTTTGAAAGAAGGCGTCTGTGCCACATGTTATGGTAGAGATTTATCAAGAGGTAAAATGGTACATGTTGGTGAAGCAATTGGAATGATATCAGCACAATCTATTGGTGAACCAGGAACTCAACTTACAATGAGAACTTTTCACGTTGGAGGAACTGCATCAGTCAAGCAAGACTCTCAAATAGTGTCTAACAATGATGGTATGTTAAAAATTGTTAACACAAATCTATTATTAGATTCAAAAAAGAATTTAATTGTGATGGGAAGAAATACTGAATTATCAATAGAAGATGATAATGGATTACAAGTAGCTGCATATAAAGTTCCATATGGATCAAAACTATTCTTTGAGAATGGTGATAAAGTTAAAAAAGGATCAAAAATATGTGAATGGGATCCATATACTACACCTGTTATTGCTGAAAAAGACGGAATAGCAAATTATGTAGATTTAATAGATGGTGTATCAATTGCGGAAACAACAGACGATGCGACTGGAATTTCTACAAAAGCAGTTGTTGATTGGAAAACTCAATCTAAAAATACGGATTTAAAACCAAGAATTACTCTAAGAGATGCAAAAGGAAATGTTGTTAAAAAAGCTGACGATAATGAAGCAAGATACTACTTAGTACCAGACTCAATTTTATCTGTTAAAGATGGACAAAAAATTTCAGCTGGCGATGTAATAGCTAGGCTTCCTAAAGAAACTACAAAGACTAAAGATATTACAGGAGGTCTACCTAGAGTTGCTGAATTATTTGAGGCAAGAAAAGCAAAAGATAGTGCAATTATTGCTGAGAATGATGGTAAAGTAATTTTTGGTAAAGAAGTGAGAGGCAAACAAAGAGTAACAATTGAGTCTGAAAATGGTGATACTTCAAGTTATTTAATACCAAAAGGAAAACACATTAATTTTAATCAAGGTGAAAAAATTAAAAAAGGGGAATATTTGTTAGATGGTCAGCCATTACCTCATGATATTCTTAGAATTTTAGGTATTGAAGAATTAACTGAATATTTCGTAAACCAGGTACAAGATGTCTATAGACTACAAGGTGTAATTATAAATGATAAACATATCGAGGTAATTTTAAGACAAATGCTTAAAAAAATTGAAGTAAAAACCCAAGGTGACAGTTCATTACTCCCAGGAGAAATTATTGATAGAATAAGATTTGAAAATATGAACGAGCAGTTAATTAAAGATGGTAAAAACCCTGCAGTTGGAGAAAGAGTTTTAATGGGAATAACTAAGGCCTCACTTCAGACAGAGTCATTTATTTCGGCCGCTTCTTTCCAAGAAACTACAAGAGTTTTAACTGATGCAGCTATAAAAGGTAAAATTGACAAACTATCAGGATTAAAAGAAAATGTTATTGTTGGTAGATTGGTTCCTGCTGGAACTGGATCTGTTAAAAATCTGTGGAACAAAAAAGCTCGCATAGACGATGAAAAATTCATTGCTGAGAACGATAAGATCGAGCAAGCAGAAAGCCCCGTAAATCAATAAAAAATTGGCATTTTTATATGTCTTTTGATTTGACAAATTGAATTTCTATAGTATTTTGTGCGTGTTTTTGGTTGGAATGTAGTGACTAGTGCACTAAACGCTGCCACAAATAACCTGACAGTTATTTCATCTAAAAATCAAATTATTACAAATTTTATGCCAACAATTAACCAGTTGTTAAGAAAAGGACGAGATAAACAAATTGCTAGGAATAAAGTTCCAGCATTACAAAAACAACCTTTGAAAAGAGGTGTTTGTGTAAAAGTTTATACAACTACTCCTAAGAAACCAAACTCAGCATTAAGAAAAGTTGCAAGAGTTAGATTATCAAATGGATTTGAAGTCACAGCATATATTCCTGGAGAGGGACATAATTTACAAGAGCACTCAGTAGTATTAATAAGAGGTGGACGTGTTAAAGACTTACCAGGTGTGAGATATCATATACTGCGTGGTAATTTAGATACCCAAGGAGTTGCAAACAGAAAACAGAGACGTTCTTTATATGGAACGAAAAAAGGTAAATAAAAATGTCTCGAAAAAGAAAAGCTCCAAAAAAAATTCCTATTGTAGACCCTAAATATAAATCAGTAATAATTCCAAAATTAATCAACTCTATAATGTTAGATGGTAAAAAAACTATTGCAGAAAAAATTGTTTATGATGCAATTGATAAAATTAAATCAAAATCAAAAGATGAACCTTTAACAGTATTTAATGATGCAATAAATAATGTAAGACCAACTGTTGAGGTTCGATCGAGACGTGTAGGTGGAGCTACCTATCAAGTTCCAGTAGAAGTTAAAGCTAAAAGATCGCAAGCATTAGCATTAAGATGGATTATTGATGCATCGAGAAAAAGAAAAGATAAAAAGATGTCCGATAAATTATTTAATGAAATTTTTGATGCATATCAAAAAAGAGGTTCAGCAATAAAAAAGAAAGAAGATACACATAAAATGGCAGAGTCAAATAAAGCTTTTGCACATTTTAGATGGTAAATAATATGGCAAAAACTCATCCACTAAATAAATATAGAAACATTGGCATAATGGCTCATATAGATGCTGGCAAAACAACAACTACAGAAAGAATTTTGTATTACACAGGTAAGAGTCACAAAATTGGTGAAGTTCATGATGGTGCTGCCACAATGGATTGGATGGAACAAGAGCAGGAAAGAGGTATTACAATTACATCAGCTGCTACAACTTGTTTTTGGAGAGAGCATAGAATTAATATTATCGATACCCCAGGACACGTAGATTTCACAATTGAAGTTGAAAGATCTTTAAAAGTTTTGGACGGTGCTGTTGCAGTATTTGATGGAGTTGCAGGTGTTGAACCTCAATCAGAAACAGTTTGGAGACAAGCTGATAAATATAAAGTTCCTAGAATTTGTTTTGTAAATAAACTTGATAGAACTGGAGCAGATTTCTTTAGATGCGTTGATATGATCAAAGATAGGCTTGGAGCAAAACCTTTAGTAATGCAGATACCTATTGGAATAGAGGCATCATTACAGGGTGTTGTTGATTTAGTTAAAATGAAAGCAATTGTTTGGAAAAACGAAGACCTTGGTGCTGAATGGGAAGAAAAAGATATTCCAGATGACCTCAAAGAGACATGTGATAAATATAGACAAGAATTAGTTGAGACTGCTGTAGAGCAAGATGAAAAATTAATGGAAGCTTATTTAGGTGGTGAAGAAATTAAACAAGAAGATTTAATTAAATGTGTGAGAAAAGGATGTTTAAATTTCGAATTCGTGCCAGTTTTAACAGGTTCTGCTTTTAAAAATAAAGGTGTTCAACCACTGTTAGATGCTGTTGTTGATTACTTACCAAGTCCAGAGGATCTTGGATCTATAATGGGTACAAAGCCAGGATCCGATGATGAGATTGAAATGAAGTTTGAAGATAGTGCGCCTTTTTCAGCTTTAGCTTTTAAAGTAGCAACAGATCCATTCGTAGGAAGTCTTACATTTATTAGAATTTATTCAGGTACAGTTAAATCTGGAACTGGAGTTTATAATACTTCTTCAGATAAAGAAGAAAGAGTTGGAAGAATGCTTCTAATGCATGCTAATTCAAGAGAAGACATCAAAGAAGCAAGTGCAGGTGATATAGTTGCTCTCGCTGGATTAAAAAATACAATAACAGGTCATACATTGGCAAATAAGGAAGCACCAGTGTTACTTGAGCCAATGGAATTTCCAGATCCAGTTATAGAAATTGCAGTTGAACCAAAATCGAAAGCAGATCAAGAAAAAATGGGTGAAGCATTAGGAAGGTTAGCTAAAGAAGACCCGTCATTTAGAGTATCATCAGACGAAGAGTCAGGCCAAACAATAATTAAAGGTATGGGTGAATTACATTTAGATATTATTGTTGATAGAATGAAAAGAGAATTCAAGGTTGAAGCAAATGTAGGAGCACCTCAAGTTGCATATAGAGAAACAATATTAAATGCCGCCGAGTTTGATTATACACATAAAAAACAGAGTGGTGGAGCAGGACAGTTTGCTAGAGTAAAATTATCTGTTGAACCACTAGAACCAGGCAAAGGTAGAGAAATTGAAAGCAAAATAAAAGGTGGAGCAATTCCAAAAGAATTTATACCGGGTGTTGAAAAAGGTGTAGAGACAATCGCTGATGGTGGAATTTTGGCTGGGTTTCCTCTGATCGACTATAAAGTTACAATCTTAGATGGTTTACACCATGATGTTGACTCAAGTGTTTTAGCTTTTGAACTTGCTTCAAGACAATGTTTTAAAGAGGCATGTTCTCGAGGAACTCTAAAACTTTTAGAACCAGTAATGAGAGTAGAAGTTGTCACTCCAGAGGATTATATGGGAGATGTAATAGGTGATTTGAATAGTAGAAGAGGTCAAATAAGTACACAAGAGCAAAGAGGGAACGCAACAGTAATAACAGCGATGGTGCCATTAGCAAATATGTTTGGTTACATAAATAGCTTAAGATCTATGTCACAAGGTAGAGCTCAATACTCAATGTTTTTTGATCATTACGACAAGGTTCCACAAAATGTTCAAGACGAGGTAACTAAGAAAACAGGTTAATTATGGATAAACAAAATATTAGAATAAAATTAAGAGCATACGATAATAAGGTCTTGGATCAGTCCACTGAAGAGATCGTAAATACTGTTAAAAGAACAGGTGCTAATATTAAAGGTCCAATTCCTTTACCTACAAAAATAGAGAGATACACTGTTTTAAGATCACCACATATTGATAAAAAAAGTAGAGAACAATTTGAAACCAGAACTCATAAAAGATTAATTGATATTATTGAACCTACACCTGCAACAGTCGAAGCACTAATGAAGCTTGATTTAGCATCAGGTGTAGATGTGGAGATTAAAATATAATGGATAATTTAGCTTTAATTGGAAAAAAAATAGGAATGTCTAGAGAATTTTTTAAAACTGGCCAATCTGTTCCAGTTACAGTGTTAAAAATGGAGACTGGAAGAGTAATACACGTTATTGAAAAAGAAAACAGAGGATATAGCGCAGTTCAAATCGGATTTGGAAAAATAAAAAACTCGAAATTAACCAAATCAATGAAAGGTTATTTTGCAAAAAAAAATACTGAACCAAAAAAAACACTTAAAGAGTTTAGATTAGAAAGCACTGAAAATTTCAAAGAAGGAAATGAAATTGGATTAGAAATATTTGAGAATGTTAAATTTGTTGATGTTAAATCTAAGACAATTGGTAAAGGATTTGCAGGCGCAATGAAAAGGCATAATTTTGGTGGATTAAGGGCTACTCATGGTGTTTCAATATCTCATCGATCTCATGGTTCAACAGGACAAAGGCAGGATCCAGGTAAAGTTTTTAAAGGAAAAAAAATGGCTGGTCATATGGGAGACAAAATTAGAACTATTCAAAATATTGAAGTTATAAAAACTGACAAAGAAAACAACTTACTATATTTAAAAGGTTCTATTCCTGGATCAAAAAATACAGAAGTTTTAATTAGAAAATCAGTCAAGGATATTAACAGAATGTCAATTGAAGAAAAAATTGAACAAATTGAAAAACAAAAAAAATCAACTGATAAAAAGAAAAAATAAATGAAAATAGACAAGTTAAGTATTGATGGAAAAAAACAAAGCATAGAAGTTCTAGATAAAATTTTTAGTGCTAAAGTTAACAATCAATTAGTGAGCGGTGTAATCTATAAACTAAACGCAAACTTTAAGGGCAGAAAAGCAAAGACAAAGCAAAGAAATGAAATAACTGGTTCAACGTCTAAAATTTATTCACAAAAAGGTACTGGGAATGCTAGACACTCTAGTAAAAAGGCTCCTATATTTGTAGGTGGGGGAATAGCTCATGGACCAAAAGGACAGGACAATTATAAAGTTAGAAAGTTGAATAAAAGTGAAAAAAAAATGAGTATAGCTTCACTTATTACTGAAAAAAATAAATCGAATAATGTAATTATTTTTGATGATTTTGGAAAAAAAATTGAAAAAACAAAAGAAATGTTTGAGTTTTTAAAGAAATTTGATGCAAACAATTCATTATTAATTGTGGATACAAAATCAAAAGATAATATCTTAAAATCAACTAAAAATATTCCTAATGTGAAATTAACCGATGCAAATCATTTCAGTGCATTTGATTTAGTTAAATATAAAAAAATTATTTTTACTGAGAGCTCAGTTAAAGAATTAGAAAAAAGGTATCAATAATGGATAAACTAAGCTTATACGATAAAATCCTATTTCCTGTTGTAACTGAAAAATCAACAAATTTGTCTGAACAAAATAAAATTGTTTTTAAGGTGCCTCAAAGTGCCAATAAAAAAACTCTAAAAGGATCAATTGAAAAAATTTTTAAAGTCAATGTAACAAAAATTAATATTGTTAATAAAAAAACGCTAATTAAATCTACTAGAGGAAAAAAAGTTAAAAAAAAGGGTTTTAAAAAAGCAATCATTACTCTTAAAAAAGGTCAAAATATTGACTTAACGACAGGTATTTAATTTATGGCTTTAAAAACATTTAAACCTTACACAAAGTCTACTAGAGGCACTATACTGACTAGTAGAGAAGGCCTTTGGAAAGGTAAACCATATAAACCATTAACAAGTGCTAATTATTCTTCAAAAGGAAGAAATAATTATGGTCGAATAACATCACGAAATCATGGGGGTGGACATAAACATAAGTACAGAAAAATAGATTTTTATAGAAAAAAGAACGATATGAAGGCAATTGTAGAAAGAATTGAGTATGACCCAAACAGGTCATGTCACATTATGTTGGTTAAATTTGAGGATAATCAAAAATTCTATTATCTTGCTCCCCAAAAAATAAAAGTTGGCGATCATATTCAAAATGGTTCTTCCTCAGAAATTAAAATAGGAAATTGTTTGCCATTACAGGATATTCCAGTAGGTATTGATATACATAATGTTGAAATACAGCCAGGTGCTGGTGGAAAAATAGCAAGAGCTGCCGGTTCTTCCGTAACGATTTCAGGTATAGATGGAAATTATTCAATTATAAAAATGACTTCAGGTGAAGTTAGAAAAATAGATTCCAGAGCATTGGCTACTATTGGAGTATTATCTAATCCAGATCAAAAAAACATTAAGATTGGTAAAGCTGGTCGATCAAGATGGTTGGGAAGAAGACCACATACCAGAGGAGTTGTTAAAAATCCAGTGGACCACCCTCATGGTGGTGGTGAAGGAAAATCTGCAGGTGGTAGACATCCAGTTTCTCCTACCGGACAATCGGCTAAAGGATTAAAAACAAGAGACAATAAAAGAACTGATAAATTTATAATAAGAAGAAGAAAGAAGAAGAGAACTTAATTTATGGCAAGATCTGTTTGGAAAGGACCGTTTGTTGAGGAAAGCTTAATTAAAAAAGTTGAAAAGATTAAAAACGATCCTAATAAAAAACCAATTAAGACTTGGTCCAGGAAGTCAACAATAATACCTGACTTTGTAGGATTTAGTTTTTTAATTTATAACGGTAAAAAATTTATACCAATAACTGTATCTGAAGACATGGTGGGACACAAATTTGGAGAATTTGCTCCAACAAGACAGTTTTTTGGTCATACACCAGCTGATAAAAAAGCAAAAGTTGAGGGTGGAGCAAAAGGATCTGATAAGAAATAAATATGAGTAAAAATAAAGATATAGATTTAAAACAAGTTAGATCAACAAATAAAAATGTAAGATCTAGCGTAAGAAAATTAAAACCTATACTTAAATCAATTGTTGGTAAAAAAGTAGAAATTGCGATTAGAGATTTATCTTTCTCTGAAAAAAGAATTTCTAAAGATGTTAAAAAAACAATTTCATCAGCAGTTGCTAATGCAGAAAACAATTTTCAATACGATATTGACAATTTAGTAGTTAAGGAAGCTTTCTGTGGAAAACAAGTAATAATGAAAAGATTTAGAGCTAGAGCCAAAGGTAGAGCTGCAGAAATTATGAAACCATACTCAAATGTAACAATAGTTTTGAGTGAACAAATGAAACAAAAAGAGAAGGAACATGGGACAAAAGGTTAATCCAGTAGGTTTAAGATTAGGTATCAATAGAGGATGGGATTCTGTTTGGTATGCAAAAAAACAAGATTTTGGAAATTATTTAATTGAAGATTTTAAGATTAGAGAATTTATTAAAAAAAATGTTATCAATTCAGGTGTTTCAAAAGTAATGATAGAAAGATCAGCAAAAAAATGTTTCGTAACAATTTATACTTCTAGACCTGGATTTGTTATTGGAAAAAAGGGAAGTGATATAGAAAAAATTAAAGGTAAATTATCAAGATTGAGCGCAAATGAAATAGTTCTAAATATTAAGGAGGTTAAAAAGCCTGAGACAAATTCATTTTTAGTTGCAGAGAACATCGCTCAACAGTTAGTAAAACGTGTTTCGTACAGGAGAGCAATGAAGAGAGCAATGCAATCTGCATTGAGATTAGGAGCTAAAGGAATTAAAGTATCTTGTAGCGGAAGACTTGGTGGAAACGAAATTGCAAGAACAGAATGGTTAAGAGATGGAAGTATTCCATCCCATACTTTAAGAGCAGATATTGATTACGCAGAAGCAGAAGCTTTGACCACTTATGGCATAATTGGAATTAAAGTTTGGATATATAAAGGAGAAATTTTTACAAAAGAATTTAGTCAGGAAAGGAACAAAACTTAGTAATGTTACAACCAACTAGAACAAAGTTTAGAAAAGCACATAAAGGAAGAATCCACGGCAATGCCTCTAGATGTAATGCAATGAATTATGGTTCTTTTGGACTGAAAGCAATCCAGCCAGAAAGAATTATATCCAGACAGATAGAAGCAGCTAGAGTAGCATTAACAAGACATATGAAAAGACAAGGTAGAGTTTGGACAAGAATGTTTCCTAATATACCTGTATCAAAAAAACCTACTGAGGTAAGAATGGGTAAAGGAAAAGGCTCACCTGAATTTTGGGCATGCAGAGTTAAACCAGGAAGAATTTTATTTGAGGTTGATGGTGTAACAGAAGAAATTGCTAGAGAGGCTTTATATAAAGCTTCGGCAAAACTTCCAATTAAATGTAAATTTATTAAGAGAATTTAAATGAAAAAAAGTGAAATAAAGAAAATGACTAAAGAACAAGCTTTGAAAGATATTGAAAAATTAAAAAAAGATCTTTTTAACTTTAGATTTCAAAAAATTAATGGTCAGATAAAAAGTCCATCAAAAATAAGTGAAACAAAGAAAAATATTGCAAGATTAAAAACATTGGTAGTGAGGAAAGATGCCTAAAAAAGTATTAAATGGAATAGTTGTCAGCGATAAGCCAAATAAAACTATAACGGTTTTAGTTGAGAGAAAATACCAACATCCAGTATTAAAAAAAGTAATTAAAGCTAGAAAAAAATATAGTGTTCATGATGAAGAAAATAAATATAAAAACGGCGATAAAGTATCTATACAAGAGTGCAAACCTTACTCAAAGTCGAAAAAATTTGAAGTAATAGGAGTTTCCAAATGATACAAGTTCAGACAGAATTATTTGTAGCTGATAATACTGGGGCAAAAAAGATTGAATGCATAAAAGTATTAGGTGGGTCTAAAAGAAGGTATGCAAGTATTGGTGATACGATTGTTGTAGCGGTTAAAGAAGCAATTCCTAAAGGAAAGGTTAAAAAAGGTGCGGTTCATAAAGCTGTTGTAGTTAGAGTTAAAAAAGGAATTCATAGGAATGATGGATCCAAAGTAAGATTTGATAACAATGCAGCTGTTCTTACAGATGATAAAGGGGAACCAATAGGCACTAGGATTTTTGGGCCAGTTACTAGAGAGTTAAGAAATAGAGGGCAAATGAAAATAATTTCGTTGGCACCAGAGGTATTATAATGATTAAAAAAGGTATTAAAGTAAAAATATTGACAGGTAAGGATAAAAACAAAGATGGTGACGTCATTGAAATTGATAGAAAAAATAATAGGGCAAAAGTTAAAGGTATTAACATAGTAAAAAAACATGTGAAAACTACAAAAGAAAAGAAAGGTGGAATAGTTTCAAAAGAAAACTTTATACATCTCTCGAATCTAGCAATCTTTGAAACCAAAAAAAAAAGTGAGGCTAAAAAATAATGACACCTAGATTAAAACAGGCCATATCAAAAGAAATTGAACCAACATTAAAAAAAAAATTTGGCTATAAAAATTTATACATGGGTCCAAGAATACAAAAAATAGTTTTAAATATGGGTTTAGGTCTTGATGGAAATGATCAGAAAATTTTAAAAGCCTGCCAAGAAGATATGGCGAAAATCACTGGTCAAATGCCAGTGATAACTAAATTTAAAAAATCTATAGCAAATTTCAAAACTAGAAAAAACACTAACTCAGGCTTGAAGGTTACATTAAGAAAAAATAAAATGTACGAATTTATTGATAGATTAACAAATATAGCTTTACCAAGAATTAAAGATTTTAGAGGATTAAATCCAAATGGTTTTGATAAATATGGAAATTATACTTTTGGAGTTAAAGAACATATTATATTTCCAGAAGTAAATTTTGATAAAGTTGATAAAATTAGAGGTTTAGACATTACAATTGTAATTAAATCTCAAAAAGTAGAACACAGTTTTGAATTATTAAAACATTTAAATTTTCCATTTAGAGAAAAAAGGAGTAATTGATGGCTAAAATGAGTGCAATTAACAAAAATAATAAAAGAATAAAACTATCAGATAAATTTTATAAAAAAAGATTGAAACTAAAAAAAATAATAATGGATAAAAAATTATCATTAGAAGAAAGATTTAAAGCACAACAAAAGTTATCAAAATTACCTCGTAATTCTGCGAAGGTCAGAGTTATGAATAGGTGTCAAATTACAGGTAGACCTCATGGTGTTTATCGAAAATTAAAAATTTCAAGAATAGCTCTTCGACAGCTTGGTTTAGAAGGTAAAATTCCTGGAATGGTAAAATCTAGTTGGTAGAAAGGAAAATATGAGTTTAAGCGATCCAATAGGAGATATGTTAGCAAGAATTAAAAATGCTCAAGTGAGAAATCATAGCAAAGTTTCTTTACCTTCGTCAAAATTTAAATCTAAAATTGCAGATGTATTAAAGGCAGAAGGTTTTATTATAGACTATAAAATCAATGATGACAAAAAACCTTCACTTGAAATTAACTTAAAGTATAACTCGGGAAATCCAGTAATAAATACAATAGAAAGAATTTCCAAGCCAGGTAGAAGAATTTTTTCTAGCGCAAGCAGCCTTCCAAAAATAAATAATGGTCTTGGTATAGCAATTGTATCTACACCACAAGGTGTGATGACAGATGTTGACGCAAGAAAGAAAAAACTTGGTGGTGAAATTATTTGCAAGGTATTTTAATGTCGAAAATAGGAAAAATAAATATACCAATTCCAGAAAAAGTAAAGGTTTTGCTATCTGGTAATACAGTTAACGTTGAAGGACCTCTTGGTAAACAAGCAATCAAATTAGATTTAGATATGTTTGAACTTAATATTATAGAAGGGAAAGACATATCAATTAAACCAAAAAAACTTAATGACACTTCTAAAAGATTATGGGGTATGAACAGAAGTTTACTAAATAATGCAATTGTTGGAGCGAGTAGTGGTTATGAAAAAATACTTGAACTTACAGGGGTTGGTTTCAGGGCTGCATTAAAAGGCAATGTTTTAAATATGCAACTAGGATTTAGTCATGACATTAATTACGATATTCCACAAGGTATTAAAATTGCTGTTGAAAAACAAACAACGCTAAAAATAAGTGGCTCTAATAAACAACAAGTAGGTATGGTTGCTTCTCAAATAAAAAGTATTAGACCACCTGAGCCGTATAAAGGAAAAGGTATAAAAGAAAAAGGTCAATATATATTAAGAAAAGAAGGTAAGAAAAAATAATGAGATTAAGCACTATTGAAAGAAAAAGATTTAGAGTAAGAAAAAAACTTAAAAGTGTATCTAAAGGTAGATATAGATTAAGTGTTTCAAGATCGTCAAAAAATATAAGTGCACAAATTATAGACGATGTAAAAAATATTACTTTAGTTTCTGCATCATCTATAGATAAGAATATTAAAGGTCAAAAAAAAAATAAATCAGAATTATCTACTATTGTTGCCGAAATGTTAGCGAAGAAAGCAAATGAAAAAAATATAAAAAAAATTTACTTTGATAGAGGTATTTATAAATATCATGGAAGAGTTAAAATTTTTGCTGATACATTAAGAAAAAATGGAATGGAATTTTAAATATGGAAAAAAACACAGAATTTGTAGAAAAATTAGTTCACATAAACAGAATCACTAAGGTTGTTAAAGGTGGAAGAAGATTTGGCTTTTCCGCTTTAGTTGTAGTTGGAAATCAGAATGGTAAAATTGGTATTGCACATGCAAAAGCAAAACAAGTTCCTGACGCAATAAAAAAAGCAAATGAATTAGCTAGACGAAAATTGATACAAATACCTTTAAGAGAAGGAAGAACAATACATCATGATATTTATGGAAAAGATGGTGCTGGAAAAATTAAATTAAGATCCGCTCCTAAAGGAACTGGAATAATTGCTGGTGGTCCTGTAAGAGCAGTTTGTGAGGTACTTGGAATTAAAGATATTGTGGCTAAATCTTTAGGTACAGCAAATCCTCATAATGTCATCAGAGCATGCATTAAAGCATTGTCAAATCAAAATTCACCAAAAAACATCTCGAATTTAAGAAATAAAAAAATTTCAGAAATAATTGAGAAAAGAGGATAATGACATCTTTAAATACACTATCTAATCTTAAAACAAAAAAAATTCGTGTTGGAAGAGGAATTGGTTCTGGTAAAGGCAAAACATCTGGCAGAGGTGTAAAAGGTCAAAAATCAAGATCTGGAGTAGCTATAAAAAGTTTCGAAGGTGGTCAAATGCCGTTGTACAGAAGACTACCTAAAAGAGGGTTCAACCCAATAATTAAAAATGATATTGCATTGATTAATTTAGGTGATTTACAAAAACTTATTGACAATAAAAAAATAAATATAAATGAAAAAATAAATATAGATACATTAAAAAAACTTAAATTATTCAGAAAATCAATTAATAAGTTTAAAGTTTTATCAAATGGTGAGTTAAATTCTAAAATTGACATTGAAGGAGACTATTTTTCTAAAACTGCAAAAGAGAAAATTGAAAAAGCTGGTGGTCAAGTTATTATTAAAAATCAATCTGTATAATGAGTGCCTCAACACAATCTAACGATTTAAGAAATAGAATACTTTTTACATTATTTATTCTTGCTGTTTATAGATTGGGTACTTTTGTTCCTCTCCCTGGAATAGATCCCGAACAACTTCAAATAATGATGGAAGGAAATCAAAAAGGATTATTAGGAATGTTTAACGTTTTTGCAGGTGGTGCAGTAAGCAGAATGGCAATTTTTGCTCTAGGAATAATGCCATATATATCTTCATCAATTATAGTTCAATTACTTACTGGAGTTTCAGAATATTTTAAAAATCTTAAGGCTCAAGGTGAAATAGGAAGACAAAAAATTACTCAAATAACTAGATATGGAACTGTATTGCTAGCAACTATACAGGGATATGGATTGGCAGTTGGACTAGAGTCATCAGCTGATCTAGTGATTAATCCTGGAATTTTTTTTAAAATTTCAACAGTTACAACAATTGTTGCTGGAACAGTATTTTTGATGTGGCTTGGTGAACAAATTACACAGAGAGGAATTGGTAACGGTATATCATTAATAATCTTTTCAGGTATTGTTGCTGAAATTCCTAGAGCTTTAGTAACAACATTTGAATTAGGAAGGACTGGTGCAATTTCAACATTAATGATAATTTTTATATTTTTATTACTTGTTGCAACAATCATGTTTATTGTATTTATGGAAAGAGCATTAAGAAAAATTCTTATAAATTATCCAAAAAGACAAATGGGAAACAAAATGTACGGTGGAGACTCTTCACATTTACCTTTAAAAATCAATTCTGCAGGTGTGATTCCCGCAATTTTTGCCTCAGCTTTATTATTATTGCCAGTCACTTTTTCAAACTTTAATGTTTCACAAAACGAAACTTTTCTAAACATTTCATCTTATTTTTCGCAAGGACAACCTTTGTATATGTTGTTGTATGCATCAGGAATAATTTTTTTTACTTTTTTTTATACTTCAATAACTTTTAATCCAACAGAAACAGCTGAGAATTTAAGAAAATATGGTGGATTTATTCCAGGAATAAGACCAGGAGAAAGTACTGCACTCTATATTGATACAATATTAACAAGACTAACAACAATAGGTGCATTATATCTCGCATTAGTTTGTTTAATGCCTGAATTTTTAATTGCAAATTATCCTATTCCATTTTATTTAGGCGGCGCTTCTGTTTTAATTGTTGTTGTTGTTGCTATTGATACTGTTACACAAATTCAAACTAGGATGATGAGCTCTCAATATGAGCAACTTATTAAAAAAACAAAATTTGGTAGATAAGTGAATATAATATTGTTTGGTCCACCTGGTGCAGGAAAAGGTACTCAAGCCAAATATTTAGTGAAAAAATTAAATGGTTATCAAATTTCTACAGGTGATATTTTAAGGGAAGAAATTAAAAAAGAAACAGATATTGGAAAAAAAATAATAAATAATATGAATGAAGGAAAATTTGTTAGTGATGAAATTGTAAATAGCCTGTTAAAAAATCATATCTTTGATACTGATAAAAAAGAAAAATTAATATTTGATGGTTATCCAAGATCTCTTAGCCAAGCTAAAAATCTAGATTTATTACTAAATAATTCAAACCAGAAGATAGATCATATTTTTTTTTTAAATGTAAATAAAGAAACGATTGTAGAAAGAATTAAAAAAAGAAAAATTTTAGAGAAAAGATCTGATGATGATTTAGATACTATATTCAAGAGATATGATACTTATATAGAAACAACTAAACCAGTATTAGATTACTATTCAAAAAATTCAAATTTTCATGAAATTGACGGCTCGATGGAAATTGATCAAATTACTAGTAAAATAGAGGCTTTTTTGAATGTTTAAGGCGTTGACTTTGATTAATCTTCTTATATAAAAGGCACAATTTATCACAAAAATTATGGCTCGTATTGCAGGTGTAAATATACCACAAAACAAATTAGTTCACGTTGGACTTACATATATTTATGGCATTGGAAATAAATTTTCTCAACAAATTTGTAACGAATTAGAAATACCAAAATCAAAAAGAGTTAATGAGTTAACTGACGACCAAATTTTGAAAATTAGAGAATATATTGATCAAAAATTCACTGTAGAAGGTGATTTAAGAAGAGAAACCTCATTAAGTATAAAAAGATTAATCGACCTTGCGACTTATAGAGGATCCAGACATAGAAAAAAGCTTCCAGTGAGAGGACAAAGAACGAGATGTAATTCTAGAACAAGAAAAGGAAAAGCAATTGCGATTGCCGGAAAAAAATTAACACCACTTAAAAAATAATGAAAAAAGAAGAAATTCCTAATAAAGAACAGAAAACAGAAACTAAATCTAAAAAGAGTTCTTATTCTAAGAAAAAAAAAGGTAAAAAAAATATTCTGAATGGAATTGCATATGTTCAATCTACTTTTAATAACACCATAGTATCAATTGCTGATACTAATGGAAATGTAGTTTCGTGGGCATCCGCAGGACAAAAAGGATTTAAGGGCTCCCGTAAATCTACACCATATGCAGCACAAGTTGCTGCAGACGCAGCAGCTGCAAAGGCATTAGAGGTAGGAATGAAAGTTTTGTCTGTTGAAGTTAAGGGACCAGGTTCTGGTAGAGAGACTGCTTTAAGAGCTTTACAAGCGAGAGGATTTAAAATTATATCAATTAAAGACACAACACCGATGCCACATAATGGCACTAGACCACCTAAAAAAAGGAGAGTTTAATGGAGCAAACAGAAGTAAATTCAAAAAATTGGAAATCATTAATTAAACCTGCAAAGCTAGATGTTCAAATAAGTGATGATAAAGCATTTGCAAAAATTACAGCCGAACCTCTAGAAAAAGGTTACGGACTAACTCTTGGTAATTCACTAAGAAGAATTCTACTATCCTCTATTAGAGGTACTGCTGTAACTTCTATACAAATTGATGGTGTGCTGCATGAATTTACATCAATTAAAGGCGTAAGAGAAGATGTCACCGATATAGTATTAAATGTAAAATCCTTAGCTTTAAAAAGCTCGTCTGATGAACCAAAAAAATTAATACTTGATGCGAAAGGTCCAGGAGAAATAAAAGCATCTGACATAACATCTGTTGCTGATATTGAAATATTAAATCCAGATTTGGTGATTTGTAATTTGGATGAAAATACCTCATTTCACATGGAAATGTCAGTGGGTACTGGAAAAGGATATGTTTCAGCTGATATGAATAAACCAGAGGAGCCACCACTTGGTTTAATTCCAATAGACTCATTATTTAGTCCAGTAAAAAAAGTATCTTATTCGGTAAGTACTGCTAGAGAAGGAAAAGCATTGGATTACGATAAATTAACAATGGAAGTTGAGACAAATGGATCTATATCAGCGGAAGATGCAGTAGCTTATTCTGCGAGAATATTCCAAGATCAGTTAGGAATGTTCGTTAATTTTGATGAACCTCAAGAGGTTATTGTTAAAGAACAGCCATCCGAACCAGAATTTAATAAAAACTTATTAAGAAAGGTCGATGAATTAGAACTTTCAGTGAGATCTATGAATTGCTTAAAGAATGATAATATTATTTATATTGGTGATTTAGTTCAAAAATCTGAAGGTGAAATGTTAAGAACACCTAATTTTGGTAGAAAATCGTTAAATGAGATTAAAGAAGTATTAACTGGAATGTCTTTATATCTTGGAATGGAAATTCCAAACTGGCCTCCAGATAATATCGCTGAATTATCTAAAAAATTAGAGGAAGCCATCTAATGAGACATAAGATGGGCTATAAAAAGCTCAACAGAACCTCTGAGCATAGAAAAGCTCTTATTAAGAATATGCTTAACTCACTAATAAAGTATGAGCAAATTACAACTACTTTACCAAAAGCAAAAGTTTTAAAACCTCAAGCAGACAAAATCATAACACTTGGCAAGAAAGATACATTATCTAATACAAAAACATTAATCTCAAAACTACAAGACATTAAATCTACAAATAAAGTTAAAAAAACTCTTTCTAAGAGATACGAAAATAGAAAAGGCGGATATACAAGAATTATCAAAGCTGGATTTAGATACGGTGATAATGCTCCAATGGCAGTAATTGAGTTTGTAGATAGAGATGTTGAAGCAAAAAGAGTTGACAAAAAAAAGAAAGATCCGGCTAAAGATCAAAAAAAAGAAGCTCCAAAAGAAGCAACAGCTTAAAGTAAAATAAATGAAAAAACTATTAAACGTTGACAAGACGTTCAATGGAATGCGTATTGATAGGTTTTTAAGAAATTACTTTGGTCAAATTCCACAAAGTCTAATTGAAAAAAATTTAAGAAATGGAAGAATTAAGTTAAATAATAAAAAAATTAAAAGTTCAAAAAAAATTCAATTTAAAGACGAAATAGAACTATATAATTTTGAATTTAAAAAAATTATAAAGCAAAAAAAAGAAAAATTTAATCCCAGCAATCAAATTATAAAAGAAAATGAGGATTTAATTATTGAAAATAATGATAATTTTGTAGTTTTAAATAAACAAGCAGGAATTTCAGTGCAGGGTGGCACAAAGTCTAAAAAGAATATTATTGATATATTTTCAAAAAGTAATTTATTTAGAGATGGGAAGCCATTTTCTGTTCATAGATTAGATAAGGATACTTCAGGAGTTTTTATAATTGCAAAGAATAGAGAAACTGCACAATTATTTACTTCACTTTTTAGATTAAGAAAAGTTTATAAAACTTATTTAGCAATATGTAATGGTGAATTAATTTTAACCGATAAAGGTATGTTAAAAGATAATTTAATAAGATTTGAAAATAAAAAAAAAATTGTTGAAAAAGCTGAAACGAAATATGAAATCCTAGATAAAAATATTAATGCTACCTTTATTCAGCTAAATCCAATTACAGGAAGAAAACACCAGCTAAGAAAACAATTATTAAATTTAGGAAATTCAATAATAGGTGATAAAAAATACAATTCAACAAACAACTCAAAAATGAATCATAAAAATTTAATGTTACATTCTTATGAAATAAAATTCAAAATAAATGAGAAAAAATATACTTTTAGAGCCACACCTCCGGATTATTTTAGAAATATGTTAAAAGCTAAAAGACTTAATTTTTAATATTTGATAAAAAATTTTTTATCAAATCATTATCAATATTTTTGTAATTTTGTTTTTTTATCTGATTTAAATTTGTGACTCCTCTGTCACTAATTCCACAAGGTACTATCTTTTTATAAACATTAAGATCATTAGATATATTTAGTGCAAAGCCATGATACGCAACCCATTTCTTTACTTTTATACCTATTGCTGCAATTTTATCTATTTTACCAGATTTGTTTTCAAACCAAATTCCTATATTTTTTCTATCTGCAAAACAATTTATATTGTAAATTTTTAAAGTATCTATAATTGTCTTTTCAATTGCAGTTATTATTTTTTTTATATTTTTACCTCTTTTATTCAAGTCGATCACAAAATAAAAAACTAATTGGCCAGGACCGTGATATGTAATTTTTCCACCTCTATTCGTTTTAATAAAGTTTATAGATTTATCTAAAATCTCATTATTGTTAAAACTTGTTCCACCAGTATAAATCTCTTCATGTTCAAGTATCCAAATAAGTTCCTTACTTTTATTTACTTTGATTTGCTCCAGTCTATCTTCTAGTATTTCTATAGCAGATTTATATTTTATTGGTTTTACTGACTTTTTGATCTCTATTGTCATTATAAATTTGTATTATTTTTATTTTGTATTAATAGTGCCAACTAAATTATAGGTAAATTTTATGACTATAGTAAAAAAAATTAAAGATAAAAAAGTTAACTTTGAATTTAATAAAGAATTCATCAAAGTAGTAACTGACAAAATTGCCTCAAATGATGCTGGATTCATTACAAATTCGTTCAATGCTATGCATCCAGCTGATGCTGCTGACATAATTGAACATTTAAGTCAAAATGATAGAGAAAATTTAATAAAATTAAATAGTTTCAAAGTTGATCCTGAAGTTTTTGTTGAACTAAATGAGTCAATTCAGTCTGAGATAATTGCTTATTTATCGTCTGATTCAATAGTAAACATACTAAAAAATTTAGAGTCAGATGATGCAATCAAAATTTTAGAAAATGTAGATGAAAAAGATAAAAATACAATACTTAGCTCATTACCACCAAAAGACCGATTTGCATTACTTGAAAGCTTAAGTTATCCAGAAGACTCTGCTGCTAGATTAATGCAGCGTGAATTTACAGCCATACCAAGTAACTGGTCTGTAGGACAAACGATAGATTATCTAAGAGAAAATAAAGAACTTCCTGAAGAATTTCTAGAAATATTTATAGTTGATCAAGAATTCAAACCTATTGGTACAGTTCCTTCATCAAGAGTATTAAGAACACCAAGAGACACAAAAATGATGTCTATAATGGCTGAGTCTCAAACATTAATACCAGTTGATATGGATAGGGAGGAAGTCGGTAATTTATTTGAAAATTATAATTTGAGTTCAGCTGCAGTAGTAGATAAGTCTGACAAATTAGTAGGGATGATAGCTTATGATGATGTTCTAACTGTATTAAAAGAAGAAGCTGAAGAGGATGTTCTTAGATTAGCTGGAGTAGGTGATGAAGAAATAACTGATGGAGTAATAACAAAAACTAAGAGAAGATTTAATTGGTTGTTATTAAACCTATTTACTGCTTTTCTTGCAACCTATTGCATTAGTTTATTTGGTGCCACTATAGAACAAATGGTTGTACTAGCTTTTTTAATGCCAATTGTTGCTTCAATGGGTGGTAATGCTGGAATGCAAACATTAGCTGTCACAGTGCGATCTTTAGCAACACAGGATTTAACAAAAAATAATTTTATGAATAATATTATTAAAGAATTTAACATTGGGGTTTTAAATGGAGTTATATTTGCAATTATAAGTTCTTTGATAGTTCAACTATGGTTTAATGATATTCAGCTCTCCCTAATAATTTCAATTTCAATGGTTTTAACTATGATAGTTGCTGGTCTTTTTGGTATTCTAGTCCCTGTAACATTAAATAAAATGAAAATTGACCCTGCAATTTCTTCTAGTGTATTTGTTACAACAATAACAGATGTAATTGGATTTGTATCTTTCTTAGGTGTTGGAGCTTATTTTTTATAATCAAAAATTATCAATCAATCTTACTCCATTAATATGATAGGCAATAAATAGTCTAAAATTAGATTTAAAATTATTTAATTTCATTTTTTTTTCATCTCTAAATTCAAGATAATCAATTTTAATTTTAAATTTATTTTCAAGCTCATATTTATATTTTGACAAATCCACATATTTATTTGTTTTTGATAATCTTTTTAATTTATCTAACTTCATAGCTATTTTTGATGCTTTTTTTATAGATGATTTATTTAACAATTTGTTTCTTGTGGATAAAGCAATTTTATTATTTTCTCGAATGGTAGGACAACCAACAATATTTATTTTATATTTTTTACCTAATATTCTTTTAATTAACATATATTGTTGAAAATCTTTTTCACCCATATAAACACACTTAGATTTCACAATAGATAACAATCTATTCATAACGTTTAATACACCTTCAAAATGACCTTTTCTATATTTGGCACATAAAATTTTATCAGATTTATTAAGTTTAAAATTCTTCATTCTATTTTTATATATTTCATTGACCTCGGGTAAAAACAAATAATTAACTTTTAGTTTTTTTAAAATCGAAATATCTTTTCTTATGTTTCTAGGATAATTCTTAAAATCTTTTTTTTGATTAAATTGTGTTGGATTGACAAAAATACTTACTATCGTTTCTTTGTTATTTTTTTGTGAAATTTTTATTAAAGATACGTGGCCTTTATGAATTCCCCCCATTGTAGGTACAAATCCGACATTTTTGTAATTTTTTACTGCCTTATTTAGTTCAAAAATATTTTTTAAAATTTTCATTTTTAACAAATATGATTATAAGTAAAACATCTTAATGATTAAACAAGCTATTATTCCTCTTGCTGGTTTGGGTACACGTTTGCTACCTTTGACAAGTGTTTTTCCTAAAGAACTGCTTCCAATAAATGGAAAACCAGGTATTGAGTATATTTTAGATGAATGTATTGAGGCTGGTGTAAGTGAAATAATTTTTATTATTTCAAAAAAAAAAGAGATGATAAAAAAATATTTCAATAATGATAATTTTTACAAATCAATTATAAGAAAAAAGAAAGATCCCAGAATAATTAAAGAGTATAAAAAAATTCTTTTTTTTAGAAAAAAAATCAAATTTGTTTATCAAAATAAACCCATGGGAACTGGTGATGCTGTACTCAAAACAAAAAAGTTCATAAAAAATAATTATTTTTTAATGCTGTTACCCGATGATTTAATTATGAAAAAGAATTGTTCAAAAGATATGATAAAAATTCATAAAAAATTAAAAGGATCTGTAATGGCAAGTATGAAAGTTAAAAAAAATAATGTAGATCGTTGGGGAATTTATTCAATTGAAAAAAATATTAACAAATTAAATTTTAAAATTGCAGATGTAATTGAAAAACCTAATACCAAAGATGCACCTTCAAATAACGCAGTAATAGGTAGATATATATTATCAAAGAAAATTTTTCATTATCTAAAAAATCAAAAAAAAGGTAAAGGTGGTGAAATACATATTACAGATGCAATAAGACGAATGATATTAGATCAATATTTATTTATTGGACATAAATTTGCAGGTAATTATTTAGATTGTGGATCTATGAAAGGTTATATTAAATCTGGAATTGAAATTTCTAAGCTATGAAAATTTGCATTATAGGATCTGGTTATGTTGGTTTAGTTAGTGGGGCTTGTTTTTCTGACTTAGGTAATACAGTTACATGTGTTGATATTAACAGAGAAACTATAGAAAAATTAAAGAAAGGAATAGTACCAATATATGAACCTGGTCTTCAAGAATTGGTTGTAAGAAATTTAAAAAAAAAAAGACTTTTTTTTACAACAGATATTTCTAGCTCAATAAAAAAATCAGATATCATATTTATTTGCGTTGGAACTCCTACCAAAAATAACAAAGCTGATTTGAAATATGTATTTAATGTTACCAAAAGTATAAAATCTAATCTAAATAGGTATAAAATAATAGTTACTAAATCTACAGTTCCAGTAACCACAGGTGATAAAATAACAAAAATCTTAAAATCAAATAAAAATAAAAATAAGTTTGAAGTTGTATCCAATCCTGAATTTTTAAGAGAAGGTGAGGCTATTAGAGATTTTCAATTCCCAGATAGAGTTGTTGTCGGTACTAGCAGCAATAAAGCAAATAAAATTATGAAAAAATTATATCTACCTTTAATTAAGAAGGGTGGAAGATATTTTCATACTTCAAGACGATCAGCAGAACTAATTAAATATGCATCAAACGCTTTTTTAGCAACTAAAATTACATTTATTAATGAAATAGCCAATTTATGTGAAAAATCAAACATAGATGTTAAAGAAGTTGCAATTGGCATGGGTTTAGATGAAAGGATTGGGAGCAGATTTCTACGCTCTGGCCCAGCCTATGGTGGATCGTGTTTTCCAAAGGATACAAGGGCACTCGTTTCAACTGGTAGAATGTTTAATATAAATCTTTCAGTTGTAAAATCAGTAATTAATTCAAATGATAAAAGAACTAATTTATTATTAAATAAAATTAGCAAAATAATGAATAACAAAATTAAAAATAAAAATATTACATTTTTGGGTGTTACCTTTAAACCAGGTACTGATGACATGAGAGAGTCCTCTTCATTAAAAATGATACCATCTTTGACAAGGAAGGGTGCACATATAAATTATTACGAACCAACTGGCAAGAAAAATGAATTAAAATCTAAAAATATAAACTTTTTTGAAAATATACAAGATGCTTGTAAAAATGCAGATTTAATAATTATTCATACAGAATGGAATGAATTTAAGCAACTCAACTTTAAAAAAATTACAAAAAAAAGAAATTTTAAAGTTTTTGATTTGAGAAATCTTTACTCGACTTCTGAAATGAAAAAAAATAAAATAAATTATTTTAGTATTGGTAGATAATTAATTAAGATCAAATATTGCGTCAACTTCAACTGCAACACCCAATGGAAGGCTATTAGTGCTGACCGCAGCTCTTGCGTGTGAGCCAGCTTCACCAAATATGCTTTTTATTAGATCTGAGGCTCCATTTATGACTTTTGGCTGCTCAGTAAAATCATCAGTAGAATTAACATATCCAGTAAGTTTCAAACATGATTTAATTTTGGATAAATCATCACCACATGCTTTTTTTGCTTGAGATATTATGCTTAATGCACATCTTTTAGCCGCCTCATAACCTTGTTCAGTATTATAATCTTTTCCGAGTTTTCCCTTAATTAAATTTCCATTCTCATCAATTGATATTTGACCAGATATGTATAGTAAATTTCCAGATATTCTTGTAGCAGCATAAGATCCAACAGGATCATTAGCTTTTGGTAATTTAATATTTAAATTCTTTAAGTTTTCATCTGCCGACATTATTTGCCTTTCTTTTTCTTTTTATTTCTATCGTATTCTTTTCTTTTCTCAATTAAAATTAATGCTTCTTCCATTGTTAATTCAACAGGATCTTTTTCTTCAGGTATAGTCGCATTTAACGATTTGTATTTAATGTAAGGACCATACTGACCTTTCATGACTCTAACTGGCTTTTTATCTTCAGGGTGCTCTCCTAAATCTTTGATCATAGATGATGAAATTCTTCCTGGTTTAGCTTCAGCAATTAATGTAACAGCTCTATTTAATCCAATTGTGAATAATTCATCTACATTTTCTAGTCTAGCAGATTTATTTTCACATTTAAGGTAAGGACCAAATCTTCCAACATTCACAGTAATATCCTTATCATTTTCAGGATTTTTACCTAAACTTAATGGTAATGAGCATAAGTATTTTGCCTTTTCTAAATCAATATTTTCAATCTCAATTCCTTTAGGAATAGAAACATTTTTTAAATTATTTTCTTCTTTCTTTAATTTTCTTTTTTTCTTTTTAGTTTTTTCATCTTCCTCTATGATTTCTTTTTCAAATTGCAAATATGGACCAAATCTTCCATTTTTAAGAAAAATATCTTTACCTTTATCATTTTTTCCAATGAATTTAGGTTCTGCTAGTGTCAATTGTTGTGCTGCTTTGGATTTTGATAGTGGTCTTGTAAATTTGCATTCTGGATAATTTGAACATCCGATAAAAGCACCACCTCTAAAACTATTTTTTAAACTTAATTGCCCAGCTTCACAAAGTTTACATTTTCTATCAATATTTCCATCTTTATCGACCTCAAATATAAGTGATCCAAGACTTTCATTTAATAGGTCTAATACTTCTCTGGTTCTTTTTTCTTTCACACCTGAAACATTAGAATTAAAGTCTTTCCAAAAGTTCTCTAAAACTTTTATCCAATTTTCTTTACCTGATGTTATATCGTCTAATTGATCTTCTAATTTTGCAGTAAAATCATAATCAACATATTTGGTAAATAATTTTTCTAAAAAAGCAGAAAGTAATTTACCTCTATCAGTTGGGAAAAATCTTTTATTATTTATGTCAGCATAACCTCTATTAGCTATTACTGAAATAATACTTGCATAAGTAGATGGTCTTCCAATTCCTAGCTCCTCTAATTTTTTAACTAGACTTGCCTCTGAATATCTAGGTGGTGGTTGTGTATAGTGCTGTTCATCAATATGATCTTCAAACATTACATCACCTTTTTCAACATCTGGCAAAATATTTTCATTGTCATCATCATCTTCATCGATCTTATATAATTTAAGGAAGCCATCAAATTTTAATGTTGAACCACTAGCTTTGAATATATTTTTATCATCATCTGAGTTGATGGTAATAGTTTTTCTATCAAATTTTGCTGACTGCATTTGTGATGATAAAGATCTAGACCATATTAAATTATAAAGTTTATATTGATCAGTACTTAAGTATTTTTTCATATCTTCTGGTTTTCGAATAATTTCTGTTGGACGTATAGCTTCGTGAGCTTCTTGAGCATTCTTTGCTTTTTTGCCACTATAATTTAGAGGTTGTTCTGGTAAATATTTATCACCATAATTCTGCATTATAAAATCTCTGAAAGATGTTATCGCATCTTTTGAAATATTAGTTCCATCTGTTCTCATATAAGTAATTAATCCTACGGTTTCACCTTCAATATCAATTCCTTGATATAGTCTTTGAGCAATTTGCATTGTCCTTGATGCTCCAAAACCAAGTTTACTCGATGCTGTTTGTTGTAATGTTGATGTAGTAAAAGGTCCTGATGGATTTCTGTTATAAGTTTTTGAACTTATATCTGTTATGTTATATTTTTTATTTTTTATTTTTGATAAAGCGTCGTTAATATCTTGTTTGTTTTTAAATGAAAATTTCTCAACCTTATTTCCATCTAATTGTGCAATAGTTGTATTTATTTTTTCATTTTTGTTATTTTTAAAAATTATATTTAAAGTCCAAAATTCTTTTGGTTGAAAAACTTCTATTTCCTGTTCTCTTTCGGTTAAAAGTCTTAGAGCTACAGACTGAACTCGACCAGCAGATTTAGAACCTGGTAATTTTGTCCATAGAATGGGGGAGATATTAAAACCTACTAGATAATCTAGAGCTCTTCTTGCCATATAAGCATCAACTAAATGTGGCTCTATTTTTCTCGGATTATCTATTCCATTTGTAACTGCTTTTTTTGTTATTTCGTTGAAAACAACTCTTTCAACTTCTTTATCTTTTAATAATTTTTTTTCTTCAAGAAACTCTTTTACATGCCAAGCTATTGCTTCACCTTCTCTGTCAGGGTCAGTAGCTAGAATAATTTTTTTTGAATCTTTAGCACTATCTGTAATTTCTTTTAAATATTTTTTTGAAAAACTATCTACTTCCCAAATCATTTTAAAATCATTTTCAGGATCAACAGAACCATTTTTCGAAGGCAGATCTCTTATATGTCCATAGCTTGCAAGAACTGTATAATCTGATCCTAAATATTTATTAATTGTTTTTGCTTTTGCTGGACTTTCAACAATTACTAGATTCATATTTAGAGAACGTACTTAAAACAGTTAAACTGTCAAATTATTAAATTTTTGTCTTAGTTTCCTCTTTATTTATCAAGCGTTTAACGTTTTCTCTATGAGTGTAAAAAATTAAAATAAACATTATGAAGTAAAACATAATGTTATCATTACTATAAAAAAATATAAAAATAGGAACACTTAATGATCCAAGAATTGATCCTAATGATGAGTATTTAGAAATTAAATATGTAATTACCCAAACAATACCAAAAACAATACCCAAAAAATAATTTAAAATAATCAACATTCCAACGTATGTTGCAACACCCTTACCACCTTTAAATTTTAACCATATTGGAAAAACATGTCCTAAAAAAACAGATAAAGAACAAATGTAAATAAATTCTGGATAATTTAACTTAACATAAATTATTGGCAAAACCGCTTTTAAAATGTCTAGTAATAAAGTTGAGTAACCTAAAAATTTATTGCCAGTTCTTAAAACATTGGTGGCGCCTATATTACCCGATCCTATTTCTCTTACGTCTTTTTTTAAAAAAATTTTTGTTAATAAAAAACCAGAAGGAATAGAACCTAATAAATATGATAAAAGTGATAAAATAAATATTTCCATTTAAATATTGTAAAGCTCTTGTCCTTTTACGAATGTATTGGTTACTTTTCCTTGTAATCTCTTATTTTCAATTGACGTATTTTTTGATTTAGAAACTAAATTTTCTTGCTTTACTATCCAAGGTTTATTTATATCCACAATACAGAAATCTGCATCATTACCTACAGATAAATTGCCTTTATTAATTTTCAAAATTTTTGCTGGATTGGAGGTTAATGCAGCAATAATTTTTTCAAGTTTTACAGATCCATTGTGATATAATTCTAATGACAAGGATAATAACGTTTCAATACCAGTTGCTCCTGTTGCCGCTTGAGCAAATGTTAATCTTTTTTGCTCTTCATCTTCAGGTTTGTGATCTGAAACTATTACATCGATTGTACCATCATTTAATCCTTGCACTAAACTTAATCTATCGTCTTCAGTCCTGAGTGGCGGAGACAATTTTAAAAAAGTTCTAAAGTCACCAATATCATTTTCATTTAAAGATAAATTATTTATTGATACCCCACAGGAAAATCTTACTTTATCTTTTCTATCTCTGATAATTTCAACTGCTTGTCCTGATGAAATCTGAGAAATGTGATAACGACAATTATATTCTTCTAATAATGTTAAATCTCTCTCTATAATTATTAGTTCAGCTATTTCTGGGATGCCTTGCAAACCAAGTTTTGTCGAAATTATTCCATCATTTATCATGCCATTTTCAGCTAATTCTTGATCTTCAGCATGTTGCATTATTAAAGATCCCAAATCTTTTGCTGAATTCATTATTCTGGACATAACTCTTGTATTCTGAATTGTTCTAATTCCATCTGTAAATGCTATTATCCCTTTACTTTGCAGAAGACCAAACTCTGTCATATTTGTACCTTCAGTACCCTTTGTTAAAGATGCTGTGGGAAATATATTTATTTTTGATTTATCTCTGCCTCGTCTTTTTAAAAAATCTACTATTGAAACGTTGTCGATTATTGGATCAGTATTAGGCATTGTTACAACTGAGGTTACTCCCCCGGATAATGCAGCATTGCTCAAAGTTCTGAAATTTTCTTTATATTCATAACCTGGTTCACCCACAAATACTCTCATATCAACTATACCTGGGAAAATATAATTCTCTTTTAAATCAATAACTTTTTCTCTACTAGGAATGTTGTTTTTATTTACCTTTTTTCCAACACCTTCAATTTTTCCATCTTCACCTATTATTAATCCTCCTATCTCACTTATGTTGTTATGAGGATCAATTATATTTGCGTTAATAAAGTATTTTTTTTTCATCATTCACAAAAAATTTTTAAACATGCCATTCTTATCGCAACACCTAATTCAACTTGCTCTTTTACAACACTCATATTGGTGTCATCAGCTAGTTTTGTATCAATTTCAATACCGCGGTTCATTGGACCAGGGTGCATAATAATTGAATCTGATTTTGCATATTCTAATTTATCCTGTGTTAGTCCATAGTATTCATAATACTCTCTATTAGATGACAGGAATGAACTACTCATTCTTTCATTTTGAAGTCTAAGCATCATTACTATGTCGCAATCTTTTACACCTTTCTTCATATTTGAAAAAATATTAACCCCAAATTTTTCTATATCTTTTGGTAAAAGGTTTGAAGGAGCTACAATATTAACTTCGGCACCCAACATGTTTAGCAAGTAAATATTAGATCTTGCTACTCTTGAATGTAGAATATCTCCACAAATTGCAACCTTTAATCCTTGAATTTTTTTTTTCCTATTCAATATAGTTAATGCATCAAGTAATGCTTGGGTAGGGTGCTCTCTCCTTCCATCTCCAGCATTTAAAACAGCACAATTAACTTTTTGAGATAAAAGATTACAAGCTCCTGAATCTTGATGTCTAATAACTATTATATCAGGATGCATTGCATTTAATGTCATTGCAGTGTCTATTAGCGTTTCACCTTTTTTAATTGCTGAGTTTGTTATATTCATTGACATAACATCTGCACCTAATCTTTTTCCTGCTAGTTCAAATGAGCTTTGTGTTCTTGTTGATGGTTCAAAAAAGAGGTTAATTTGAGTTTTGCCTTTAAGTAAATCTAATTTTTTATTTTTGCTTTTGTTTAATTCAATAAATTTTTCAGCTTCTTTTAAGATTAAATTAACATCATTTATTGATAAATCTTGAATACCTAGGAGATGTTTTTGAGAAATTTTAATAGCTTTGGTTTTAGTTGCCATTAAAACCAACTCTATAGCCACAAAGGTTGATTAATGCAAGTATTAATTATTAATAAAATCTATGGCACCCTGTAAGATAAATGCAGCAGCATTTTTATCTATATTTTTTTCTCTTTTAGTTACGTTAATACCTAAATTTTCGGTTAATTTAAACGCTCCAACTGTTGATAATCTTTCATCCCAAAGACTTATTGGAATATCAATTTCTTTTGATATTGCTTTTGACACATCATTTACTGATTGAGAGGATTTACCTAAGCTACCATCCATATTAATTGGATTGCCAATAATTATTCCTTTAATATTATTTTCCTTAATAATATCCTCTAATTCATTGATAAGATCTTCAAATTTGGATTTGTTTATTGTTTTAAGCGGTGTGGCAATTTTTTGATTTTCATCACATATAGCTACACCAATTCTCTTTGAACCTAAATCAAGACCAATTAATCTAGATGTATTTAGCTGTTTCTTTTTAAATTCCTCAATTGTGATCATATTGTATATTATTTACTTAAGTGATAGTTTGCGGCAATATTTTTACCATATGAGTATAGATCTTAAAACAGTAAAGCACATTTCGAAATTAGCAAGAATTTCTGTTGATGATGAAAAAGCTAACAAATTACAGGGCGACTTAAATAATATATTTGAATTTATAGAAAAATTAAATGAATTAAATACTGATAATGTTCAAGCTTTAACATCAATTGCTGAGACCACCCTAAGATTTAGAAAAGATGAAATTAAATCAGAAAATATCAGAGAAAAAATTTTAAAAAACTCACCTGAAGAAAATAAAGATTTTTTTGTTGTACCAAAGGTTGTTGAATAATGTCAGATATAACAAGTCAAAGTTTATTCGAATTAATATCGAATATAAAAGAAAAAAAACTATCTTCAGAGGAAATTACAAAAGCATTTATAAACCGCGCTGAAAAATCGAAAAAATTAAATGTTTATGTTACAGATAATTTTGAAAAAGCAATAGATCAATCAAAGAAATTTGACTCTAATCCTAATTTAGATTTTAAACTACCAGGTATTCCTATTGCTGTTAAAGATTTATTTTGTACAAATGGAGTTAGAACAACAGCAGGTAGCAAAATATTAAATAACTTCGTTCCTACATATGAGTCTACAGTTACTCAAAATTTGTGGAGTCAAGGTGCAATACTTCTTGGTAAACTTAATTGTGATGAATTTGCTATGGGCTCTTCAAATGAAACTAGTTTTTTTGGAAATGTTCAAAATCCGGTAGGAGAAAATTTAGTCCCTGGTGGATCTTCAGGAGGTTCTTCTGCAGCTGTCGCTGCAAATTTAACTCCAGTTACCATTGGAACAGATACAGGTGGATCTATTCGTCAACCAGCATCATTTACAGGAACTGTTGGACTTAAACCTACATATGGAAGTTGTTCTCGTTATGGAATTGTAGCATTTGCTTCATCTTTAGACCAAGCTGGACCTATGACGAAAAATGTAAGAGACTGTTCTATGCTTTTAGAGGTGATCTCCTCATTTGATCAAAAAGATTCAACTTCAATTGATTTCAAAAGAAATAATTATTCGAAAGAACTATCAAAAGATATTAAAGGAAAGAAAATTGGTATCCCTAAAGAATATAGAGTTGACAATATGCCTGTCGAAATTGAACAGCTATGGCAAAATGGTATCTCATATGCAAAAGATTGCGGAGCGGAAATTATCGATATTTCGCTTCCACATACTAATTACGCATTACCAACTTATTACATTGTTGCACCAGCTGAAGCATCATCAAATCTAGCTAGATATGATGGTGTTAAATATGGTTTTAGATCTCCTGGTCAAAATTTAATAGAAATGTACGAAAAAACTAGATCTGAAGGTTTTGGTGACGAAGTTAAAAGAAGAATTATGATTGGAACTTATGTTTTATCTTCTGGATACTATGATGCCTATTATCTAAAAGCGCAGAAAGTTAGACAATTAATAAAAAAAGATTTTGATAATGCGTTTTCTAAAGTTGATGCAATATTAACTCCATCTACTCCAAGCTCAGCATTTAAAATTGGTGAAAAAGCAAATGACCCAGTATCAATGTATTTAAATGATATATTTACAGTTCCAATAAATTTAGCAGGCTTACCAGGTATTTCTATACCAGCTGGTAAAGATAAAAATAATTATCCTTTAGGCCTTCAAGTAATTGGAAAACCTTTTGATGAGCAAAATATACTTAATATTTCTTATGCATTAGAAGATAAGATTAATTTTAAAAATGATATTTCAGATTGGTGGTTAAGTGAGTAAAAATAGTGAATATCTTATTGAGAGAGAAAATAAACAATATGAAGTAATAATTGGTTTAGAAGTGCACGCTCAAGTTACTTCAGAGTCAAAACTTTTCTCTCAATCATCAACAAAATTTGGTGCAGAACCAAACACACAAGTTAGTCTCGTAGATGCAGCATTTCCAGGAATGTTACCAGTTATAAATGAATTTTGTATTGAACAAGCAATTAAAACTGGAATAGGACTTAAAGCTAAAATAAATAAAAAATCTGTCTTTGATAGAAAAAATTATTTTTATGCAGATTTACCCCAAGGATATCAAATCTCTCAATACAAATATCCAATTGTCGGTGAAGGAAAAGTAATTTTGGATATGCCGAATGGTCAAAAAGAAATTGGAATTGAAAGATTACACTTAGAGCAAGATGCAGGTAAAAGTATTCATGATATTGATCCAAATAATACATTAGTTGATTTAAATAGATCTGGAGTGGCTTTAATGGAAATAGTAAGTAAGCCTGATTTAAGATCTCCAGATGAAGTCAACGTTTATATAAAAAAATTAAGATCGATAATGAGATATTTAGGAACATGTGATGGCAATATGCAAGAAGGTTCTTTGAGGGCAGATGTTAATGTATCAGTAAGATTAAAAGGGGAGACTGAATTCGGCACCAGGTGTGAAATTAAAAATGTTAATTCAATAAAATTTATGCAAATGGCAATAATATCCGAAGCAAATAGACAAATAGATTTATTAGTGGAGGGGAAGGAAATAGATCAAGAGACAAGACTTTTTGACACTAAAAGAAATGAGACAAGATCTATGAGATCAAAAGAAGATGCGCATGATTACAGATATTTTCCTGATCCAGATCTATTACCGCTTGAAATAAGCCAAGAGTTAATTGAAAAAATAAAATCAGATATACCTGAATTACCAGATGAAAAGAAAAAAAGATTTATAGATAAATTTAATCTTTCACCATATGAAGCAACAATTTTGGTATCTGATATTGAAACATCAAATTTCTTTGAAGAAGTTATAAAAAATTCAGATGTTAAATTAGCAACAAACTGGATTACAGGTGAATTATTTGCAGTTTTAAATGAAAAAAATTTAGAAATATCTCAAAGCCCAGTTAGTGCTAAAAATCTATCAAAACTTATAAACCTTATAAAAGATGGAACCATATCAGGAAAAATAGCTAAAACAGTTTTTGAACAAATGATAGATGGAGATCAAGATCCATTAATAATAGTAAAAGAAAAAGGTTTAAAACAAGAAAGCGATCCAAAAGTGATAGAGGAATTGATAAATAAAGTTATTGAAAATAATTCAGATAAGGTTGCTGAATATAAATCTGGTAAAGATAAATTATTTGGTTTTTTTGTTGGTCAAGCCATGAAAGAAAGTAAAGGAAAAGGCAATCCCCAATTAATAAACAAAATATTAAAAGAAAAGTTGAATGGATAAAAATTTCATAATTGATCAAAATATGATCAATTATATTTTTTCACATACAAATAATCTTCACAAAGTACAAAAAAAATTATTAAAATATAACGAAAAACTTGGTCATATTAAAAAATTACAAATTTCAATTCTACAAGCTAACTTCATACAATTTATCATAAAAATTAATAACTATAAATCATATTTAGAAATTGGCACTTTTACAGGTTACAGCATTTTATCTGCTGCACTTGCATTACCTAAGAATTGCAAATTAATTGGTATAGATAAAAATTTAAAAACTAACAATGAGGCAATTAAGTTTTTTAAAGAAGCAAAGCAAGATAAAAAAATAAATCTTTTTTGTGAAAATGGAAAAATTGCTCTTGAAAATCTAATTAAGAAAAAGGAAAAATATGATGTGATATTAATTGATGCAGATAAAGAAAATTATATAAATTATTTTAATCAGTCTCTTAAATTAAAAAGCAAAAAGGGTATAATTTTAATTGATAATACACTTTGGAAAGGAGATGTTGCAAATCCAAAGATAAAAGACAAATTAACTATAAAATTAAGAGAATTTAATAAATACATAAAAAAATCACCTATTAATAAGTATATTTTACCAATTGGTGATGGTTTTACAGTTTGTTGGTAATTATGTTTGAAATCCTATCTTTTTATAAAATATCAAAACTTAATAAATTAAAACTTATTAAAAAAAATATTTTAAAAGAAACTAATAAGCTTGATATTAAAGGTCTTATAATATTATCTCCTGAAGGAATTAATGGTACAATATCAGGTAGTCATAAAAAAATTAAACTTACAATTACAAAAATAAAGAATATCTTATCAATTGATAGATTTGATATTCAAAATAAATTTAACTCAAAAATATTACCATACTCAAAAAATAAAGTTAAAATAAAAGATGAAGTAGTTCCAATTAATGAAAAAATTAATTTTAAAAATTTTTTTAATAAGAAATATTTATCACCTAAAAAATGGGACGAATTTATATCTAAAAAAAATATTAAACTGATTGATGCCAGAAAACCTTTTGAATATAAGATTGGTACATTTAAAAATGCTCTTAATCCAGAAACTAAAAATTTTAGAGATTTTAAAAATTATTTATCAAAATTTAATAAAGATGAATCAATAGGGATGTTTTGCACCGGAGGTATCAGGTGTGAAAAAGCTTCTAATTATCTTAATAATAAAGGTTTTAAAAATGTTTATATGCTTAAGGGTGGTATCTTAAATTATCTTAACAAAACTGATCCAAAAAAAAGTAAGTGGAATGGTGAATGTTTTGTTTTTGATAAAAGAGTTACTATTAAAAAAAACCTAGAAATTGGAAATTATACTGTTTGTGGTGGTTGTAGAATGCCATTGCATAAAAAACTAACCAAATCAAAAAAGTATAAAGTAGGCCTATCATGTCCAAATTGTTTTGATAAATTGACAATTGATCAAATAAAACGTTTCACAATGAGGCACAATCAAATGATAAATTCAAAAAAATAATATCATGAATATATTAAGTGATGAAATCAAAGAATTAATTAAAAAATTAGCGATACCTGCATCTGTAGGTACACTCTTTCAAACGTTATATAATATTGCTGATACATATTTTGCAGGAAAAATATCACCTGAAGCTTTGTCAGCTTTAACAAAATCTTTTCCAATTTATTTTATTATTATTGCCTCATCTATTGGTATCACAGTTGCAGGTACATCACTGATAGGTAATAGCATTGGAGAAAAAAATAATAAAAATGCTTCAATTTATTTCTGCCAATTAATTTTCTTTTCTTTTTTGATAATTCTGTTGATTACTTTTATTGGTTTAAATTATGCATCAGACCTTTTTTCAATAATGGGTTCGACTAACGAGGTAATTAATCTTGGCTTACAATATACAGATATCATTTTCCTTGGTTCGTTTATTTTTATTTTAGTTGTTGCATTAAATTCATTACTTCATGCAGAAGGCGATACGAAAACTTATAGAAATGCTTTAATATTATCTTTTTTTTTAAACATATTGTTAAATCCAATTTTAATATTTGGATTTTATTTCATACCAGCTTTGGGTATGAAGGGTATTGCAATAGCAACTCTAATTGCTCAAACAGTCGCTTTTTTAATTATATTAATAAAAGTTTTAAAAAGTAATTTATTTAAAAACATACTTATTTCTTATTTTGTTCCTAAATTTTTTTTTTTAAAAAATATTTTTTTTCAATCTATGCCAATAATAATTTCAATTTGCGGTTATTCAATTGCTTCTGCTATTGTATTCAAATATGCTGGTTTATCAGGAGAATATGCGGCAGCTGGTTATGGGGCTGGTACCAAAATAGAACAAGTAGTTTTATTACCAATCTTAGGAATAAATACAGCAATTATTACAATTATTGCTCAAAATTTTGGTGCACGAAATATTTTAAGAATTAAAGAAACATACTTTCAAGCAATAAAATATGCTTTCATTATAATGATTATTTCTTCTTTTATAATTTATTTTGGTGCTGAAATAATAACAAAATTATTTTCAAAAGATTTAGAGGTTGTTGAATTTGGAAAATTATATTTAGAGATTTCAGCCTTTGTTCTGCCAGCTTATCCAATATTTTTTTTATCAAATGGTTTTTTTATGGCTTTAAAAAAAGCTGAAAATGCATTAATTGCTAATATTTGCAGAAATGGAATTTTTCCATTTGTCGTATTTTATACGGCTATTTATTTTAATTCTGACTTTTCTGAATTTTTTTGGTTATGGGTAATATTCAATTGGATTTTCTCTTTGATGTATCTTGGTTATACTTATTTTTATTTGAGTTATAAATTAGATAAAATTAGAGCTATCAACTAACCATTCATAAAGGTGTTCTGAAAACGATCTTCTTACAAATAAATTAACATTATTCTTTGACTTATGGTGAAGAATTACGTCTATATGATTTACTAATGTTTGTGTTGATGAACCGACATTATTTTTAAATTTTGCGAAATTAAAAGGTGATCCTGATGATAATAATTCAAATATATTTCCCCCTTTTATATTTATGCAAATTAATTGTGAAGAGACATCAGTAATTGATCCAAAATTTAAAGACGAAATATCTTTGTAAAGCTGATCAAAAATATTTGTATTTTTATTTTCATCAAAATATATCATCCATTCATCCGGACTTAGCCACAAAACATCGCAGTTTTCATTTGATGAACTGGTATTTGATTCAGAAGGTAAAATAATTGAGAGTATTTTACCTATTTTGGTAAAAAATTCTTTATTTTTTCCCCTAATATTAATTTTAATTTTTTCTTCAGATAAATTAATATCGATGTTGTTTTTATTAATATTCAAAATTTTCGGATGTAAGATGTCAAGCATTTAGTCTTTTATTCTCCTTATCTAAAAAAATTGTATCAGAAACAGTCACATTAATATTTTTGTTTTCCATCGGAATAATTAACTTTTGACCTTTCATTGTTTTTCCACTCCTAACTACTGCCAGGGCAATTGATTTATTTAGGTTTGGACTAAAATAGCTGGAAGTTACATGTCCTAGCATATCTATAGGTTTTGATTTAACGTCTAAAACTATTTGAGCACCTTCTTCCAAAATTTCTTTTGGATCATCTGTAAGTAGTCCTACCAATTGCTTTCTATCTTCTCTAATAGTATCACTTCTATATAAAGATCTTTTACCAATGAAGTCATATTTCTTTTTACTTACAATCCAATCCATCTGTAAGTCTGAAGGAGTCATCGTGCCATCTGTATCTTGTCCAACAATTATGAAACCTTTTTCAGCTCTAAGGAGGTGCATTGTTTCAGTTCCATAAGGTGTCAAATTAAAATCTTTTCCAGCTTCTATACACATTTTCCATAATGAATGTCCATATTTTGCTTCTATATTAATCTCATAGCTCAGTTCACCCGTAAAACTTATTCTCATTATTCTACAATTTATATTTTCAAGTTTTTCTTCTTTAAACGACATATGAGGAAAGTTTTCATCACTTAAATCTAAATTTGGAAAAAGTTTGTTAAGAATTTTTTTTGAATTTGGGCCGCAAATACTTGCTGTAGAATAATGATCTGTTACTGATGTTAAATAAACATCTAACTCTGGCCACTCAGTTTGTAAATAATCTTCAAGTTTACTCAATACATTTGCAGCTCCCCCGGTGGTGGTTGTCATTAGATAATGATTTTCGGATATTCTAGTTGTAACACCATCATCATAAACCATACCATCCTCGTTTAACATAAGTCCATATCTACATTTTCCAATTGCAAGTTTTGACCACGCATTTGTGTAAACTCGATTTAAAAATTCTGATGCATCTGTCCCTTGGATATCAATTTTTCCGAGAGTTGATGCATCTAAGATACCTGCACTGTCACGTGCGGCTTTACTTTCTCTTTGAACAGCATCATACATATTTTCTCCATTTTTTGGATAGTACCAGGGTCTTTTCCACTGACCAACATTTTCAAATTTTGCATTATTTTCCACATGCCATTCATGCATAGATGTTTTTCTTACTACTTCAAAAAATTTTCCAACATTTCTTCCAACTAGTGTTCCGAAAGTTAATGGTGTGAATGGAGGCCTAAATGTAGTTGTTCCTAATGTACCCATTTTTACACCAGCTGTATCAGCTATAATCCCAAGTGCATGCATATTAGATAACTTTCCCTGATCTGTTGCCATACCAGTCGTTGTATATCTTTTTACATGTTCAATTGATCTAAAGCCTTCTTTTAAAGCTAATTTAATATCTTTTGCAGTTGAGTCATTTTGAAAATCTATAAAGCTTTTTGTTTTACCTAAAGGTATTTTATTTGGTAAAAGCCATATATTTCTTTTATCATTTTCTTTAGAGCAAATAATATTTGTATCCTGGTAATCTTGAATATCTATATCTAAGAATTTATTAATTTTATTGACTGTTTTATCTATAATAATTTCTAAATCAAAATCTCCATTGCATGAACCAACAGAAATTTGATCTTCACTATTTTCTTTTGGTAAGAATACTTGGTCTTCATCTCTAAAATCTAATTTACCTCCAGATTGAGTATGCATATGCACCATAGGTGTCCATCCACCACTCATTCCTAAACAGTCACAACTTAATCTAATTTTATTGCCTACAGTTGTATTTCCATCTTCCGATAGTTTCATGATTTCTAATGAATTTATTTTTCTGTATCCAAAAGTATTTGTTACAACATGATTGAAGTAGATTTTTATTCCTAGACTTTCTGCTTGTTTGATTAGTTCAGAGCTAGCAGATTTTCTTAAATCAACAATTATATTTTTTATACCTTTTTTATGAAGTGAAATTGAAGTTTCGTATGCACTATCATTATTTGTAAATAATATTATATTTTCTCCACAGGTAACGCCGTAATAATCCAAATATTTGTTTATAGAATTAGATAATAATATTCCTGGTCTATCATTATTATTGAATACAAGTGGTCTTTCAATTGATCCAGTTGCAATTACAACTTTTTTTGCTCTTATTTTCCATAATCGTTGTCTAATCTTATTTTTCTTTTTTTCCTCTGGTAAATGATCTGTTAAATTTTCTTTAGCTAAAAGAAAATTGTATCCATGATAAGCTGCAATACTTGTTCTTGTCTTAATTGTTAAATTACTTAATTTTTTAATTTCTTGAATTTCATTTTTTAACCATTCACTTGATAATTTATCGTCAATCTTTATAGACTCATTATTTTGATAAATTGTAGAACCACCTAGTATTTTTTTGTCATCTACTAATAAAGTTTTTAAATTATTTTTTGCTGCCATTTTTGCAGAAATAATACCTGAAATTCCACCACCAATTACCAATACGTCGTAGTGAACATATTTGTGATCATAGATATCAGGATCTGGTTCCGTAGGAGATTTTCCCAAACCTGCAGATAATCTTATTAATGGTTCATATACTTTTTTCCAAAAACTCTTTGGCCACATAAATGTTTTATAATAAAAGCCTGCAGGAATTAACGGTGATATAAAATTATTAATACCCCCAATATCAAATTTTACATTAGGCCAGCAATTTTGAGAACTTGCTTCTAATCCTTCATACAATTCTAACTCAGTTGCTCTTACATTTGGTTCTGTTAGGTCTTTTTTACTACCAATTTGACAAATTGCATTAGGCTCTTCTGCTCCACAAGAAAATATACCCCTCGGTCTGTGATATTTAAAACTTCTACCGACTAAATGAATACCATTTGCCAAAAGTGCAGATGCCAAGGTATCACCCTCATATCCAAAGTAAGTCTTGCCATCATATTTAAATGAAACTCTTTTAGTTTCGTCAATATATTCAGTTTTGTGAATTCTATAATTGGCCATTACTTATAATTAACAGGAGGTTTTTCACCCATTTTATAAACAGATAATATTTTATCATTCGATGTGTCTCTAACGACGTTGAACCATTTTCTGCATCCGTGAGCATGATTCCATCTTTCAAACTGAATACCTTTAATATTTTTTCTCATAAATAAATATTCCGCCCATTCATCATCGCTAAGTTCAGTTGGTTGTTTTGGTCTAACTATATGAGCTTCACCACCTGAAGAAAATTCACTTTGATCTCTCTCTCCACAAAATGGACAATTAATTAAAAACATTACTAATGTGCAACTGCTGCAGCACCATGTTCATCAACAAGATCACCGCTTACAAATCTATTTAAATTAAATGCTGCATTTAATTTATGTGGCTCATCATTTGCGATTGTGTGCGCAAACAAATCTCCCGATCCTGGAGTAGCTTTAAAACCACCGGTACCCCAACCACAATTAAAATATAAACCTTTTATATTAGTTTTACTTATAATAGGACTTGCATCTGGACATATATCAACAATTCCCCCCCATTGTCTTAACATCTTCATTCGACTAAAAATAGGGTAGAGCTCTAAAATAGCCTTTAAAGTTTCTTCTACAATATTATGACTACCTCTTTGTGTATATGAAACGTATGAATCTGTTCCCGCACCTATAACTAATTCGCCTTTATCCGATTGACTTACATAAGCATGAACTGCATTTGACATTACAACAGTATCAATAATTGGTTTTACTGGCTCTGAAACCAACGCTTGTAATGGTTTACTCTCAAGAGGAAGTTTTAAACCAGCCATATTTGCAATTACACTTGAGTGGCCTGCTGCAACAACTCCAATTTTATTAGTTTTTATAAATCCTTTAGTTGTTTCTAATCCTTCAACTCTATCTCCATTTCTCTTTATTCCTTTAACTTCACAGTTTTGAATTATATCAACGCCCATTTCGCTTGCGCCTCTTGCATAACCCCAAGCAACAGCATCATGTCTTGCAGTTCCTGCTCTTCTTTGTAACGTTCCACCCAAAACAGGGTATCTGATATCAGGTGATGTATTTATAATTGGGCAAAATTTTTTCACTTCCTCAGTATTTAACCAAACAGCATCAATACCGTTTAGTCTATTGGCATGTGTTCTTCTTTTTAAATCTCTTACATCTTGAAGATTGTGAGCTAAATTCATTACACCTCTTTGACTGAACATTACATTGTAGTTTAGCTCTTGAGATAAATTTTCCCATAGTTTAAGCGCATGATCGTATAAACCAGCACTAGCATCCCATAAATAATTTGATCTAATGATTGTAGTGTTACGCCCTGTATTTCCACCACCAATCCAACCTTTTTCTAAGACTGCGATATTTTTTAAATTATGTTTCTTTGCTAAATAATAAGCAGTAGCTAAACCGTGTCCACCACCACCCACAATAATAGCTTCGTATTCTTTTTTTGGCTCTGGATTTCCCCAAGCTTGTTGCCAATTCTCATGCTGTGATAAAGCATTTTTTATTAGAGAGAATACTGAATATTTGTTTTTCATATTTTGGAGAAATTACTTGAATATGATTGAATATTCAATGATTTCAAGTTACACATATTATCGTGGAAGGATGGGTGAGCTGGTTTAAACCAGCGGTTTGCTAAACCGCCGTACGCTTGAAAAGGTGTACCGAGGGTTCGAATCCCTCTCCTTCCGCCACTAATAGAGCGGATTATTTTTAAAAAAATCTTTTAAAAATATTGGTTTTTGAGACAAAATGTATCTATAAACATTGTAATTCTCCATAACCCTCTGAACATAGTTTCTGGTCTCTTTAAACTTAATAAGTTCTACCCAATCAACATAATCGATTTGTTTCTTTTGAGGATCTTTATTTATCTTTCTCCAATACTTCACTCTTTTTGGTCCTGCATTATATGCTGCTACAGCGAAAGGGTAGGATCCATCATAATCAAGAATTAAACCTGCAATATAAAAAGATCCTAAATTTATATTATACTCAGGACTTGTTGTTAAACGAGATTTTGAATAAGAAACTTTTGCCTGCTTAGCAACTGTCTTAGCGGTATAAGGCATCAACTGCATTAAACCTTGTGCTCCAACTCTACTTCTTGCTGATATATCAAACTCACTTTCTTGTCTTATAATAGATAATATTAAAGCTTGTTCTGGTATTTTTCTTGATCCAACTTTATTCGGAGTGCTTATTACTGGATAATTATATTTGTTATGAAATCTTTTTTGATAAGATGCTATTTTAGAAACCTGAATAGCAAAATCAAATCTAGAGATGTCAGTTGCTAGTTTTGCTGCCAATATTTCACTCCCTGCTGAAACATTGTCATTTGCAAGAAATCTTAAAATATGTTTCGTATATTTATCTTTTTTTACTTCATCTAATAAATGTACTATTGCGACTAATTTATTTTTGTAAAAACTTTCAGCATAATTTTTATCAACTTGAGTACTTTCTTTAAGTTCAAAAGTTTTATTTGGATATATTTTCATATGAGATAATTGACCATAATAGGTTGTTAGATATTTTGAACCTTCTTTAAACCATTTATCTGCTTCCTCCTCATTATTTAGTGCTAAATTCGCTTTTCCAAGCCAATAAGCACCTCTTGATAAACTAATTGGATATCCAACATTATTATAAAATTTAGTAAAATGACTTTTTGCTAAAATTGGGTCTTTTAAGAAACTTAAAGCAATCCATCCACTCATCCATTCAGCTTCAGCTAATTCGGCACCCTCTGATAGACCATGTTTACTTGTAATTTTATAAGCTTGCTCATATCTTTTCTTATAAATAAGTGATCTCGCAATTATTGATCTTTCAACCCACCATTTATCTGGGCGAACCATATAGTCTTTATTATTTTTGATACTTAGTAAAATTTCTAAAGAACTATCAACTCTTCCTCTTTTCCTTCTCCATTTGAGTCTATCATAATTTAAACCTACATCCTTTTTTAAACTTGCAGGCACATTCGATATAGCATTATCAACACCATAAGATCTGCTCATTAATAATTGCCTTGCTGTATATAAAAGTTGATAATCTTTTGGTAGATACCTTAACATTCTTTTAAGGTCCCAATATTTATTCTCCCAAGCTAAATAATCAGCTCTTTTAATATAATCACTACTGTTCAAATATTTTTTAAATTTCTTTCTAAAAAAAATAAGATCATTTTTACTTAAATCAGCTGTTATAAATCCTTCTTTTATTAAATTTATAGCTGTCTCTTTATTTTCTGATAACAAAGCATCACCTAACATCATTTTTCCAAATCCACTTAAAGGAGGGTGTTTATTGAACCACTGTATAATTTCATTTTTTGTGTGATTTTTAGAGTTTATTTTATGCTCTCCTAAGTAACGAACTCTATCTATTCTTGGATAATCTTTTACTCTTTCGATAAACTCTTTATATTCTGTAAAAGTAGCCCTGTTACCGGTTGTAAGTAGATGTCTCCATTGAATAAAATCATAAATTGATTTTGCTCTTGCTTTACTAGCGGCTTTTTTCGCATCCTTCCAATTACTTTTCTCCATAAATGAAATAGCTTGTTTTGCATATTTCAAATCTCTATCGCTATAAAATTTTTGTTTTTTAATCTTTCTTAATTTTTCTTTAACTATAAGAGGCTTATTTTTTGGAATTATTACACCATCAATTTTTTTAAATATCTCCGTGGTAGTAATTTTAATTTCCTTTTGAATTTCATCTTCTTTTTTAGATGGTTTTGGTAGAGGAATGATTTCAGCTATTTTTTTTGTTGTATTTTTTTCATTTAAATCTGGTTTTTTAATAGGAAGTATAGTTTCATTTGAAAAAGCAGATTGAAACGATAAGAAAAAAAGGATAATTGTTGTTAATAATTTTAAATACATTTTATTAAATCAAACAACTTATGTTATAAATAATTATGTTTAAAGGATCAAATGTAGCTTTAATTACGCCGTTTAAAGATAACAAGCTTGACGAAGAAAGTTACATAAAAATAATAAATCATCATCTGGAAAATGGAACAAATGGGTTAGTTCCAGTTGGAACAACAGGTGAGTCACCAACATTATCACATGATGAACATGAGAGAACAATTGAATTGTGTATAAAAGAAGCTACCGGTAAACTTCCCATAATAGCTGGCACAGGATCTAATTCTACAGAAGAAGCGGTATCATTAACTAAACACGCTGAAAAAGCTGGTGCGGATGGCGCTTTGGTTGTTACACCATATTATAATAAACCCACTCAAGAAGGATTATATCAACATTATAAATCAATCAATGATAACTGTGGAATTCCAATTATAATTTATAATATTCCAAGCCGTTCTGTAATCGATATGAGCGTTGAAACAATGGCTAGATTATATGAACTAAAAAATATAGTTGGAGTTAAAGATGCAACTGGTGATCTAAATCGTGTTGATCAACAAAAAGAAAAAATGGGTAATGATTTCATTCAACTTACTGGAAACGATGATAATGCTTTTGAATTTAATAAACGTGGAGGCGTTGGAACAATTAGTGTTACAGCAAACGTGGCTCCTAAATTATGTTCTGAATTTCAAAAATTATCAAAATCTTCAAATGAGAATGATTTAAAAAAAGCTCAACAACTTGATGATATGTTGCAACCATTGCATAAAAATTTATTTATAGAAAGCAATCCTTCACCAGTTAAGTATGCCGCTAAATTACTTGGTCTATGCGATGATGCTGTGAGATTACCTTTGGTAAAAATAACTGAAAAAACAAAAAAGGAAGTCGTGAAAGCATTGAAAGTAGCAAAACTTATTGATGACTGATAAATCTACGTCTGGCATCAAGATCATTACAATAAATCGAAAAGCATCTTTTAATTTTTTCTTTAAGGAAATCTTAGAAGCAGGAATTGTACTAAAAGGTTCTGAAATAAAATCTGTAAGAGACGGAAAAGTAAATATTGCAGAGTCATACGCAGTAGAAAAAGAAGGAGAAATTTTTTTAATTAATTCACATATACCCATATATAAACAAGCCAGTTATTCAAATCACAATCCTTACTCAGAAAGAAAATTATTATTTAACAGAAAGGAAATTAACAAACTAATTGGTAAAATGAATGAGGATGGTCTGACTTTAGTTCCAACTAAAATGTATTTCAAAAAAGGTAAAGCTAAAGTTGAAATAGCTGTTGCAAAGGGAAAAAAACAATACGATAAGCGACAAACTAAAAAAACTAAAGATTGGAACCGTGAAAAAGCGAGATATTTCAGACGCTCAAGTTAATTATGTATATCTATCAATAGGTTCTAATTTAGGAAATAGAATACATTTTTTAGAAAAATCTAAATATTTATTGGAAACTCATGATATTAAAATTATCAAAACATCTAGTTATTATGAAACTGAGTCATGGCCAGATCCAAGTTTTCCAAAATTTATTAATGCTGTATTACTGATAAAAACAAAATTAAATCAATTTGAGCTGTTTAAAATAATTAAGTATATAGAAAAAAAATTAGGCAGAAAAATAGCTCCTCAAAATCATCCAAGAAATTGTGATATTGATATATTAGACTTTAATAGAAAGATAACTAAATCAAATAAAAAATTGATCAATTTAAAGATACCGCACCCAAGAATGCATAATAGAAACTTTGTACTTTTGCCATTGTTTGAAATATGTAAGAATTGGTCTCACCCAAAATCAAAAAAAAATATAGTAAAACTCTTATCTTCTTTAAAAAAAAATAATTTAAGAAGTATTAAAGTTATCTAAATAAGTGATATAATAAACAAATGCTAAATTCTGACGAATTAATAAATAAGGTTAAATCATATAATAAGTTTCTTAACCCGGAAACTTTAAGTAAAGCATATGATTTTGCGGTAAAAGTTCATAAAGATCAAAAACGACAATCTGGAGATCCCTACGTCATTCATCCCGTTGCTGTTGCAAATATTTTAACCGAACTTAAGTTGGATAGTGCAACGATAGCAACTGGTTTACTTCACGATACTTTAGAAGATACTTATGCAACTTACAAAACTATAGAAGAACAATTTGGAAAAGAAGTTGCTGATTTGGTTGATGGAGTTACAAAAATTTCAGTTTTTGAAAATCAAGCTATTTCTAATTCAAAAGCTGAAAATTTTAGAAAACTTATACTGGCAACTTCTAAAGATATCAGGGTCCTTCTTGTGAAGCTTGCAGATCGTTTGCATAATATGCGAACTTTGAAGGCTATTGATAAAGAGGAAAAAAGAAAAAGAATTGCTAAAGAAACTATGGAAATTTATGCTCCTCTAGCTGATA
>CACJGL010000009.1 GCA_902592965.1 uncultured Pelagibacteraceae bacterium
CAGTATTTTAACAGCTTCTTTGCATCAGTTTAGTTCAATATTACTAATAACATCATCATTGTATTTTTTATACAAAAATAGGTTTAGTTGATTATTTCTTTTCAATTACAAATAACTCATTGTTAAAATATAATCCTTTGTTTTTATTGACTATATCTTTTACAACTTTTTGGTAATATTTTTTCCTTTCAGCATTCATTATTTGCTCATCTGATATCTGATTAACATATACTGCAGCATTCCATGCTGAAAATATTAATGATGTAGCAATACCTCCGCTAATTTCATTTGGTAATGCTCTCAAAACATATTTTATCGTTTGTTTTTTATTAAATTTTAATTTTTTTAAAATTTCTTTTTCAGTATTATTTTTTATATATTTAATTATTGATCCGTATAGAGATGGAAATGGTTTTTCTTTTGGCCAGATTTTTTTTATAATTTTGTTTCCAGGATCGTTTCCACATGCATGAACTACTACTAATTTACCTCTCTTATCTAATGATTTTATCATTGGATCGATAACATACTTTACTTTTTTCTCTGCAGGTATTCTTGATCTATAAGGTTGAGATGCAATGATCAAGTCATAACTATTTTTTCCATTATTTTTTTTTGGAATAACATTTTTCAATGAAAATTCCTGATCTTTTCTATAAATTACAATTACTGATGGCTCTTTGTATGTGGGATTTCCATTTTTAGGGTTTCTCTCGATTTGCCATTTTTTACTAAGAAATTCCTGATTTAGTCTTCTTAATTGATTTGAAAAATCTAGTGATGAATTTCCTTTAAGTTTAACTATTTTCCAATTCATTTTTTTTTGTTTATTTTTGTCATTTGATTTGAGTGATGTTGATTCAATATAATTTAGATTTGAGATAACAAATACTGTATTTTTATGTTCGACAAATCGATCTGGAAGTTTTTCAAGTCCTAATCTAACATCTTCCATGCTTATTTCCTTTGTACTTACTAGTAGGGGAATTTGAGGCATTTTCTGATGACATTGTCTCATCACATTCATCAATAATGACCCATCACCCATACCTGCATCAAATATTTTTAATGCTGGAAATTTTGGTTTTAATTTTTGAACAATAGGTTTTAACGCATCAGCAATTTTGTTCTTTTCGTTAGTTGTTGTAACGAAAAGTAAATATTTTTGTCTATTGTCAAAAAATCTAAAATTTTTTTTCATAAATACAAATTTGCAATTACTAATTTGCTGGATAATTTGTTGTTATGAATTTTTTCAAAACATTTAATACTCGATCGGCTTCCTCTAATAACATCATATGTCCGCAATTATCTATTATATCTATTTGACTTCCTTCAATTAAATTAGCTAGTTTTTTACCTTCTTTTACTGGACACATTTTATCGTCAGTGGCAAGTATAGAAAGGGTAGGTATCTTAATTTGTTTTGCAGCTTCAAAACCATTTTTATAATTATCACATGCTCTAAAATCTACACCGAGGGTATTTTTTATTGTTCTAGTTTTAGCTAACATTGAACCAGTATTAATATGATATAATCCCGGTACAGGATGACCACCAAAATGGCCAGCTGGCCCATGTGCCCAGTCCATCATTAGTTCAACGGCCTTAGGATCATTATTTTCTGCTAAAGATAATAATTCAGGATTCATCGGAATTGCACCAGCTCCACCCATTAAACTTAATGTTTTTATTTTATCAGGATTTCTCGCTGTACACTCTACAGTAACCAAACAACCCTGAGAATGACCAACTAACGAAGCTTCTTTATATCCAACTGCATCAATAACATCGCTGACCCAATCAGCCATATCCTCAATTGATTTTAAACTTTCGCCACCTGATAATCCATGACCTGGCATATCTAAAGCTAAAACACTATATCCATGGAATGCAAAATATCTTGTTTGCAAAACCCATGTCATATGAGTTAGTCCACTACCATGGACAAATATTATTAATGGCTTATCTTTATCAAAAGGTCTGCCTCCCGTAGAAGCATAAACTTCATTATTATTTACTTGAAACTTCATTGATTGGATACGAGCCTAGGTTTCCTAGCAGCTCTAAATCCATTTTCAAAGTCGTTTTTAATATCATCTATATCTTCTATACCAACTGATAATCTGATCATATCATGGGATAAACCCGCAAATTTTAATGTAGCTTCGTCCATTTGAGAATGTGTAGCTGATGCTGGATGAATTACCAATGTACGTGTATCTCCAACATTTGCTAAATGAGATGCAAGTTTAACGTTATTAATAAATGCTTCACCTGCAGCCTTTCCTCCTTTAATACCAAATGCTATCATTGATCCTTTGCCATTTGGTAATAATTTGCTTGCTAAATCATGATCTGGATGATCTGGTACACTAGGGTGAGAAACCCAAGCAACACTTTCGTGACCTAATAAATACTCGACCATTTTTTCAGCATTCTCACAATGCTTTTTCATTCTGACAGAAAGTGTCTCGATACCTTGTAATACATTCCATGCATTCTGAGGACTTAGACAAGGTCCAAAATCTCTCATGCCTTCTGCTCTTGCTTTCATCGTAAATGCTGTTGGTCCAAATTCTTCTGCAAAAGATAATCCATGATAACCTTCATATGGTTGTGTCATTGTTGGGAATTTATCATTTTGCATCCAATCAAACTTACCACCCTCAACAATTATACCAGCCATTGAAGATCCATGACCAGCCATCCATTTAGTGAGTGAATGAACTACAATATCAGCACCGTGTTCTATAGGTTTACATAAATAAGGTGTTTGATAAGTTGCATCTACCATTAAAGGAATACCCGCGTCGTGAGCTATTTTAGCGATCTCAGGCATATTCATTATTTCGTTACCTGGATTACCAACAAGTTCTCCAAAAATACCTTTTGTGTTTTTTTGAATTGCTTTTTTAAATCCTTCTGTATCTCTTGGTTTTACAAAAGTTGTTTTAATACCAAATTTTGGAAGCGTTAGTCTAAATAGATTTACAGTTCCACCATATAGCTGGGATGATACAACTAAATGATCTCCTGCTTCGCAAAGTGTCATTACAGCAAGAAATATTGCACTCATGCCAGACGAAGTAGCAAGTGCAGCTGTTCCTCCTTCTAATGAAGCAACTCTTTCTTCTAAAACTGCAACTGTTGGATTTGATATCCTACTGTAAATGTGTCCACCTCTTTCTAAATTAAATAATGCTGCCGCATGATCTACATCATCAAATAGATATGAAGTTGTTTGGTATATTGGTACTTGTCTTGAACCAGCATTTTTATGAGGCTGATAGCCTGCGTGTAAACTAAGGGTATCGAATTTATATGTTTTAGGATCCATTCCTTTTTTGTCTGACATTTAGTTTCTCCTGTTTAAATTTTTAAGATTTTATTATAAACAAATATTATCGCTTATTTATAGCTTATTTATTAGTTAAAACTATTAAAAATGACTTAAGTTCTAACTGTATATCGTTTGACAATATATCGATTTATAAGTATTAATCCCGCAATTATGACTAAATTTCTTAAAAAAGATGACCTAAATAGCAAATGGTTTGAAATTGACGCAACTGGAGCTGTAGTTGGAAGACTAGCAACTGTTGTATCAAAAATTCTTAGAGGAAAAAATAAAGCAACATTTACTCCTCATATGGATAGTGGAGATTTTGTTGTTGTTAAAAACGTAGATCAATTAAAATTTACAGGGAATAAGTTTTCAAACAAAAAATATTACAGACACACAGGTCACCCTGGTGGAATTAAAGAAACAACACCTGAAATATTACAATCTGCAAAACCAGGTGAAGTTTTAAAAATGGCAGTAAAAAGAATGTTACCTGGCGGTCCTTTAGCTAAAAAACAATTAACTAAACTTAAAGTTTATTCAGGATCGGATCATCCTCACTCAGCACAAAACCCTGAAGTAATTGAGATTGGAAAACTTAATTCAAAAAATATAGCAAGAAATTAAAATGGAAACAAATCAATCAACATCTTCAAAATTAAAATTAGATTTTAAAGATGCAAAATATGCAACAGGTAGAAGAAAAACTTCAATTGCAAAAGTTTGGTTAAAAAAGGGGACTGGTAAAATTTACGTTAACGGTAAAAATCTAGATGATTACTTCACTAGAGCTACACATAAAATGCAAATACTAAGACCTTTTGAAATTATCAATCAATCTACAGAATACGATGTTAGATCCCAAGTTGTTGGTGGTGGACATACAGGTCAAGCTGGAGCATTAGTACATGGTATATCAAGAGCACTATTACAATTTGATGAAAATCTGAAACCAACACTTAGAAAAGAAAAACTTACCACGAGAGATTCTAGATCAGTTGAGAGAAAAAAACCTGGTCGTGCAAAAGCTAGAAGAAGTTATCAATTCTCTAAAAGATAATATCATTTTATTAAACAACTGTTATATTACAATATGTCTAAGATTAATGCATTAGTTGCTGGAGCTACCGGATACATAGGTATTCAATTGGTCAAATTATTAACTAAACATAAAAGAGTTAAAATTAAATATCTATGTGGTGATACCTCTGTAGGTAAGAAAATTAGCTTTTATGATAAATACTTTAATAAATATAAACTACCAAATATTGTTAAATTTAATAAAGAGTTGTTAAAAAATGTTGATGTTATATTTACCGCATTACCTAATGGAGAGGCTCAAAAAATTTCAAAAAATTTACAAAATAAAAATATTTTAATTGATTTAGCGGCAGATTTTAGACTTAAATCAGCAAATGATTATTTGAAATGGTATAAAATCAAACACAATGCTCCTAAATTAATCAAAAAAAGTATTTATTCTTTACCTGAGTTAAATAATAAAAGTATTAAGAAATATAAAATAATTTCTTGTCCAGGCTGTTATCCAACATCAATTTTATTACCCCTAGTACCGTTAATTAATAAAAATATTGTTAAATCAAACAATATCATAATTGATTCAAAATCTGGTTACTCAGGTGCAGGCAGAAATATTCATAAAAAATATAACAACAAATTTTTAAATGAGACATTGAGTGCTTATGGTTTAGCCTTTCACAGACACAATTCAGAAATTGATCAGGAACTAAAAATAAAAACTGGCAAAAAAGTGAAATTTCAATTTACACCTCATCTTTCACCAATGTTTAGAGGAATATTAACTACTATGTATTTAGATCTAAAAAGAAATGATTCTCTTGAAAAAATTTATTCTTTTCTAAAAAAATATTACAAAAATAATAAATTCATTAAAATTTTGAAACCAAATACTTTTTTAGGAACTAATGAAGTAATAAATACAAATAACTGTCATATTTCTGTGTGTGAGAGTAAATATAAGAATAAAATTATTATATTGTCAGCAATAGATAATTTGATTAAGGGTGGTAGTGGACAAGCTGTTCAAAATATGAATATTTTATTTGGATATAAGTCTGACGAAGGATTAAATTGATGAAAATACTGATAATTTTATTAATTTTTTTATTTTTAAATAATTGTTCTAACCAAAACTTTGGTTCTTTTTTAAAGAAAAAAAATGACGATATGGTTGAAAAACCAAATTTAGATATTGATAAAAATATTTCTTTCGAGGATTTTAAAAATAAAATTATTAATTATGGAAAAAATAGTAGTTTTCCAAGTTTAGATTATTGATATGACTAAAAAGCTTAATATAGCAATTGTTGGATTAGGGCAGATTGGTAATTATCTCTATAATGAATTAAATACAAAAAAAAAAGATATTCTAAAAAAAACCGGAAAAATTATCTCTGTTTCTGCAATTTCAGCTAAAAATATTAATAAAAAAAGAAAATTTAGAATTAATAAGAAAATATTTTATAAAGATCCCTTTAAAATTTTTAAAAATAATAAAATTGATATTTTAATTGAAGCCATTGGTCAATCTGATGGTATATCAAAAAAAATTGTAGAATTTGCACTTAAGAATAAAATTCATGTTGTAACTCCTAATAAGGCATTAATTTCTAAACACGGTAATAATCTTTCTAAACTTGCTGAAAAAAATAAAGTTAATTTAGAATTTGAAGCATCAGTAGGAGGTGGAATCCCTGTATTAAGAACTATTAAAGAAGGGCTAGCAACTAATAAGATCAGTAAAGTATATGGAATATTAAATGGAACTTGTAATTATATATTATCTGAAATGGAAGAAACCAAGTCTGGCTTTTCAACTGTATTAAAAAAAGCTCAACTATTAGGTTATGCTGAACCAGGTAATCCAAAATTAGATTTAAATGGTTACGATGCTTTAGCTAAAGTTAAAATTCTTTCTGCTTTAGCATTTAATAATAAAGTTTCAAATTCTAAATGTTTAATGGAGGGTATTGAAAATATAGAATACAAGGATTTAGAAATTGCAAATCAGTTAAATTATAAAATTAAATTATTGGGAATAACAGAAATTGTTAATAATAAATTATTTGAAAGAGTTCATCCGTGTTTAATTAAAAAAAATACTTATATCGCAAATGTAAATGGTGTTATGAATGCTGTTATAATTGAAGGCAATCCAGTAGGGGAGAGTGTTTTGCAAGGAGAAGGTGCTGGGCCTGGCCCAACATCATCTGCTTTAATGTCTGATCTTTTGTCAATTTTACGTGGAAATATCAAATACCCTTTTGGGATTTCTGATAATAAAAGAAAATCTCCTTCAATATATAATACTGATAATTATACAAATGCTTTATACATCAGGCTTGAAGTTAAAGATAAACCTGGTGTTTTATCTGAAATCACAAAAAAATTTGCTAAACACAAAATTTCTGTTCAAAGATTAATACAAATACCAAATAATAAAAATAAAACTGCTTCTATTGTGATTATAACTCACAAATCCTTAGAAAAGGATTATCAGAAATGTATTAAATCTTTTAAATCAAACAAAAATATCATTAAAAACCCTATATTATTAAGACTTTTTTAAATGGAACTTTATTTAAAGCTCTTTGAAGTTCTATTCCCTGTATTTTTTATTGTTGGAATTGGTTTCTTATTAGGAAAAAAAAATCCAAATTTCGATACTTCGTTTATAACATCTTATGCAGGAAATTTTGGAACTCCAGCTTTAGTAATTTTCTCTCTTACATCTACAGGTGTTACTTTTGAAATGTTTGCAGAATATTTTATTTACGCATTAATATTACTTTCATCATTTGCTTTAATTGGTCTTGTTTTTTTAATTCTTATGAGAAAAGATTATATTAGAGAATTACCTACTTTTTTTTTACCTAATACCGGTAATATGGGTATACCAATATGTCTTTTTGCCTACGGTAAATTAGGAATGGGTGTAGCTGCAGCTATATCATCTTTGGTAATACTCTTACATTTTACTGCTAATATATTTCTTGCAAAGCGAAAATTTGATTTTTCAATAATTGCAAAAAGTCCTTCCTTCTATACAATTATTTTGACTGTTATCTTTTTATACCACGGCAAAGCAATGCCAGTTTTTGTGATTAATACAACAATGCTTTTATCTTATGCAATGATTGTAATGATTTTAATGTCTTTAGGTATTGCTTTAACTCAAATGAAAGTATTTTCTTTAAGAGACTCAATTATAACATCATTTGGTAGAGTAATCCTTGGTCCTATTGTAGGTTTTTTTATTATAAAATTTTTTAATTTATCTGGTTTTGCAGCTGGAGTTTTACTAATTCAATCCTCTATGCCTAGTGCGATATTATGTTATTTGGTTGCTTCAATGTATTCACCAAAAAAAAATGTAGATAATATTTCCAGCACAATTGTTGTTTCTACTTTAATGTCATTGGTTACAGTGCCAATTACAGTATTTATCGCTCTTAAATATTTTGCTTAAATGAAAGCAATATTTTTAAATTTATCCGCATGGATGGTTTTGCCTTTTATGGATGCCATTGCAAAATACTTATCTTCGGATTTATCTTTTTTTCAAATAACGTGGGCTAGATATTTTTTTACAGTTGTATTCACAACTTTTTTTATGTTTTTATTTTTTAGGGAACAATTAAAGTTTTCTCAAAATATTAAATTACAAATAATTAGAGGTTTGTCTTTATTTTTTGCAAATATATGTTTTTTTTACTCCATTTCTGTAATTTCAATGGCAAAAGCGTTAACATTGGCTTTTGTTGCCCCATTGGTTACAACTGCTCTTTCTCCTTTTTTACTTAATGAAAAAGTCGGATATAGACGGTGGACTGCTGTATTAGTGGGTTTTTTTGGTATTTTAGTTGTCATAAGACCTGGAATTATAGAGATTAATCTTGCCAGCATAGCAGCTGTTGGAACTGGCTGTTTTTACGGCTTTTATTTAATAATAACACGAAAATTACATTCAACAGATAGTCCTTTACTCACATTGCTGATTACAGGTGTAGTAGGGGCCATTATTGCATCTTTTTTTGTTCCTATTGTCTGGATTAATCCTACTCCAATTCAATGGTCTTGGATGGCTCTAATGGGTATATTTGCCTGTTTGGGCCATATATTAATCATTTTATCTCTTCGTTACGCAGATGCTTCAAAATTAGCTCCATTTGGCTATTTCGAGATAATTACTAATCTTATTTTAGGTTATTATGTGTTTTCGGATTTTCCTGATAAATATACTTTTATTGGCCTTTTCATAATCGTTTCATCAGGGCTATATGTTTTTAAAAGAGAATATTATCATAAATATAAGTAAATATATATGTACTATATATTAATATAATACTTTAATAAATATATGTAAACTATTGTAATTGTTATATTTTTTATAATTTCTTAACTATAGATTTATTTATATAAATTAGATAATAATGGAATAAAAATAAAAAATTTTCAATTAAATAAGCGCTGGTAAATAAAAATAATCAATAAATATGTAGTTATTTGAATTATAAAAATACATAATAAAATTGGAAAATGAGATAGGGGACAATAACTCAATAAAATCGACAATTATGAAGAATTTTTATTACAAATTTATTGATAATAAAAGCTTAGTTTTATTTTGATATGGAAAATTCTTAATATTAATTGACAAAATATACATAAAAAACAATAATTTTCTTAATAATTTCCCAAGTAATGCAATTTATGAATATAGCGTTTAATGCCCCATATATAGGGCAAATTTAACGATTTAAATTTATAAGCTTCAACCCATAGGGGAATTTAAAATTGCAATACTAAATGTTGTTAAATTTAAAAAAAACATTGGTATTACTAGCTTTTAGAGCAAAATACCCTCTGATTTGAGCAGTTTTTTCTTTGTTTTTATACCGCCTTTACCAGAATATCCTCCAAGAGACCCATCAGACCTGATTACTCTATGGCAAGGTATTTTAGGAGCATAAGGGTTTTTTCCTATAGCATTAGCTACAGCTCTAACAGCTCTAGGCTTATTTATACCTCTGGCTACGTCAGAATACGTTAAAACAGTACCTTTTTTAATAGTTTTTAAATAATTCCAGACTTCAATTTGAAATTTTGTACCTTTAAGGATCATGCAATAAAAAAAACCCTGTATCTCTGCACCTTTTCAGGCACAAAGATCAGTAGTTTTTTGGCACGTCGTTGTATGCGCTACCGCCATGCCTTCCACCTCGCAATTTTAGCGCTACTCTGCGTGGTTTTCTGCCCTCTGGGCTTGAATCTCTCGATTTTTCCCCAGATGGTCAGTTAAGAGTTGCCTCTTAATTCATTTATGAGATTATCATAGTGCAAATTAGATTAGTATCACTTTATAGTTGATTATTAAGGGTTTTTAACAGCTGTGAATAGCGTTAACAAACTATCTAGGTCCAACATAAATGACAACAAAATAAGATAAATAGAAAATTATTGTTAAAACAGACAAGAAATATACTTCTAATGATTTTCCATTTTTTTTGTAAACCAAATAGCTCAGTATAGTTAGACCTAGAGATATTATTAAAAAATAGCTTGTTGGAATTTCGCCATCTATAGTCATTAAATATTTTTTATTTCATTTGACATTTAAAATCACTTAATATATTACTAATGATAATTAATTGTTATCAATAGTAATTATATGAATGAACTTACAACAGACCTAAAATCGCTTCATGATGCAACTTTAAATAACCTTAAAAGCTCAAAGGCAAATAATACTTTAAGAGCTTATAAATCTGATTTTAAAGACTTCGTAGCTTTTTGTACAAAGCATGGATTAAATCCATTACCAACAGAGCCAAAAATAGTTTCCTTATACCTAACCCATCTCTCTAAAAATTCAAAAATAAGCACTTTAAGACGAAGATTAGTATCAATAAGCATGGTTCATAGGCTTAAAGGGCATTATCTAGACACAAAACATCCAATAATCGTTGAAAATTTAATGGGAATAAGAAGGGCTAAGGGAAGTATTCAGAAAGGTAAAAAACCTATATTAATCAATCATTTAAAATCAATTATTAATGTAATAAATGAAAAAAAAATTGAGGAAATAAAAAAACTTAGAGACAAATCAATAATCCTAATTGGCTTTGGAGGAGGGTTTAGAAGAACTGAGCTCATTTCAATTGATCATGAGGATTTAGAATTTGTTCCTGAGGGCCTAAAAATCACTGTTAAAAGATCAAAAACTGACCAATTCGGAGAAGGAATGACTAAAGGAATACCCTACTTCGATAATGAAATTTACTGTCCTGTTACAAATCTAAAAAAATGGTTAGAAATTTCTAAAATTAAGTCTGGACCCATATTTAGAAGATTTTCTAAAGGTTTATCATTAACAGACAAAAGATTAACTGACCAAACTGTAGTTATATTAATGAAAGAGTATTTAAAATTAGCAGGTATCGAAAACAAAAATTTTGCAGGTCATAGTTTAAGGTCAGGTTTTGCAACAGTAGCTGCTGAAACAGGAGCTGATGAGCGAAGCATTATGGCTATGACAGGTCATAAAACAACACAAATGGTTAGAAGATATATTAGAGAGGCAAATATATTTAAAAATAATGCATTAAATAAAATTAAAATATAGTAATCTTAAATTAACTTATCTCTGTATCTATCAATTTTTTTTGAAATATAATTATTCGTTAAGTAAAAATGTTTATAAATCCTTTTTTGTAATGATTTCTTTAAAGATACATTTTTAATAAGTTTTTCGATTGAATTTTCAATATTTTTAACTGTTAAAGACTTTATTTTCATGGCTTTTGGAGATGCCTCACTGAGCCCACCTTTATCTGTAATAATTACAGCACATCCTGCACTTGAAGCTTCTAAAGCAGTTCTACCAAAAGGTTCGTCCCATCGAGAGCAAACAACTGAAATATCTGACTCTACAAACCATTTTGTAACAACATTATATTTTTGAAAACCCAAAATTTTCAAATTTTTATGTTCAAAAATATAGTTTTCTCTAGGCTCGTCACCAATAACTATAGCTTTCCAATCTGGATTATTATTTAATACACTTATAATAGCCTTACCGAATAAATCATAACCTTTAGAGGCATTTAATCTACCAACAAATAAAATTATTTTTTTTTTATTTTTAAAATTAATAATTTTTTTACTTGTCGATTGATTTATGACTTCAAGTTTATCAGTATTAAATTTTTTATTTAATCCTTTTGTAAATTTTTTCAGGGTCCAATTACTATTAAAAATTATTTTTTTTGTTTTGTTATATAAATCAATTCTCTCATTCGCTGTTTTCGACGATTTCATATCTAGTGGATTATTATGAAAATATAGAACAATATTATCATTTATCTCATGAATAGATTTTATATAATCAGGCCTATTATGAACTTCTATCAAGGTTGATTTTTTTACTTTTTCATTCTCCAGAAATTTTTTAACATAAGTTTTACTGCTACTTCTGAAGAGTAATTTTGAAAAATTTAAATTAGTATAATTAGGTAATAACTTTTTTTTAAAAGAAGTATTTCCATACACTTGAATTTTTTTTTTATATTTACTTAGTTTGATTGTATCGTTTAAAAAAAGTGAAACTGCACCTGCATAAATAGGAGTAAAATTTTCTTTGTAAGGAAGTAGAATTGAGATTTTCATTTATAAAAAATTAGATTTTATTTTATTTCTAAGTTTATAGTTTTTTTTAAGCTTATATTCCGCACTCATAGCTTTGGATTTTGAATCATAACTCATACTATAGGCTAATATCCATTTTCTACCTCTAGTAAATTTTGCTCCTTTCGAAGCATTATGTTTAGCCAATCTCTTCCTCAAATTAATAGTATATCCAACATAGCTAAGATGTTTTTGCTTATTTTTAGATATGATTAAATAAACAAAATATTTCATTATGGCGGTCCCTAGGGGAATCGAACCCCTCTTTCATGGATGAAAACCATGTGTCCTAACCGATAGACGAAGGGACCAGAGATGGAGTTTCTATTGCAATTATTAAAAATAATCAAGCTATAGGTTCCTCACTTTTTATAATTTCTATTGTAGATTTTTTGTGTGTGACAAGAGTTTCTGTAATAAATTTTGTATTTTCTTTTTTTACAGCTGCAACCATTTCAGTATTAGTTATACCTGTCGCACAAAAAATACTATCTCCTCTAACAATTTCATTTAACTCATATTTTTTATTAAGGTCAGATATTCCCATTTTTTTAGCTCTAGCCTTATCTTGATCAGTAGCAAATAAAAATCTTCCCTGAAATTTACATCCATACGCATCCAAAGCTGCTGCAGAGATTACCCCTTCAGGACCACCTCCAATACCTAAAAATAAGTCTATTTCATACTTATTATCAGTAACTAAGAGGGCTCCACAAATATCACCATCTGAAATTAATTTTAATTTTACTTTTAGTGATTTTAATTCTTCGATAATCTCTGTATGTCTTGGTCTATCAAGAATACAAACCGTAAGTTCATTAATATCTTTGTTTTTGGCTTCTGCAATATTAAAAATATTTTTTTTTATAGGATAATCTAAGTCGGTTGCATCGAATGGAACATCTTTACCTACTGCAATTTTATTCATATAGGTTTCTGGAGCATTAAATAAATTTCCTTTATCTGAAATTGCTAAAACTGACATTGCTCCTGGAATATTTTTTGCTGCAAAGTTTGTTCCTTCAAGAGGGTCTACAGCTATATCTAAGTATGGACCATTACCCTTTCCAAGTTTTTCTCCTATATATAACATTGGTGCTTCATCTAATTCACCCTCACCTATCACTACTTCTCCATTAATTTCTAGTTTATTTAAATCATTTCTCATTGAGTCCGTTGCAGCTTTATCAGCTAATTTTTTATCCCCTTTACCAATATATTCATAACAATTAATAGCTGCTCTTGAAGTAACTTTAACAAGTGAGTGGATTAAATCTTTATTTAAAGACATTAAATATTTTCAACAGTGGATTCTTCTGAATTATATTTCAATCTAGCCTCAAATTCACTTAATCTTTTCCAAACTGAAATCAATTCCACTATAGTGGACCAGCTTCTAACTAAGTATTGTAATGAATTCTCAACCCTTCCAAATGCTCTGGTTATCTGTTGAACAAAACCTAATGTTATCGCACCTGATACTATAGTTGGTGCTAAAGCTAAATATGGAACAATTACCATTCCTTGAAAATAGCTCCATTTTACTGCATTGAAATACAAGTAATGAAAATATGATTTATAATGAATACCTCTAACTCTATCATATAATTGACCAATTGTTGGTGGAGCTGCTCTTATTGGATCGTCTTCACCATGGACTAATTCTTTTCTATAACCTGCTTCTTCTTTTTGAATATCATATTCAATACCAGGCAACTTTATTCCTACGGCAGCTAACAAAACTGTTCCACCAAGTGCAGATATTATTGCAACCCAAACTAAAGCATGATCAACTTCTCCAATCCATGGAAGTACATCGACTTGTTTAGATAAACCCCATAATATTGGCAGGAAGGCTACTAAGGTCATTATACTATCTAGAAGTCCAACACCAAGTCCTTCCATTATTCTTGCAAATTTTAAAGTGTCTTCTTGAACTCTTTGTGAAGCCCCTTCTGTTAAACGAGCTTTTAACCATTGAGAATGATAATATTCCGCCATTGAAGTTCTCCATCTAAATACCCAATGAGAAACAAAAAAACCTGTTACAATAGCAATTATAATCCAAAGACCAGCAACTTTTGCAAATGTAAACAAATATCCAATAAATTCAGTTTCTGTTACTGATCCTGGCTCAGTAAGAGCTTTTTGAAGAGTATCGTAAAATTCGCCGAACCATTCATTAATTTTTACATCTAATTGTACTTGATACCAGGTTGAAACTAGTATGAAAATTGATCCAAATATACTCCAACCATACCATTTTTTTTCAGTAAAAAATTTAAACATTATTTTGTAAAATTATCAGCGTAAGATTTTAAAGTAATTTTTCTTTTATTTGGCTCAATCACTTCAAAATCAATTTTATTTTTTTTTGCATATTCAATTGCTAATTCTTTTGTTGAAAACTCTAATTTTAATTCACCATAAGTATCTGTAGAACTCTCCCACCCCATCAAAGGATTAATTCCAGGATCATCTGTAATATATTCAATAATCCATTTATCAAATTTCTTTAATCCTGACTGCATTGCAGTCTTAGACGGTTTATATATTTTAGCTTTTTTCATAAAATGGTCGGGGTGGTAGGATTTGAACCTACGGCCCCTTGGTCCCAAACCAAGTGCGCTACCAGGCTGCGCTACACCCCGAATGCAGTACTAATACAGTAGATAAAAAAAATTTCAAAGTATATTAATCACTATTTAAAAGGAAATTTTACAAAATTTGTTATATATAAGTATCTATGATCATTGAATGTCCAGCTTGTTCTAAGAAGTTCAATATTGATGAAAAATTAATTCCAGATGAAGGTAGGCTCTTAAAGTGCGGCAATTGCGATCATACATGGTTTTTTAAAAAGGAAGAAAATATAAAATTAGAGGCTGAAACTCAAAAAATAACTGAAATTGAAGGAAATGAGTCAGAAATTAGCAAAGAGCCAGTTAAAGAAACTATAAAACAAACGAAACAAAAAAGAAAAAAAATTTCAAAAAAATCTCAAACAATTGAAAGCACATCAAAAGAATTAGTATCTATTGATAAAAGTTCAGTTTCAAGAGAAAATAAAATTATTAAAAAAATTTTTCTAATAATTATTTCAATTATTGCATTTATCTTGCTTATAGACACATTTAAAAATCAGATATCTGTTATATTTCCTGGCATATTAAAAATGTCAGATAGTTTATATCTAGTAATAAATGACTTGAAATTATTTATTAAAGATTTAGTCAGGTAAAAATGATTCAGATAATAACAAAACCATTTAGGTGGTTTTTTAAATTAGAGGCTGCTAGTGGTCTAGTTTTACTTTTTGCAGCCATAATAGCTTTAATTGTAAGCAATTCTAATTTAGCTGAAATATATTTTTCTACCTTAAATAAATATTTATTTTTGGGAATAAATAATTTTGGTTTAAAATTATCTGTTTTACACTGGATTAATGATGCCTTAATGGCAATTTTCTTTTTCTTTGTTACTTTAGAAATAAAAAGAGAATTCTTGCAAGGTGAACTTTCAAATATAAAACAAGCCCTTCTTCCTATTATCGCAGCTGTTGGTGGAATGTTAGTACCTGCTTTATTTTATGTTTTTATTAATTTTGGAGACAGTGAAACAATGAATGGTTGGGCTATCCCGTCAGCAACTGATATTGCATTTTCTTTGGGCGTGCTTTCATTATTGGGTAAAAGAGTTCCATTATCTTTAAAAGTTTTTTTAACTGCTTTAGCTATTATAGATGACCTAGGAGCCATAGTAATTATTGCGTTATTTTATTCAGGTGATCTGAGTATTAAATATTTAAGCTTAATGCTTTTAGCGTTTATTATTCTTCTAGTAATAAATAAATTCAATATAAAGAAATTTTTACCTTATTTAATTGTTGGAATATTTCTTTGGGATTTTACACATAACTCAGGTATTCACGCTACCATAGCAGGTGTTTTATTGGCTATGACTATACCTCATAGAAAAAAAGATAAAGATTTCTCACTGCTAATAAAAATTGAACATGCAATAAGTCCTTATGTTGCATTTGGTATTATGCCATTATTTGCTTTTGCAAATGCAGGTGTTTCATTAGAGGGTTTATCTTTTGCATCTTTACTCAATAAAGTTCCTTTAGGAATATTATTAGGACTGTTTGTTGGTAAACAATTAGGTGTGTTTGTATTCTCATATGTTTCAATAAAAATGAAAATAGCCCAGATGCCCAACAACTCTAACTGGTATAATTTTTATGGTGTTGGTGTTTTAACAGGTATTGGATTTACAATGAGCTTATTTGTGGGAAATTTAGCTTTTGTTGAAAATATGCAATACATGGATGGAGTTAAAATAGGAGTTTTAACTGGGTCATTATTATCCACTTTATTTGGGTACTTCTTAATACTACTTACACCAAATAAGTAAGTAGTTTATGAAAAAATTAATAATAATAAGTTTAACAATAATAATGTTTTTTTTTAAAAATTCAGCAATGAGCAATAATCAGGAAAGTTTTTATGATCTAGAAATAGAGAGTATTAATGGAGAAATCATAAAATTAAAAGATTATCGAGATAAAGTTATACTTATAGTAAACACTGCCAGTTATTGTGGTTTCACAAAACAATATGAAGATCTGCAAGAATTATGGGATAAATACAAATCCAAGGGTCTAATTGTTCTTGGAGTGCCCTCAGACTCTTTCAATCAAGAAAAAAAAACAAACAGTGAGGTTAAAGAATTTTGTGAAGTAAATTTTGATATAAATTTTCCATTAACAGCTATTACAGAAGTAAAAGGTAGTGATGCTCATGAGATTTTTAAGTGGGCAAAAAATAATTTTGGTAAATCTGCAATTCCTAAGTGGAATTTTCATAAAATATTAATCAATAAACAGGGATATGTAGAAGAAACATATGCTTCTTTTACAAAACCTACATCAAATAAAATTATAAATAAAATTGAGGAAATACTATAGTTCTATCGTTAAACCATCGTGTGCTGGTATAACATTTTTAGGTATAACTCTCTTTAACTTATTATAATCTAGTACTGGTGATAAATTTGAAAGAATAGCCTTTTTTGGTTTAAATTTCTTAATAAAAAATAAAGATTTTTCCAAATTAAAGTGTGATGGATGAAAATTGTACCACAGACAATCAATTATTAAATACTTTAGATTTTTAAAATAAGAATAATCTTTTTTATAAATATTACTTACATCAGTAATGTATGCAAGTTTTTTATCAATAATAAAACAATTAGATTTAACCGCACCATGCTCAACTACAATCGATTTAAATCTAATATTTTTATTTTTATGTTTAATAAATGAATTTTTTTTTAATTTATTTAATTTTAGAGTAGCTGGATATTCTCTTGAGAAACTTTCAAAACAATATGAAAAACTTTGTTTTAAATATTTGGATGTTTTATTATCAGCGTAAACATTAACTTGTTTTCTACTATTAATAAAAAAAGATCTTAAATCATTTATTCCGTGGGTTTGATCGGCATGCATATGTGAATAGAATACTTTATCAATTTTTTTAATTTTATGATGTAATAACTGTTGTCTCAAGTCAGGAGATGTATCAATTAAAATATTTTCATCAGTTGTTTTAATAAGTGCAGAACATCTTGTTCTATAATTTTTCTTATTTTTGGGATCACAATTTCCAAAAAAGCCATCAGGTCTTGGAACACCCATCGAGCTTCCACATCCTAATATTATAAATTTTATTCTCATTTATGAAAAAATAATCTTTCAAAATTATTATTTGTAATATTTTCTAATTCATCAAAAGTTGTTGATTTTAATTCTGAAAGTTTTTCCAATGTATATTTAATAAAAGAAGGTTCGTTCTTTTTACCTCTCATTGGTATAGGTGCTAGAAACGGACTATCTGTTTCAATTAAAATTTTATCATTTTCAATCATTTTAAAAGTTTCTTGAAGATCATTACTATTTTTAAAAGTTATTATTCCACTAGCAGAAAAATACGCATTTAATGTCATCATTTTTTTAGCAAACTCTTTTGAACCTGTAAAACAATGCATGAGTATTTTAATATCGTTATTTTTATATTTATTTAAAATATCAAAAGTTTCTCTTTCGGCACTTCTAGAATGAACTATCAAAGGATATTTAAGTTCAATAGAGGCTTCTATATGTGTCTCAAAACTTTTAATTTGATCATCTTTATGACTATTTTCATAATAAAAATCTAATCCGGTCTCTCCTACTCCAATTATTTTTTTGAATTTATTAGCATTTTCAACAATGAATTTTTTATCCATCTTATCACCGCTAGATTCATGGGGATGAATTCCTATGCTTCCATAAATTATTTCATCAAGATTTATAATTTTTTTAATATTTTCAAAACTTTTTGAAGTGGTTGAAATAGTTAAAATTTTCTTTAATCCATTTTCTTTAGAACGTTTAATAACTTCATCGATATTAGAATAAAGAGGTTCGTGATCAAGATGACAATGTGAGTCTATCATTTTTCAGTTTTTTTAAACAAAATATCTAATTTATTTATTTTTAAATCTTTTTTTAAAATTTCATTATTATCAATTGTTGTAAAATCAATAGAATTTTCTGCTTCATTAAAAACATTGAGCACTTTTACTGATGTTTCTGGCATTACTGGATAAAGCAAAATAGTAATTTTTCTAATTAATTCTAATGCAGTATAAACAATCGTATTCAACCTTAATCTATCATCTTTCTTCTTCCAGGGTTCCTGATCATTAAAATATTTATTTGCCGCAAACAATCTATCTACAATAAAATTCATATACTGGTTTATGTCTTGATTATTTATAAATGATCTTATTTTATCTAGATTATTTAATGGTTTCAAAATTTCTAAATCTTCATCAGTAAATTTATGATCAGGTATTAAAGATGAACAATTTTTTTTAGCAAAAGAGAGCACTCTTTGACAAAGATTTCCAAAATTATTAGCTAAATCACTATTAATACAATTTTCTAATTTTTCCTCGGAAATATTTCCATCATTACCAAAAGAAACTTCTTTTAGTAGATAATATCTTAATGGATCCAAACCATAAGTATTTATAATTTCTAAAGGATCTAAAATATTACCTTTTGATTTTGACATTTTTTCATCACCTGAAAGGATCCATCCATGTCCATAAACTCTTTTGGGAGGTTCTATTTTTGCAGCTAACAAGAATGCTGGCCAATAAATAGCATGAAATCTTAATATGTCTTTACCAATAATATGTAAATCTGCTGGCCAAAAATTTTTATATAATTCATTATTTTCATCTGGATATTTTAAAGAACTTAAATAATTTGTTAATGCATCTAACCATACATAAACGACATGATTTTCATCACTCGGTACTTTTACACCCCAAGAAAATGTTTTTCTACTAACAGATAAGTCTTTTAAGCCACTTTTGACAAAGCTTATTACTTCATTTCTTCTACTTTCAGGTAATATAAAATTTTTATTTTTTTCATAAAAATCTAATAACGGTTTTTCCCATTCTGAAAGTTTAAAAAAAAAAGATTCTTCTTCAACCCACTCAACAGCTGAACCGGATGATTTAGCAACTTTTGAACCATCTTTTTCTTCGACCTCATCTTCGTTATAAAAAGCTTCATCTGATACAGAATACCAACCAGAATATTTAGATAAAAAAATTTGCTTATTTTTTTCAAGTATATTCCATAAATTTTGTACAGCTACTTTATGTCTATCTTCTGTAGTTCTAATAAAATCTGTATTAGATAAGTTTAATGTTTTAGTTAAATCCTCAAATGTTTTACTTATTTCATCACAAAAAGATTTTGGATCCTTATTTAACTTTTCAGCAGATCTTTGTATTTTTAAACCATGCTCATCTGTGCCTGTTAAAAAATAGACATTAAAACCATCAATTTTTTTGAAACGTGCAAAAAAATCAGCAATTATACTTGAATATGCATGTCCCATATGAGGTTTAGCAGAGGGATAGTAAATTGGTGTTGTTATATAATAATTTTTATTCACTTAATAATTTATCCTTAAATTCCAAAAAAAAAGTTTCATAATCAAGATTAAATTTTCTTACATTAGATAATTTTGAATAATAATATTCTTTAGCTTTATATGACAATTTTTTTGTTGTGTTTATATGTTTATAAAAAAATAATTCAATAATCATATTTAAATTATCTCTTATAAACTCTTGTTTAATATAGTGCTTATTATTAATTAAATTTACTAATAAATCATCAATTGTGGTTTCGGATACTGATAATTCAAATTCATTCATATAGTTTATTAAGGATATTAAAAAAAAAGGTGTTGAGTAATAATTTATCAAATTTGAATTTATTTGTTCATAAATATTTTCATTAAAGTAATTATTGACAATCAATCTGGTATTCACATTAGATAGACTTAATTTAAATTCTATACATCGGGATTTTATTGTATCTATTAAAAACTTTTCTGAATTATAAATTAAAATAAAAAAAACATTTTCATTTGGTTCTTCTAAATTTTTTAATAAAGCATTTGATGAATTAATATTTAAAAATTCAACATCATCGAGGATTATAATTCTTGATTTATTATTAAAGGAGGATTGATTTGTAAACTTAATGATTTCTCTAATTTGATCAATTTCTATATTTTTTTTATCATTATTTTTTTTTATATTTAAAATATTAGGATGGGATTTATTTTTTATTAGTTCATAATCGTTATTAGAATTAAAAATTTTATATAAAAATTTTTCTGTAAGTAATGATTTTCCAATACCTTTTTTACCAGATAATAAAATTTTATTTGGAAGTTCATTATTTTCGTAAAGTGTTACAAATTTTTCTAAATATGTTTCATGTCCTATTAATTTATATTCAGACATTTATATTAATTTCTCAAGTTTATTTATTATGATTTTTTTTACTTCGTTAATTGTATTAGTGTTTGAATTAATTTTAATATATTTGCTTTTATTACTTGATATTTTTTCATACCCGTTCTGAACTTTGTTATAAAATTTAAGTTTAAATTTATCATATCTATTTAAGTTAGATCTTTTTTTAAGCCTTTTTTGTAAATTTTTTGAATTTACAGTACTTAAAAAAACTATATCAGGATTAAAATTTCCAATTATAAACTTATTCAGCATTTTGATTACCTTTAAATCAATTTTCATTCCATAATGTTGATATGCAATAGTAGAATCTGTAAAACGATCAATTAATATTATTTTTTTTTTATAATTTTTTTTAATAATTTTCTCAAAATTTTCTGATCTTCCAGCATAAAATAGTAATAGATCGGTTTTATTATTTAAATTTAGTTTCTTATTTAAAATCAATTTTCTTATTTTTTCAGAAAAAATTGATCCACCAGGCTCTCTTAATTTTATAAAACTTTTTCTTCGCTTTTTTAAATAATTTGCAGCAATTTTAAAATTTGTAGTTTTTCCCGAGGCCTCAATGCCTTCAAATATAATAATTGGATATTTAGACATCGCCCCATATCAAAAAATTGATAGATGTTATCAACCTTGATATTGCATTTTGCTGTTTGATATTTTCTGTAGAAAATAAGTCATGATTAGATATAACTTCATCTTTATATAATACTTTTATTTCTGCTAATTTTTCACCCTTTTTTATCGGTGCTTGTATAGGTCCTTCATAAACAATCTTCACTTTCATATATTTTTTTTTAGCTTTTGGAATAGTCTTATAAATTATATCTTTAGTATTAACTTTTACTTTTTTCTTGCTGCCCTGCCATACATCTAGTTCATAAAGATATTCGTTATCATTACTTATTTTTATTGTATCAAAATTTGTAATTCCCCAAGTTAACAATTTTTGTGATTGCTTTGATCTAGAATTTTTTGTTTCAAAACCACTTGCAACAGCTATTAATCTTCTTTCTTTTCTTAATATAGATGACGCTAATGAATATTTCTCAGAACCAAGGTAGCCTGTTTTAATTCCATCTACACCCATATTTTTATACAATAATGGATTTCTATTTCCTTGTGTAATGGGATCCCCACCTGTCCTACTCCAAGTAAATTCTTTAATTTTAAAATACTCATAATATTTAGGATGTTCTTTGATTAAATAATTAGACATAATTAAAATATCTCGAACAGTTGAATAATTATTGTCATCATTAATCCCTGAGGAATTTGAAAAATTAGTATTTTCCATACCAATTTCTTTAGCTTTTTCAGTCATTAGTAAAGCAAACTCATCCTCAGATCCTGCAATACCTTCAGCCAAAGCTACACAAGCATCATTACCCGAAGCAACAATTATACCTAATAATAAATCTTCTACCGAAACTTCATCTCCAACCATTATAAACATTGATGAATAACCAGATGAGGATAATCTCCAGGCATTTTCAGAAACGATAAATTTTTCATCTAAAGTAATTTCTCCACTTTTTAATAAATCAAAAGCAATTATAGAGGTCATTATTTTTGTCATAGAGGCAGGAAAAATTCTCTCATCAGAATTTTTTTCATATAAAATTTCACCAGATAAATAGTCTTGTAAAATTGCAGTTCGTGCATTTATGTTAAATTTTGCATAAGAAATATTAGTTATAACTAAAAATGATAGGACAAAACTTAATAGTACTTTTATTTTCATAATTTTATTAATTCAATATTTTCAAAATTTATATCAGCAATCTCATTATATACATTTTTAATTGATCCTAAATTATAAAAAGGACCCTTGTAAACCCTATATAAATTTTTAGACATTTTTTTGATATTTATGTCTTTTAAATTGTATTCATCCTCAAGTCTTTTTTTCAATGTAATTGCAGATTCTTCAAAAAATAAATCGGCAAATTTAATTATAAATTCAAATTTTGTATTTTTCACCTTTTCAACTTTTGAATTATTATCTTTTTCAATTGATATATTTTGGATTGAAATGCTGTCTACTGGAGCTTTATTAGCTACTTTTTTTTCCTCATCAAATGTTTTAGCTTTATTTGCAACAAAAGTATTACTAGAATTTATTGTTTCTACACGTACATAGGGTTGATCAGGATCAATATCAAGTTCAGTAGCAATCCTTTCAGAAATTACTGAATTATAAAAAATTGGATATTTCGATTTTTTTCCTACTTTAGCAATCAAATACTTTTCATTTAACAAATTTGTTATTTTTATATCTGTATCTTTTTCAAGTTTATTATTGAAAATAATTAACGATCTTTGATCTATTTTTTTTGAAACTATTCGTTTTTTGAAAATATCATTATTATATATCAGAGCAAATCCATCATTTGAATAATTTTTGAAATCTTTATTCGTGATTACTTTTTTATTAGTAGTTTCACATGATGTTAAAATTATCGCTAAAAAAATTATTATCTTAAGTTTCATTTTCAAAACTATTTTTTAATGTGCATACCGCCAAACTAAATCTTAATGACCTATTCCACTTTAAGATTAGCTTATAATTATTAAAAATAATATATGCTGGTTTAAGTTTATTTGCATTTTCTACTATTTCAGCATCAGGAGTAACTATTGCTGCTGTCAAATTGTCATATTTGTCCAAAAAAGACGAATTTTTTATATAATTTTTTAAATATTTTACTTTTCTCTCATGTTTAATTTTTTTTGCTGATGTATTTAAATATTTATCAGGAATATTTTCATTAAGATTAATTCTATAAAAACATGGTGTATTATCATTCCATCCAAGATTACTTAAATAGTTGGCTGCAGATGCAAAAGAATCCTCAATATTTTTTAGATCAATTGATCCATCTTTATTATAGTCAATTGCATGATTTTTAATTGTGGATGGCATAAATTGAAAATTACCAAATGCACCTGCCCAAGATCCAAATAATGTGCTTGGATCTATAATTTTTGCGTCTACTAATTTTAAAAGAGTGATTAATTCTTTAGTAAAAAATTCACTTCTTCTTTGATCGAAGCTTAATGTTGCAAGTGAAGAAATAATATCCATTTTGCCTAAATAGTTTCCAAAATTAGTTTCAATACCCATTAGTGCTAATAGTAAATTTTTATCTACTTTGTATTCGGAAGATACTTTATTAATAATATTATTTTCTTTATTTAATATAATTTTTCCTAATTTTACTTTTTTTGACGATGTTCTTTTTGAAATATATGTCTTTGTGTCTTCATAAAATTCTGGTTGGTATCTGTCATACTTTATTACATCAGGTAAAAACTTTGTTTTATCTATTAAATTATTAACTGTTGATTTACTAATACCTTCATTAATTGCTCTTTTTTTAAATTTAATTTTCCAATTGTTAAAATCATCAGCGATTAGAGTTGAGGAATTTAATATAATTAATATTGATATGATAAATAATTTAATTTTTTTCATACAAATCTTTTAGGTATATCGATACAGCAATCCATATCAAAATAAAGCTGATTAATTTGTGTATATCTAATTCCTCATTATATAAGAAATAACCCAACAAGAATTGCAAAGTTGGAGTTATATAAAAAACCATGCCAGTTGGACCTAAACCACATAATTCAACACCTCTAACATATAAATATAAAGGAATCACGGTCATAGGGCCTGCCAGCATGAATATTAACATTAGTTTTACATTCGATATATCAAAATCATTTAAATCATTTTGTACAATTAAATAAAAAGCAAATATTACCGCTGGAAAAATAAATAAACTTTCAACTAATAAACCAATATCTGTGTCTACATCAATTTTTTTTCTTACTAAATTATAAAAACTCCAACTTAAAGCTACTATTAATCCAACCCATGGTATTGATTGGAAACTAGATATTACTAAATACAAAATTGATATAGTTACGATTAAAAGTGAAATTTTAGTTTTGAAACTTAATTCCTCTTTTAAAAAAAAATAACCTAAAAAAACACTTATTATAGGCATTATAAAATATCCAAAACTAGCATCTATAACTTGATCATTCCCTATTGCATAAATCCAAACAGCCCAATTCGTAAAAATTAATAATCCAGATAAAAACAGCATCATAATTTTTTTTTTATCTTTAAATACTGAGCTAAATTTTTTCCACTTTGATAAAATGATTGTTGTTAAAATTAGCATAACAGTTGTCCATGCACTTCGATGTAGGACAACTTCAATATGGCCAGCAAAAGCAATATATTTAAAATATATAACTCCAATAAAACCCCACCAGAAAGAACCAAATGCCGTTAAAATTATACCTTTATTAAATTGATTTTTGCTTAACATTATATTGATCAATTAAACTATTTTGTTTATGAAATATAGAATTTTAATTATTACAAATTAGGAGAGATGGCTGAGCGGTTGAAAGCACCGGTCTTGAAAACCGGCAAAGGGGCAACTCTTTCCTGGGTTCGAATCCCAGTCTCTCCGCCACTAATATTTATTTTTAAATTCTATAAGTTTTTCTAAGATGATTTTATCTTCAAAATCTTTTGAATTTTTACCTAAACTTAAGTTGACTAAAGTTTCGTCATCAAAATTAATTAACTTATCTAAAGAAACTAATTCTTTATGATCAAGATTGTCAATAATGGAATTAACAAATTTAGAAACAAAGATATCCATTTCTTTAGTTCCACGATATTGAGCTCTGTATAAAATTTTATTAATTAAATTTTGTTTATTTGAATCCATTAATTAAATCTTTATATATATAAATCATGAATGATCACGAATATTTATTGTCAAATATTCAGAATATTAATGGTATAGGGAAAAAAACAAGCCAATTATTTAAAAGAAAAAATATAAATACAATTTTTGATTTATTGTGGCATTTACCCACAAGTAAAATTGAAAATTCAAAAGTAACAAATGTTAGTGATATACAAATAGGTAAGTTACAAACAATTAAATTAACACCCCTAAAATATAATTTTCCTAGAATAAGAAGATTGCCCAATAGAGTTGTGTGTCAAAGTAAAGATATTAAAATAGATTGCGTTTTTTTTAATTCATATGAAGGATATATAAAAAAAATCTTACCATTAAATACTGAAATAATAATAAGTGGAAAAATTAATTTTTTTAGAAATAAATATCAAATCACTAATCCGACTCAGGTTAAAGAAAGTAATGAAAATATCTTAGGAACTCAAAATAAATATAGTCTTACAGATGGTCTTACGATCAACAAATACAATAATATAATTAATGAAGTTTTAAAGGAATTACCAGATTTAGATGAATGGCTAAATGATGATATAATAAAAAAATTTAATAATATTAAGTGGAAAGATGCAATCCTAAAGATTCATACTCTTGATACTAAAGAAATTTTAAAATCCAAGTATTATAAAAGGTTAGTTTTTGACGAATTGTTTGCTCATTTTTTATTATCCTCAAAGATAAGAACTAAAATAAAAAAAATAAAGAAATCACAAAAAATTTTTAAAGATTGTAAGGAAAAATTGATACAAGATTTAAATTTTAAATTAACAAATGATCAAGAAGCAGCAATAAAAATTATAAACGAAGATCTTAAATCAAAAAGTAGAATGTTTAGACTTTTACAAGGAGATGTTGGATCTGGTAAAACAATTGTATCAATGATAGCAGCGGTAAATTGTATAAATGCTGGATATCAAACAAGCTTTATGGTGCCTACTGAAATTCTAGCAAAGCAACATTTTTCTTTTGCTAAAAAATATCTACCCAAAAATGTAAAAATTGAAATGTTAACAGGTAAGTCAAAATATGCCGATAGAAAGAAAATTTTAGAAAATCTTAAACTTGGTAAAATAGACTTTCTGATAGGAACACATGCGTTATTCCAAAAAAAAGTTGAATATAATAAACTGGGTTTAATAATTATTGATGAACAACATAAGTTTGGTGTTCGTCAGCGTAAGGAGTTATCAGAAAAAGGTGGAAATAACTGCGATGTTCTAGTCATGTCTGCAACTCCAATACCAAGAACAATGATGATGACGGTTTATGGTGATATGGATTTAACCTTGATTAAAGAAAAACCAAAAAATAGAAAAAAAATAGTCACTTACAGTAAGTTGGAAAATAAAATATCTGAAATAATTAGATTTGTTAAAAAAGAAATTTCTAATAAAAATCAAATTTTCTGGGTTTGTCCTTTGATAGAAGAGTCGAAAAAAGTTGAACAACAATCTGTTGTAAATAAATTTAAGTATTTAGAAAAATATTTTAAGAATAGAATTGGATTAATTCATGGTTCACTTGATAAGGATGAAAGGAACAAAATTTTAAATAATTTCTTAGATAGAAAGTTAGATATATTGGTTTCAACCACTGTTATTGAAGTTGGAATTGATTTTCCTAATGCTAACGTAATTGTTATTGAAAATGCTGATAAGTATGGTTTATCCCAATTACATCAGTTACGAGGTCGTGTCGGACGTGGTAGTAAACAATCTTACTGTATATTGATGTTTAAATCCTCACTAAGTGAAAATGCAAAAAAAAGAATTAATATTCTTAAAAGTTCAGATGACGGTTTTGTAATTTCTGAGGAAGATATGAAATTACGTGGATATGGAGATTTGTTAGGATTTAAGCAAAGTGGAATTAAAAATTTTAGATTAGCTGATCCCATATTAAATGAAGATTTATTCTTACTTGCTGAGGCAGAAGTAAAAAAATTAGAGATGAAAGGTGATAATTTCAGTAAATATAATAAATTATTAAAATTATACGATCGAGCCTCAATAATTAACGAAATTTCTTAAATTTTTTTTGGATCTGAAGTACCGGCTGAAACAATAAATTTAGACGCTTCTTCAAAAGTCATATCTAAATAAATAACTTCATCTTTGGGAAACATTAATAAAAATCCACTTGTAGGATTTGGTGTTGTTGGAACAAATACATTAATAAGATTAGTATTTGTTTTTTTTGATATTTCACCATCGTTTTCTCTGGTCGCAAAGCCTACTGCCCAACTTCCTTTTCTCGGATACTCAACTAAGACTACACTTTTCTTTGATCCTTTTTTTGGTGCTAATGTTTCAGTCATTTGGCCAATTGCTGAATAAATTGTTCTAAGAATTGGTATTCTTTTTAATATATCATTAAATATTTTAAGTATTTTTTTTCCAATAAATGAAAGAGATAAACTTCCAATTATTGTAATAAAAATTATAGCTAATAATATTTCCAAACCTGGTATTGCAAAAGGCAAGTAACTATTTGGATTTAATTCGTTTGGTATTAATTTTGACGATATAGATATAAAAAATCTAGTTAAATATAATGTGATACCTATTGGAACAAGAACAACTATTCCTGCTATAAAATAGTTTCTAAGTCTTCCAAGGATTGAAATGCCTCTTCTCTTTAATTTTGCCATAAATTAACTGTAACTTGCATATAAAACAAATACGACTGCCAGTACAAATAGTACTATTAAAATTTTGTTATTAAGTATCATATAAATTATTATAAAAAAGGTGTAATATATTAAGTAAAAAAAGTGAATAGAAGAAATTTCATACATTTATTTGGTTGTAGTTGCTTATCTTTTGGCCTATCTGCATGTGGTAGTGCACCGATAACAGATCGAAAACAACTAAAATTAATTCCCGAATCTAACCTTAACGCAAAAGCTGCTCAATTATATGAAAAGGTAAAAGAGAAAGAAACTTTAAGTGATGATACCAAAACATTAAATCAAATAAAAGAAATTGGATCCAAAATTGAATATTCAATATCAGAATACTTTGACCGGAATAATATACCTGACCCAACTATAAATTTTGATTGGGAATATATACTTATTGATAAAAAAAAAGTTAAAAATGCTTGGTGTATGCCTGGAGGTAAAATAGCTGTTTATACAGGTCTATTAGATATAACTAAAAATGAAGATGGATTGGCAGCTGTAATGGGTCATGAAATAGCACATGCTGTTGCAAAACATTCAGTAGAAAGAGCAAGTAGAGGTGTTTTGTTAAATACTGGTACAGCAATTTTAGATATAGCCACTAAAGGTAAAGTATCTCAGATAAATAGAACCACAGGGATGAATGCTGTCGGTTTATTATCACAAATAGGAATTATGAATCCCTTCAATAGAAAGCAAGAGAGTGAAGCTGATTATCTTGGTTTGATATTTGCATCATTATCTGGTTATGACATTAGGGAAACAATCAAAGTTTGGGAAAGAATGAAAGAAGCTAAAAAAGGGAAAGAACCACCAGAATTTATGTCTACTCACCCATCTTCAACAAATAGAATTAATAATATTACAAATTGGATAAACGAAATTATTATTAAATATCCGCCTATTGCTTAAGTGGTGAGCCCTGATGGACTCGAACCATCGACCCATTCCTTAAAAGGGAATTGCTCTACCAACTGAGCTAAGGGCCCCCAAGAAGCGTTTTTATATTGATTTTTTTTTATTAATCAATGTTAAAAATTTACAATTTATTGATGTACTTATCGTGAAATTCATCAAAAGTACCATGTTTTATATTGTCTCTAATGTTTCTCATTAAATCTTGATAAAAGTTGATGTTATTTAAGGTTAGAATCATTGAGGCCAACATTTCATTAGTGTTAAATAAATGGTTTAAATAATTCTTAGAATATTTATTTAAATTGAACTTTGTGACATTTTTGTCCAGAGGAGTATTATCATTTTTATATTTCGAATTTCTAATTTGAATTTGTCCATCCCATGTAAAAGCTAAACCAGTTCTCCCTGATCTCGTTGGCATTACACAGTCAAACATATCAACACCCCTCTTAACTGCTCCGAGTATATCAGATGGAGTACCAACACCCATTAAATATCTTGGTTTATCTTTAGGCATATGATCTTTTATTCCATCAAGAACATCAAACATTTCATCTTGTGTTTCCCCTACTGCCAATCCTCCTAGAGCATATCCATTAAATCCAATATCGATAAGATTGTTTAAAGATTTGATTCTTAGATCATTAAATAATCCACCTTGTACAATTCCAAATAAACCTTTGTGGTCATTTATTCCAAATGCATCTTTTGATCTTTTTGCCCACTCTGATGATAATTCCATTGATTTTTTAATTTTATCATAATCTTTAGTATTTTTAGGGCATTCATCCATAACCATTACTATGTCTGAGTTCAAACTTTTTTGAATTCTTATGCTTTCTTCAGGGCTTAAAATAAAAGTTTTACCATCTATATGTGATTGAAAAATTGCACCTTTATCTCTATCGATTTTATTTAATTTTGACAGAGACATAACTTGAAAACCACCTGAGTCCGTTAAAATTGGTAAATCACAATTCATGAATTCATGAAGTCCTCCAACACTTTCAATTCTTTCAACACCAGGCCTTATCATTAAATGATATGTATTTGATAAAATTATCTCACTACCTGTTTTTTTTATATCTTCTAAAAAAACACCCTTAACAGTTGCTTGAGTACCAACTGGCATAAATGCAGGAGTGTTTATATTGCCTCTATGGGTCTCTATAATTCCTACTCTTGCATAATTTTGAGTATGATGAACATTAAAATTGAAATCTTTTAATGACATTCATTATTTAATTATTGAGATTTAAAACTAATAATTTTATCTGGATTTGAAACTGCTCCGTTATCGCCATCACCTTTTGTAATCATATCAACAAATTCCATTCCTTCTATTACTTTTCCAAAAACAGTATATTGTCTATCTAGGAAAGGTGCTGGTTTAAAACATATAAAAAATTGACTATTAGCACTATTAGGATCTGACGATCTTGCCATAGAAACGGTTCCTCTATCATGAGGAAGGTCATTAAATTCTTGATTTAAATCTGGTAAATCAGATCCACCAATACCCGCTCTTCTTAAATCGAAATCTTTTGAAGATGAATTTCCAAATTTTACATCACCTGTTTGCGCCATAAACCCATCAATAACTCTATGAAAAACAACATTATCATATTGTCCTGAATCAGCTAACTCTTGTATTCTTTTAACATGATTTGGTGCAACATCAGGATACATTTCAATTTTTACATCACCATCTTTTAATTTTAAAATCATTATATTCTCCTTTGCTATTAAATTTGTTGATAAAAAAATAAAAAAAATAATTAAAATATTTAAAAATTTATTCATAAATCTCTTTCAATGATTTAATTGTACTTTTGGTCGTAAATTTTTTCAAATCACCGTTATGTTGAGCGATTTCTTTAACAAACCTAGATGATATTATTTGATTTTCAACGTCTGACATTAAAAAAATTGTCTCAACTTGATTATTAAGTTTTCTATTCATTCCAGCAAGTTGGAATTCGTATTCAAAATCAGAAACTGCTCTTAAGCCTCTTAAGATTATATTTGATTTATATTTTTTACAAAGGTCTGTTGTCAAAGTATTAAACTTTATAACATCTATCTTATTCTTTTTAAATTTCAGATCTTTATAAAGAGCTCTTTTAACAATTTCTATTCTTTCATCTAATGAAAATAGGAAGTTTTTTTGATTTCCATCTGAAATACCTACAATTACTTTATCTACTATCTTAAGTGATTTTTTAATGACATCTATATGGCCAAAAGTAATTGGATCAAAAGTTCCTGGATAGATAGCTATATTTTTCATTAAATAAGATTATCATCTAATTTAATAGCAGAAACTACTTTTTCATCACCAGTCAGTTTAATTATTCTAACACCTTGCGTATTACGACCAGCTATTCTTATTTCTTTAACAGCTGTTCTTATTACTCTACCTTTATTTGTTGAAATTAATATTTGATCTCCTTCAAAAACAGGAAAGGATGAAGAAACATTGCCGTTTCTTTGTGAATTGACAATACCAATAATTCCCTTTCCTCCTCTATTTGTAACTCTATAATCATAATGAGATGTTCTCTTACCGTAACCATTTTCTGTGATTGATAATATGAATTTTTCTTTAGCTTTAATTTCTGATTTTTGGTCTTTACTTTTTGCTTTCTTATTTGAATCATGATCAATAATAGACAGAGATACAATAGTATCATTTTCTGCTAAATTGATACCTCTTATACCTTTTGATGATCTACCTTTGAAAACTCTAAGTTTTTTAGACTCAAACCTTATACATTTTCCTAATTTAGTACTTAAAATTATATCCTGATCATCTCTACAAATTTTAACACCAATAATTTTATCATTACCGTCAAGTTTCATTGCAATTTTACCTGAAGCATTAATTGAGGTAAAATCTTCAAGATTATTCTTTCTAATTTTTCCTTCACTTGTTGCAAAAATGATATGCATGTCTTTTGTATCTACATCACTATCTGGAAATGGCATAATTGAACTAATTGATTGATGATTTTTTAGAGGAAGAATATTAAATAAAGACTTACCTTTTGATGCAGCCGATCCTTCCGGAATTTTCCAAGCTTTAACTTTGTATGCTAATCCTTCTGTAGAGAAAAATAGTACAGATGTGTGAGTGTTTACCGATAATGTTTGTACTACAGAATCTTCATCCCTTGTCTTAATTCCAGTTTTGCCTTTACCACCTCTTTTTTGCTGTTTAACATTACTTAAAGCACCTCTTTTAATGTATCCCTGTAAAGTAATTGTAATTATTACAGACTCTTTTTGAATAGTTTCTTCAATATTATAATTTAAAACAGCATCTATAATCTGCGTTCTTCTTGGAGATGAGAATTTCTCTTTAATTTGAGACAACTCATTACTTATTACTTTTAATAGTTCACTTTTAGAATTTATTATTTTTTTATACTTTGTAATCAATTCAGATAATTTTTTTATTTCTTCTTCAATTTCATTAATTCCAAGTGCAGTTAATTTTTGTAATCTAAGTTCTAGTATTGATGTAACTTGAGTTTCAGATAAATTATATGATCCTTTATAATTTTTACTATCAACTAATTTAATTAATTTTGCAGATTTTGTTATTTTCCATTTAGTTTTTATAAGAGTATTTTTTGCTTCTTCTGGATTTTTTGAAGATCTAATAATTTTTATTACTTTATCAATATTTTCTACACTAACAGATAAACCAAGTAAAACATGAACACGATCTTCAGCTTTTTTTAAATCATATTTAGTTTTTTTAATGACTACATCTTCTCTAAATTTTAAAAAGTTCTCTAAAAAATCTTTTAATGAACATGTTTTAGGTTTGTTATCAACAATGGCTAATGAATTAAAACCGAATGAAGTTTCAATGGATGTATATTTATAAAGTTGTCTTTTGATTGTTTCTGGCTCGACACTTCTTCTTAAATCTATAGCAACTCTTATACCTTCTCTATTAGATTCATCTCTAATGTCACTTATACCCTCTATTTTTTTGTCTCTAACTAATTCTGCAATTTTTTCATTTAAGTTAGATTTATTTACTTGATAAGGTATTGATGTAATTACCAATCTATCTTTACCGTTTTTAAGATTTTCAACATTTATTTCACCTCTAATTTTAAAAGAGCCTCTGCCTGTTTTGTATCCTTCTCGAATAATATCTTTACCAATAATCACTCCTCCTGTTGGAAAATCAGGGCCAGGTATATGCTTCATTAACTCTTTAACTTTAATGTCTTTATTTTTTATAAGCGCTAAAGTTCCATCAATTATTTCACCAAGATTATGTGGTGGTATACTAGTTGCCATACCAACAGCGATACCTCCAGCTCCATTTACCAAAAGATTAGGATATTGAGCTGGCAGCACTGTAGGCTCTTGCTCAGTTTCATCGTAGTTACTTTTAAATGAAACGGTATTTTTTTCTATATCATCAATCAAATATTGAGAAATTTTTGCAAGTTTTGTTTCTGTATACCTCATTGCTGCAGGTGGATCTCCATCTATTGAACCAAAATTGCCCTGACCATCAATTAAAGGAACGCTCATTGAAAAATCTTGAACCATTCTTACTAAAGCATCATATACAGCTTGATCACCATGCGGATGATATTTACCAATTACGTCTCCAACAATTCTTGCAGATTTTCTAAATTGTTTTGACCAATCAAAACCACCTTTGTGCATTGCATATAAAATTCTTCTGTGAACAGGCTTAAGTCCATCTCTTATGTCGGGTAATGCCCTACTAATTATTACGCTCATTGCGTAAGATAAATATGATGAACTCATTTCATCATACATCGAAATTGGTTTAATATTTAAATCTTTAGTTACTTCGTTTTTTTGCATTTATTTAGAAAGGGATATCGTCGTCTAACTCGTTTTGAGCCATAGAACTATCATCAAAACTTTGTTTGTTGTCTTGAGATGGAATTGAATTTTGATTTCCTCCACCTAACATTGTTAATGATGAATTGTATCCTTGAATTAAAATTTCAGTGGAATATTTATCCTGACCTGATTGTTCATCTTTCCATTTTCTAGTAGTCAGTTGTCCTTCAACGTATACTTGTGCTCCTTTTTTTAGATATTGTTGAACTACATTTACTAGTCCTTCATTGAAAACAACTACTCTATGCCATTCAGTTTTTTCTTTTTTTTCACCAGTATTTTTATCTTTCCATGATTGACTAGTAGCTAGGCTTAATCTTGCTACACTTTTACCGTTAACCATTTGTTTAATTTCTGGATCTGCGCCTAATCGACCGATTAAAAGTACTTTATTTAAGCTTCCTGCCATAATATTTATATATTTGAAATGTTATTTATAACATTAATAGGCTTGAATATTAATTTTATTAATCTAAAGCAACTAAAATTATGCTTAAAAAGATACTTATTAAGGGCGCAAAAGAGCACAATTTAAAGAATATTTCACTAGAGATTCCTAAAGACAAATTTGTTGTGATAACGGGTCTATCTGGGTCAGGAAAATCATCATTAGCATTCGATACTGTCTATGCAGAAGGTCAAAGACGATATGTTGAAAGTTTATCTGCATACGCAAGACAGTTTTTAGACAAAATGAAAAAACCAAATGTAGATTTAATCGAAGGTTTGAGTCCAGCAATTTCAATAGAACAAAAAAATACTTCTAAAAATCCAAGATCAACAGTTGCAACTGTAACCGAAATATACGATTACATGAGAGTACTTTATGCAAGAGCTGGAATACCCTACTCTCCATTCACTGGTAAACCAATTACTTCACAAACTATTAGTCAAATTGTTGATAAGATTAAAGAATTACCAAAAAAATCTACAATATATTTATATGCTCCAGTTGTCCGAGGACGTAAGGGTGAATACAAAAAAGATATATTAGGATACAAAAAAAGAGGATTTAGAAAAATCAAAGTTGATGACCAATTGTATGATATTGAAAGTGTTCCAGAATTAAATAAAAAACTTAAACACGATATTTCAATCTTAGTTGATAGAATTGTAATAAATTCATCATTAGGAAATAGATTAGCCGAAAGTGTTGAAACAGCTGTTAATTTAGCAAATGGATTACTTTTTGTTGAATATGAAAATGAAACACTTCCAAAAAAATACAGAAAAATTGAAAAATTAATTTTCTCAACCAAATTTGCTTGTCCTGAAAGTGGTTTTACTATTGAAGAGATTGAACCAAGACTTTTCTCATTCAACAGTCCGTATGGAGCTTGTGAAGAATGTGAAGGTATTGGGATGAAATTAAATGTTGATCCAAATTTAGTTGTTCCAAATGAAAAAAAATCTATAGCAGATGGTGCTATTGAACCTTGGGCAAAATCTACATCAATGTATTACGCCCAAACATTGGCATCCTTATCTAAACATTATGGTTTTTCATTAGATGATAAATGGTCAAAACTACCAAAAAAAATTAAGGATGTAATTTTGTATGGATCTGATGATGAAGAAATTAAATTTACTTATGACGATGGCTATGAGAAGTATTCGCATAAAAAAACCTTTGAAGGTGTTGTCAATAATCTAGAGAGAAGATATTTAGAAACAGATAGCGATTGGAAAAGAGAGGAAATTGCTCAATATCAATCTGATACAAAATGTGAAAGATGCAATGGTTATCGATTAAAAGATGAAGCTCTGTGTGTTAAAATAAATGAATTAAACATAAGCCAAGTTACAGAAAAATCAATTTTTGATGCTAAGGAATGGTTTAGATCTTTAGAAGTTAAATTAGACAAAAGACAAATTAAAATTGCTCAACACATATTAAAAGAAATTAATGAACGTTTAGATTTTCTTTTAAATGTTGGTCTTGATTATTTAACTTTATCTAGAGAGTCTGGAACATTATCTGGTGGAGAAGCACAAAGGATTAGACTAGCTTCACAAATTGGATCAGGTTTAACTGGAGTTCTATACGTTTTAGATGAACCATCCATTGGTTTACATCAAAAAGATAATGTTAAGCTTATAGATGCATTAAAAAGATTAAGAGACTTAGGTAATACTGTTATTGTTGTTGAACACGATACAGAAACAATGGAGAATGCAGATCATATAATAGATTTAGGACCTGAAGCTGGAAATAAAGGTGGAGAAATTGTTGCTGAAGGTACATATGAGCAAATTTTAAAAAATGACAAAAGTATTACTGGAAGATATTTATCAAATAAGAGTTTCATACCTATTCCAAAAAATAGAAGACTTGCAAAAAATGGTAGATTTTTAGAAATCAATGGTGCATCTGGAAATAATTTAAATAACGTAAATTTAAAAATACCTTTAGGTAGTTTCACTTGTGTTACTGGTGTATCTGGAAGTGGTAAATCTACTTTGATACTTCAAACTTTATACAATGCATTAAATCTTACTTTGAATAATAATAAGTCTAGAAAAATTCCTCAGCCATTTAGAGGATTTAAAGGAATAGAATTAATTGATAAAGTTATTGATATTGATCAATCACCTATTGGTAGAACTCCTAGATCAAATCCTGCTACATATACTGGAGCTTTTGGTCCAATTAGAGACTGGTTTACCAATTTACCTGAAGCAAAAAGTAGAGGATATAAACCTGGAAGATTTTCTTTCAATGTAAAGGGTGGAAGATGTGAAGCGTGTGAAGGAGATGGTGTAATTACTTACGAAATGCACTTTCTTCCTGATGTTTACATAACATGCGATGAATGCAAAGGTACTAGATACAACAGAGAAACATTAGAGATTAAATTCAAAGAAAAGAGTATTGCAGATGTTTTAAATATGACTGTTGATGAAGGGTGTGAGTATTTTGAAAATATTTCAAACATCAAAACTAAACTTCTAACGTTAAAGAAAGTTGGTCTTGGCTACATAAAAATTGGTCAGCAAGCTACAACTCTTTCTGGTGGAGAGGCTCAGCGTATTAAGCTTGCTAAAGAATTATCTAAAAGGTCTACAGGAAGAACAATGTATATATTAGATGAACCAACTACTGGATTACATCAACATGATATAAAAAAACTTTTGGAAATATTGCACACCTTTGTTGCAACGGGTAATTCAGTTGTAGTTATAGAACATAATTTAGATGTTATTAAAACTGCTGATTATATTGTAGATATGGGTCCCGAGGGTGGTGTTAAAGGCGGAAATATTATTGCTGAAGGCAAACCCGAGGAAGTTGCAAAAGTGAAAGATAGCTATACAGGTAAATTTTTAAAGCCTTTATTAGATACAAAATTTAAAAAAACCGCTTAATCTTTATAGAAAAATAATATAAAATCATCTTATAGATGACTTCGATATTACAATCATTATCAAAAACTGTTCATTTATCATTGGCTATTGCAATATTACTATTCATTGGTCTTTACATAGGTAATGGTGGATTTGATTTTGATGTTTTATTTTGGAGCTGGTTATTAAGATATGTACATGTAACTGTAAGTATTATGTGGATTGGTTTACTTTGGTATTTCAATTTTGTTCAAATTCCTAACATGGCTAAAATTCCAGACGAACAAAAACCAGCAATTGGAAAAGTTATAGCTCCTGCAGCATTATTTTGGTTTAGATGGGCAGCACTATTTACAATCATATCAGGATTATTGTTAGCTTATTTTAATGGATACGTTCATCAAGCGATGACATTAGGAATTGGATCAGGTGGTGGAAAAAATACTGCAATAGGTATTGGAATGTGGTTAGGATTAATAATGGCATTCAATGTTTGGTTTGTTATCTGGCCAAATCAAAAAAGAGCTTTAGGTATGGTTGAGTGTGAACCAGAAGTTAAAGCTAAATCAGCAAAGACTGCAATGCTGTTTTCTAGAACAAACACACTTTTATCATTACCAATGTTATTAACAATGGTAGCGGCACAAAATCTTTATTAATTATTCTTTTTCTTCCTTAACAATCGTTCTTTGGCTAACTTTTAAAGAAACCAACACTGGGTTTGCAATATAAATAGATGAATAAGTTCCAAAAATTACTCCTAGTATCATTGCCAACGAAAATCCTTTTAATATTTCTCCACCAAAAATAAATATAGATAAAAGTGCCAACAATGTAGTAACTGAAGTTATTATTGTTCGTGATAAAGTTTCATTTATTGAGATATTTGTAAGTTCAAATATTTTAACATCTGCATATTTACGCAAATTTTCTCTAACTCTATCAAATATTACAACTGTATCATTCATTGAATATCCAACTATTGTTAAAACAGCTGCAACGATAGAAAGATTGATTTCTAATGAAAATACAGAAAATACTCCTAATGTGATTATAACGTCATGAAATAAAGCTAAAATAGCTCCAAGACTAAATTGCCACTCAAATCTGATCCATATATATAAAAGCATAGCTGCCAAAGATAAAGCTATCGCTATTACACCTGATCTCAAAAGTTCTGCACTAACTTTTGGCCCAACATTTTCTACTCTTCTAAAATCAACTGAACCTATAGAATTTGACAGTTTAGTTTTTATCTCTTCTATAAATTGTGGATCATTTGAATTTTGTTTTTCAAATTTTACTACAAAATCTGTTTCATTACCAAAATTTTTAACTGAAACATCACCAAGATTCATTTGATTAAAACTATCTCTTATGTTTGTGATATTAGCAGAAGATTTGTCAGTCCTTAGCTCTATTAAAGTACCCCCTTTAAAATCAACACCAAAATTCAATCCTTTAAAAACTAAGAAAACTAAGGAAGCAATAATTAATATACCTGAAAGTATATTAAAACTTTTATAAAACTTATTAAAATAGATTGTTTTCATTATATAAGTTTTTCCTTATGTTTATTTTTGATGACATAGTAAGCAGTAATCAAACGAGCAATGAAATATACTGAAAATAGTGTTGTAAGTATTCCAACTCCAAGAGTTATAGAAAATCCTTTAATTGGACCTGAACCCATGAAAAAAAGGATTACTGCAGCGATTAAAGTTGTAATATTGGCATCTAAAATTGTTGTTCGTGATTTTGTATAACCAGAATCAAAAGCTACAATTGAATTATTTTCATTTTTTAATTCTTCTTTAATTCTCTCAAAAATTAAAACATTTGCATCAACAGCCATACCTACTGTTAAAATAATACCTGCAATTCCAGGGAGTGTAAGAGTTGCTTCAAATAATGTTAGAATACCGACTAATAAAAATAAATTAGAAATTAAGGCTAAGTTAGCAATTAAGCCAAAAAATCTATATTTATAAAACATAAAGGCAACGACTAAGATAAATCCTATTATCAATGACATAATTCCTGCATTAATTGAGTCTTTTCCAAGGTCAGGACCTACAGTTCTTTCTTCGATAATATTGAGTGGAGCCGGTAAAGCACCTGATCTTAAGAGTAAAGCTAAATCTGTTGCTGATTGAAAGGTGAAATTACCAGATATCTGTCCATTTCCTCCAATAATTGGTTCTCTGACTTCAGGAGCACTAATAATTTTTCCATCCAAAACAATTGCCAACCTTTTTCCAACACCATTTGAAGTAGCCTTACCAAACTTTTTTGCTCCCACTCTATCCAAGCTAAATGAAACAACTGTCTCATTAGTTTGATTATTCATAGTTGGCTTGGCATCCATAAGATTATCACCACTTAAAACAATTCGTTTACTAACAATGGCTTCACTAGAGCCATCCTCAAAAGAAAGTTTTTCTGTTCCAAAAGATTCTTCAGAACTACTGGATATAAATTGGAATGTTAAGTTTGCAGTTTTACCTAATAAAGATTTAATTCTACCAGGATCATCTAGTCCTGGCAACTCAACAAGAATTCGATCATTACCTCTTTTTAAAATATTTGGCTCATTAGTTCCTACTTCATCAACTCTTCTTCTTACAATTTCAATTGCTTGATCTAATGAAGAATTTTTTAACAATACTAATCCATAGTCAGAAAATTCTAACTTGAATGAGGTATCCATGTTTTCAATGTTAAATTGATGGGATTTATATTGTTGAAAATATGGATTTATCTCACTTTTATCATCATCTAACAGAGATTTAACTTCCTCAATTTTAGAATTTTCAACATCAAATATAATTGACTTATCTTCAATTACAAAATTTCTAACCTTAATATCTTTATCTTTGAAAAATTTCTTAAACTCTAAGACTTTACTTTGCAATCTTTGAGTAATGACTGGTTCGTTATCTATTTCTAATAATAAATAAGAACCACCTTGTAAATCTAATCCTAATTTTATATTTTTTGAGAAAAATTCATCATCAACTTTTGTAAAGTTGGAAATAGTAAAATATGAAATAATAAGTGTAAAAATTAAAACACTAAAAACTCTTAATTTAGAAAAATATAACACTTTTGGAAGTTATTATTTTTTTGGTTCAGCTTTAGTAACTAGTCCTTGTATTCCTGTAGCTCGAACAATTTCAACTTTAACATTATCAGCTATCATAACTTCAACTTTTTCATTATCGATAACTCGTTCTACAGTGCCAACGATACCACCAGAAGTAATAACTTTATCTCCACGCTTTAAAGCTTCAACCATAGCCTTATGTTCTTTAACTTTCTTTTGCTGGGGTCTAATTAAGAAAAAGTAAAATATTACGAATATTAAAATTAGGGGTATAAATTGTCCAATTCCTGCATCCATGTTAAGTCCTTAAAAAGTTAACGATTATTTATACTATATACTTTTAGAAGACAACTCTTAATTGATACCTATTTTCTCCATATTGTTCATATATGGTCTTAGTTTTTCAGGAATAGTTATTGAACCATCCTCAGTTTGATAATTTTCTAATATCGCAATTAAAGTTCTACCAACAGCAAGTCCGCTCCCATTTAAAGTACCAACAAATTCATTTTCGTTATTATTATTTTTATATCTAGCTTTCATTCTTTTTGCCTGAAATGTTCCACATGAAGAACAGCTTGATATTTCTCTATATTTATTTTCAGATGGAAGCCAAACCTCTATGTCATAAGTTTTTTCTGCACTAAAACCCATATCACCAGTGCTTAAAATAATTTTTCTGTAAGGTAATTTTAAATCATCTAAAATTTTAGTTGCACAACTAGTCATTCTCTCTAGTTCTTCAATGCATTTATTATTTTCTACAATACTGACTAATTCAACTTTATAAAATTGATGTTGTCTAATCATGCCCTTTGTATCTTTACCATAACTTCCTGCTTCTTTTCTAAAACAAGGTGTTGATGCAACTAATCTCATTGGCAAAGATTTTAGATTTAATATCTGATTTTTAACCATATTAGTTAAAATCACTTCAGCAGTAGGGATTAAAAACTTTCTATCATTTTTATCATCAAACTTAATTTCGAATTGATCATTTTCAAATTTGGGCAATTGGCCAGTTCCAAACATAGTGTTGTCTGTAGCCATTAAAGGTGGAGAGATTTCAGTGTAGCCATTATTATTGACATGTGTATCAATCATAAAATTAGAAATTGCTCTTTCTAATGATGCTAATTTGTCTTTAACAAAAACAAATCTAGATCCAGTTGTTTTTGTTGCTAAATCAAAATCTAACATATTCAGTTTTTCACCAATTTCATAATGAGATTTTGGTTTAAAACTCAATTCTTTAATTTCACCAGATTTTACAACCTCTTTATTGCTATTTTCATCCTTACCTATGGGGACATCATTCAATGGTAAATTAGGAATATTACTTAATATCTGATCAAGTTGGTCTTTAACATTTTTTTGATTTTTACTTAAATCATCTATTTTTTTTGAAATTTCTTTTGACTTTTCAAAAAGGGTTTCATCTTTAGATTTAGAAATAGATTTTTTTTCCATTTCTAATTTTTCTTTTTCTTGAATTAATTTTCTATTTTCTTCATCAAGATTTAATATTTGGTCAAAGTCTACATCTACGTTTCGATTTTTAATTGTATTTTTAAAATTATCGATATCTTTTCTAATATCCTTAATACTGTGCATTTCTCTCTTGAGCTTTCTTTTCAATAATATTTACAGAAAAAATTGATAATTCATATAAAATTAACAAAGGTATTGCTAAACCTATTTGTGTAATTGGATCTGGTGGAGTTAATATTGCAGCAGCAGCAAATATTATTACAACAAAATATTTTCTTCTTTCTCTTAAATAAGTTGAATTTACAACTCCTATTCTTGCAAGCAAACTTAATACAACTGGTAGCTGAAAACTTAATCCAAATGCAAAAATTAACTTCATCACAAGAGATAAGTATTCGTTTACTTTAGCTTCTAATTGAATCGGTAAGCTAGTCCCAAGTCCCGCACTTTCAAATGATAAAAAGAATTTAAATGCTAGTGGCATAATTAGATAATAAACAAGCATACCTCCAAGTAAAAAAAGTATTGGGGTAATTACTAAGTAAGGCATGATTGCTTTCTTTTCGTGAGTGTATAAACCTGGTGCAATAAATTTCCAAATTTGAATAAGGATATATGGACTGGTCACAAAGAAAGCAGCAAAAAAAGAAACTTTAAGATATGTTAAAAATGTTTCTTGAAGAGCGGTAAAGATTAATCTTCTATCAACATTATCATCCTTTACAGCATTAGCGTAAGGTTCAACTAAAAATCCATATATGTATTCAGAAAAATAGTAACAAACTACAAATAATACTGCTAAGAAGATAAATGAATTTATTAGTCTTTGTCTTAATTCAGCAAGATGACTTATAAAACCTGTTTCTTTTTTTTTAGCTGTCATCTTTAGGTTTATCCTCTTTCATGATTTCAGTATTTTTTTTTAATTCTTCTTTAATAGAGACATCCGTTATTTCTGTAACTTGATTTTGAACATCTGAAAAATATCTCTTAGCAGAACCTATCCATGATCCAACTTTTTTTAACATTACAGGAAAGTCTTTTGGTCCTACTACTATTATTGCAATAGATACTATTATTAATATTTCAAACCAGCCGATCTGTGGCATTGATTACTCTTTTTTGTCTGAGTCTTGATTTTCAGATATATTTTTTGGTTGGCTATCTTCTGTAGCATCTGTAGCCATACCTTTTTTAAAACTTTTAATTCCTTTAGCAACATCACCCATTAGACTAGAGATTTTACCTCTACCAAAAAGTAATACTACTAAAATTACTACAATTGCAATTTGCCAAAATCCTATACTCATAATTACTTATAACCTTATAATTTTAGTTTTAAAACTATTTTTTTATTTATCGCTATCGGTATTGAGAGTGCTATTAAGCATCTCATCTATATCGGAGTATATATTTTCCTTTTTATCCTCTTGTTTTTCTTTATAGAATTTGCCTGTTCCAAATATAGATGCATCTACACTAGATGTATCAATAAGACCTGCAGTTCCTAATTCATCTACAGTTGGAAGATCTGACAATTTTTGAAGATTGAAATGACTTAAAAAGTCATCTGTTGTTCCATATTGAATAGGTTTGCCTGGGGCATCTTTTCGACCTTGAGGTTTAACCCAATTCAATTCCATCAATATCTCAAGTGTATTATTCCCGAACGCAACTCCACGAATTTCTTCTATTTCAGCTCTAGTGACTGGTTGATGATAAACAATAATTGCAAGTGTTTCTATCGCAGCCTTTGATAATTTTTTTTCAACAGTTTTTTGTTGAGACATTAATGAAGATAAATTTGGTGAAGTTCTAAAAGACCATTTATTGGATATACAGACTAAATTTATTCCTCGATCAGAGTAAAAATTCTGAAGTTTTAGTAAAGATTTTTCAACATCAGTTTTTTTTGAAATTTTATTTTCAATAGTTTCAATATTTAATGGCTCTGCAGCTGCAAAAACAATAGCCTCTATTTCTTTATCAACATCACTTAATTTAGATGGAAATGATACAACATTATTTTTTTTTAATTTATTCATTAGATTTTTTTAAT
>CACJGL010000010.1 GCA_902592965.1 uncultured Pelagibacteraceae bacterium
ATAGTATGGAAAGTCATGAAAAATTTAGAGATAGATTTAAAATTAAGTTTGATTTGGTAGCAGACGTAAAAAAAGAAGCGATTAAAGCATACAAAGTTTGGGGTAAAAAAAAATTCATGGGTAGAGAATTTATGGGATTAATAAGAAGTACATTCTTATTAAAAGATGACAAAATTATTAAAGAGTGGCGTTCAGTAAAAGTTAAAGACCACGCAAAAGAAGTGTTAGAATTTTTAAAAACAGTTTAATAAAAAAAGGCCCCATTTACGGGGCCTTTTTAGTTTAACTTAAGGGAGGGAGTTAAATTTAGTCTCTTATAGCGTAAGCTATTACACCAGTTTCAGTTACGTCTGTACCTTTCAGTTCAGCCTCTTTACTTAATCTGATACCCATAGTGTTTTTCATAATTGCCCATACAATGTATGATACTACAAAAACAAATGCGTTGATCGAGATTACACCGATTAACTGTGCACTAAAGTTTGCATCAGAGTTTGTTAGTGGAACAGCTAATGTTCCCCAAACTCCAGCAAATAAGTGAGCTGGTATTGCACCAACAACATCATCAATCTTAAATGAGAATAATAGTTTTGTTCCAAACACTACTATCAATCCACCGATTGCACCGATGAATATTGCTGCTATAGGTGCTGGCGCTAATGGTTCAGCTGTTATTGCAACTAATCCACCAATCGCACCGTTGAGCATTTGAACTACATCAGTTTTACCATACATTAATCTAGTAATTACTGCTGCTGCTAAAACACCACCACACGCTGCTAAGTTTGTATTAATAAATATATTAGATACTGCTACTGCATCATCGAAAGTTCCCATAGCAAGCTGTGAACCACCGTTGAAACCGAACCAACCTAACCATAAAATAAATACTCCAACTGTTACCAAAGGTATAGAAGAAGCTGCAAATGGTCTCATTGGTTTTGCTTCACCTGATTTAGCAAATCTTCCTGTTCTCGCACCTAACAACATAGCTCCTGCTAATGCTGCAGCACCACCAGTTGAGTGTACAAGAGTTGAACCAGCAAAATCAGAGAAACCTAAAGCGGCTAACCAGCCACCACCCCACTGCCATCCCATGACAATTGGATAAATGATTCCTGATAAAATTGCTGCAAATAAGAAGAAAGGCCATAATTTAATTCTTTCTGCTAACGTACCAGATACAATAGATACTGTTGTTGCACAGAATACCATTTGGAAATACCAATCCGAACCATCTGCATATCCTGTATCAACAGCACTTGCATCAGACCACGGAGTGAATGTTCCTATATATCCTCCTTCTGGAATTCCATATGCTAGATTATAACCAACCATCCAGAACATAATTCCAGCGATAGAAAATAATCCTATATTTTTTGCACAAATTACAGATACACTTTTTGAAGTTACCATTCCTGATTCTAGCATCGCAAATCCGCAAGCCATAAACATGACAAGAAAACCACAAACTAAAAATAGAAATGTATTAAAAATAAATCCAACTTCTGCAGAGACTGTAGATTCGGCATAACCTACACTTGTCATATTCAGTAAGAAAAACAAACTTACTAAAGGACCGACAAGTTTTTTTAAATGTTTAGTCATTTAACCTCCATTGTTAAAAAGAGGTTCTTATAATTTTAAAATAAATAAAAACTAATGATTGTTGTTAAAAATAGATATGCAGTTTTTGCATGTAGAAACAGCCTTTATCAAGAATTTTAGCATTCCTGATAAAGGCTGTTAAATGAGATTTACTTGTTAAATACTTCTTTAAGTGCTTTAGCAGGTAAAAACTTTACCTTTTGAGAAGCAGCGATTTGGATTTGCTCTCCAGTTCTTGGATTACGTCCAATTCGGGCTTTTCTTTTAGCCACTTTATATGTACCAAAACCTGCAATCTTTACAGAATCGTCATTTTTCAACGCATCTAGTATAGTATTCGTAATAGTATCAAAAGTACGCTCTGCATCAGCTTTACTTTGATTTAACGAACCAGCTAGCTTTGCTACTAATTGTTTTTTGTTCATTTTAGCTCCGGTTTTAAAGGTTTATGAAACTATACTTAACAAAATCATTGATAATTCAAGCTTTTTTTTAGTATATATTTTTTTTTGAACAACAATATATTGTGGTAAAAAAAGTCAATAAATACAATGTTTTTTTAGCTGTTAAAAAAGCCTTAAAATAAGCCTAAATCTTTAAGGTCGTTAAATGTTGCGAAAAACATCAAAGATAACAACAAAAACATTCCGATTCGAAAAAAACCTTCCTGTGTTTTTTGACTTAAAGGACGACCTAATACTTTTTCAAATGCATAAAACATCAGATGTCCTCCATCTAATAAAGGTATAGGAAACAAGTTAATTAGTCCTAAACTTATAGAAATATATGCCATCATACTGACAAAAGGTATAATTCCAAATTCTGCAACTTGGCCAGAAATTTTAGCAATCCTAATTGGACCACCCAATTGAGAACTGTCCCCTGCCCCTGTAAACATTGATCCAAGATATTTAAGTGAAGAAGTTGTTACAAAATAAACTTCATTAAATGATTGAAGTAAAGCTTGTGCAGGTCCAAGTTTTTTGTGTGTTATTTGATTGTTATAAGGACTAAGTTTAATACCTACCATCCTTTTCTTTAATTTGTTTCCTAATTCATCAACGCTATCAACAAAATTTGGTTTAACTTTTAAAATTATCTCCTGGTCATATCTTGAAACTTTAAAATCGATAAATTCTGATGTTGACATTGCTATTAATTTAGAAACATCAAGAATACTCTCAACTTTTGTATTATCTATTTCAATAATAACATCATTTTTTTGCATACCAGCAACTTCTGCAGGACTATCTTTTAATACTTCATCAATTACAGCTGGTGTAAAATCTTTACCTGCAAACATGTATATGAAAGTAAAAATGACTAAAGCTAATATAAAATTAGCCAATGGTCCTCCAGCAACAATTAAGGCTCTTTGGTAAAGTGGTTTTGTTACAAACAATTTGTGTTGGTCTTCTTTGCTATATTTTTTTAGTAGTTCCTCTTGATCTGCTTGTGAAAATACATTCCTATCTCCGAAAAATTTTACATAACCGCCTAGTGGTATCCAACAAACTTTCCATCTTGTCCCTGATTTATCGTTCCATCCAAATAATTCTCGACCAAAACCTATCGAAAAATCTGTTACACCAACACCATATCTTTTTGCAAAATAATAATGTCCATATTCATGAATGAAAACAACAACAACGATTAATACAATAAATGGTAATATAAAATTGAGCATTTATTAAGTTATACAATAATTAGGTTTTTAATAAACATCAATTATTTCAATTTCCATGCAATTATTGGTGATAAAGTTGCCGCAATAAATGAACAAAATAAAAGAGATTGAGAAATATACGATGGTGCTAAATCCATTGGCAAAATTATGCCAAATAGTATTGATTTAGAAAAATCAGGACTTGGAAAAAATAATAGTCCTGCAATTAATCCTATTAATATAGAAACATAAGCATTTTTTTCATCATAAGATTTTGAATAAAAAGTATAAAAAACACTTAGAACAGCCGCACAACAAAATAAATCTGCTATTAAGAACAAATAAAGAATACTAAATCCTTTTGATGCAACAAAAAAAGCTATGACCGAAAGAAAAATAACAAATTGTTTTGAGATATTTAAATGATTATTTTTTAAATTTAATACTTTATCTACATCGATTATTACCAAACTTGAAATAGCATTTATTAAAGTATCAATACTACTTATTGTTAAAGAGATAGCTAAAATTATTACAATGACTGAAAATATTATTAAATTTTCTTTTAATAAAATTGAGAAAAATGCAAGATCAGGTATTACATTATTATCTTGAGAGACAGCCACTAAACCACTAAATCCCATAAAAAAGACTATTGGTAATATTATTAAAAATGAAAATATTAAACTTTTTTTTAGAACCTCATAATTTTTTGCAGCATAAACTCTCTGCCAATTACCTTGATGAAAAAGATTAGTTGCAGCAACAGCTATAAAGAAAGTTAAACCGGCAGTATAATTTGGAAGATAACTAAAACTTAACAAATGCGGATTATTATTTTTAATAATTTCAAAATTAAATTCGTTTGTTTCAATTGAGGTAATAAAAATTAAACTAATTATTAAAAGTGCCGTAAATACAAAAAATTGAATATTATCTGTGATTAAAGATGCTCTTAACCCTCCATATAATGTGTAAAGTAACGAACATGATATTACTATTAAAGAGGTGATCCACAATTCAGTACCAGATATGTAATTAATTAAAAAAGCTACAGCAGTAACTTCAGCAATTAAAAAGATTGTCATGTAAAAAATGGAAAAAACTAAAATAAGTTTATAAAGATTTGGTCCAAATCTTAATCTTATTATTTCAATAATACTTTTGCCTTGCGGATAACTGGTTCTAAATTTTTTACCAAGATAAATTAAAATAAAAAGCGGAAAAGCAGTTCCTAGTGAATAGCCAATCACTGCACCAATTCCTCCCCATGTTGCTGCTGATGCGGGTCCAAATAAAATCCAAGCACCAAGTGCTGAAGCAACAAGACTTGTTGTTAAGGATAAAGTTCCAATCGAACGGTTTGCAACTAAATAATTATTAAGTCCTTTAAATTTTTTTGAAAAATAAATTCCAACAAAAACAAATATTAAAGAAATTGAAATAATTAATATTATTGCTGATGATTGATTGATTATATTTAAATTATTCATTTTCCCTTTCTGAATTACCGGACAGGTTCTAAGGGTATTTCTCAGCCATCTGGCACCCCATTTACAACTTATTTCAAAGATTAAATGAAATCAATTATTAACTTAGCGCTACTAACAAGAATTAAAGTGTAAATGATATTATAAAATAAATTTTCCTCAATTATTTTAAGTAATTTGTAACCTATAAAAATTCCAATAAGCGCTAGGGGAAAGAGAGTAACTGATTGATATAAAGTATCAAAATTCATCATAGATAAATAAACATACAGAGGAAGCTTAATTAGATTAACACAACTAAAAAAAATAATTCTTGTGCCAACATAAATTTCTTTTTTCATTCTTAGTGGAAGCAAATAAAGACTTGTTGGAGTTCCTCCCGCATGAACACAAAAACTTGAAAAACCGGCAATGGATGAACAAATAGCCCCTTTAAAAAAGTTTTTTTTTGCCGGTATAGTTTTTTCTTTTTTAAATAAAAAATAATGACCAGAAAATAAAAAACCCATTATTCCAACAATTAACTTAAGCAAATCCTCAGAAAAATAAGTAAATGTAAATGAGCCAATTATTATTCCAATAGCTGCAAATGGAACTATTAATTTAAGTGTTCCAAAATCAAACTCTCTTCTAAATCTATAAACTGCAATAATGTCTGAAAAAATTAATATTGGTAAAATAATTGCAAGTGCTTGATTTAATGGCATTACTACTGTCATTAATGGAACTGAAATTAATGATATTGATCCACCTAAACCTGATTTAGCAATTCCATATAATACGATAGCTGGAACAACACTAACAAAGAATAATAAATTTATCTCCATTGTAAATTAGAAATATAGCAATAAAGATAAAACCACTAATATTAAAACTAATATGATGACAGCTATGTAATTGAATTTAATTTTAAATTTGCTTAATAAAAATTCATTAATTTTTTCCCAGAAAATAATAATTAAAATTAATAGTACTGCTGGAAGAATAAATTTAATCATAAATCTATTTACATCAAAAAATACATCAATCCAAATATAACAAGTATAATTATTATCCAAATTGAAAAATTAGATATCAATTGTTTAATATTTGAGTTTGATCTGAGAAAATTAGGTAGAACTAATATTAAGACTAATATTAAAAATATTGCAGGAATTATCTGGTCAACAGTCAAATTAATTTTTTATATTATAACCTTTTTTAAGTATAATTGAGACAAGAGTTACACATGCAATTAAAAATATAAACATTGTTGAAATACTTATCCAAATATCAAAATCAGAAACTCCATAAAATGCAAACCTCAGCCCATTAATTAAATATACAACAGGATTAAAATAAGTGACTGTTTGCCAGAAACTTGGGAGCATATCTAGCGAATACAAACTTCCACCTAAGAATACCATTGGTGTTATGACAATTGTTGGTATTATAGACATTTGCTCGAAATTTTTACTAAGAAGTCCAATTAAAAACCCGAACAAAGCAAAAGTAAAAGCAACTAGAATTAATAAGAAAATCATTAGTAAAGGAAACTTTACATTTACTTCTGCAAAGAAAAGTGAAGTGCAGAAAATTACTGCAGCAACAATTAAGGTTTTAGTTGCACCTGCACCAACATAAGCAATTACAATTTCTACAGTAGAAATTGGAGCTGCTAAAATTTCATAAATTGTTCCATTAAATTTAGGAAAAAAAATTCCAAAAGAAGTGTTACTGATAGATTGCGTTAATAATGTTAACATCAATAATCCTGGAACTATATAAGAGCCATAACTAATGCCATCAATTTTTTGTACATAATCCCCGATTACCGAGCCGAATACTATAAAGTATAATGAAGTAGATAAAACTGGAGAAAGAAGAGATTGTATTAATGTTCTTCTAAATCTATCCATTTCATGAAAATAAATTGCTCTTAATGCGTAAAAATTAATCCTCATTATTTTCCTTTACCAATGTCACAAAAATCTTTTCAAGATTATTTTGCTCTGTTTTTAAGTCTCTCATCCTCAAACCTGCATTTTTTAAATCTTGAAGCATCTTTGTAATACCTGTTCTTTCAGCATGTAAGTTATAGTTGTAAATTAATGAATAATTATCATTAGAGATTGATAGATTATATTCATCAAGTTCTGATGGAATTTTTTCGACTTTATCCTGCAACTCAATAGTTAATTTTTTATGACCCATCTTTTTTAATAAATCTATTTTATTATCAACAACAATGATTTCTCCTTGATTAATTACAGCAACTCGGTCTGCGATTGCCTCTGCTTCTTCAATATAGTGTGTTGTTAAAATTATGGTTACTCCAGTTTTCCTTAATCCCTCTACAACTTTCCACATATCTTTTCTCAATTCTACATCTACGCCTGCTGTTGGTTCGTCAAGAAATAATATCGAAGGTTCATGAGATAATGCTTTTGCTATCATTACACGTCTTTTCATTCCTCCTGAAAGCTGATTTAACCTTAAATCTTTTTTATCCCATAAACTAAAATCTTTTAGAACTTTTTCTATATGTTGAGGGTTCGGCTTTTTTCCATATAAACCTCTTGAATATGAAACATTGTTAAACACTGTTTCAAATTGTTCTAGTGAAATTTCTTGGGGGACCAGTCCTATTCTTGATCTTGTTTCTCTATAATCTTTTATAATATCAAAACCATCTACTGTAATTACTCCAGAAGTTGGTTTAACTATACCACATACAATACTTATCAGTGTAGTTTTGCCAGCTCCATTTGGTCCAAGCATAGCAATAATTTCACCTTGCTTTATATTTAAATTAACAGTTTTTAAAGCGTTAAATCCATTGTCGTATACCTTTGAAAGGCCATCAATTGTTATTAAATCTTTAGTCATTATCTGAGGTCTTAATTTGATATAGAGATGTTTTTAGTGACAAGCAATATTATATTTTTTTAATCTCCAATAATTGTATGGCCATGGAGTTAAAAATCCAACTAAAAGCATTATTGGTACTACCCACCAATTTAAAATGGCTCCACCTGTTAAAATTACATCTGTGAGGTTCATGGCTATTTCCATACTGACCATTGATATAAAGCTCATACCAAGCGCAGTCTTTAATGCTTTGGAAAAATCAAGTTTTTGTCTTAACAAAATTATAGTTTCTAAAATAATACTTGTAATCAAACCATTGATAATTGCTAAAGTCATAATAGCTAAAACAGGCCAGGGAATTCCTGTTATCTGAAAATACAATATAGTTCCAAAGTCACCAATTGCACAGCCTAGTAAACACCAAGCAGTATTTTTTGCGCTTCTTTTCCAAGTATGCTTGCATGACCAATTAAAATTAATTGCTTCTGAACTCATTGTTTGCTCATTTCTAAATGATATTCATAAATATCATCTTTCCAATAAGATTTAATGTACGAAAGAATGTTATCAATACCTTCATCACTTATTTTGTCACCAAAACCCATCATCTTGCCTTCATAATTTTTTATCAATTTAGCAAATCCATACTTTATCATTCTATGTAGTAACTCATCTGTATGATGCCAAGTATGACCAGTTCCATTTAAAGGGGGTGCTTTTCTATGCCCATCTTCATCTAAACCTTGCCAATTTGTAGCTCCAGCTAAATTTGCTTGGTGACAAGAAACACAATATTGATTGTATAATATCTTGCCATTTTTAATTGCTTCTAATGAATCTCTTGTTATGGGGTAGTGCGAATGAGAGAAAGCAGTATCTGCATAAAATAAAACAATAAGAATAAAAAAATACTTTTTCATTAGTGTGGAGCCCTATATCTGCTATGACAAGCTTTACAGCTCGACCACATATATTGTTTCAAAGCTGCTCTAAAATCATCTTGGTCTTCGATAATTGAAGCTAGCTTTATCATTTGATCAGATGATTTTTTCATTAGAGCATTAAATTCATCTTTTTCTTCCCAAATAATTGGTAAAGCCTCTGTTCCATGTCCCTCTTTTGTATTTTCTGGAAATAAATTTAGTAATTCTAAATAATTATCACTCATTCTAATCATCAGTTTTTTTGAGTCCTCAATTTCAACTTCGTTAAGTAAAATACTAATTCTTTTTGCTAGTTTATAATTTTGACTGAATAAAGATTTTCTTTTCTTTATAATGTCTTTTGCACTTTCTTCTGATAAAACATTAGAATTAAATGAAAAAGAAAGTGCTGCAATAAACATTATTTTGAAAATATTATTTATTTTTATAAAATAGCTCATGTCGAATAGTATAACATTACAATATAGTTGGTTAGCTAAATTTTTCCATTGGTTCACTTTGCTCCTTCTAATTGCTCAGATACCAATGGGGTTTATTTTAGTCAGATTGGATTTTTCGGATTTAAGAATAACTATAGAAAATGTGCACGTAATTGTTGGGATATCTATATTTTACATAACTCTATTTAGGTTAATTTATAAATTTTTTAGCAAGTCCCCAAAACTAATGCCTGAGGCATTCTTTGGACAAAACTTGATTGCGAAATTGAATCATTTCGCTCTTTATGTCGCACTTTTAACAATAACAACATCAGGAATTTTAAAAAAGCTATTTAATGGTGAAAAACTAAATTTTTTTATTTTTAAATTAAGGATTGAAGATAACTTTGATTTAGCAGATCAATTTTACAATGTTCACGTTATTTCAAATTATACATTAATAGTTTTAATCTCATTGCATATTTTTGCAGTTTTGTTTCATCAAATATTTTTGAAAGAAAACATCTTGAAAAGAATGACCAGATAATTAAATTGAGCTCATGAAAAAATATTTTGTCTTTTTTATTTTATTCTTGATACCAAATATCTCATTTGGTTTTGAAAAAACCACAAACTTTGATCTGAAAAAATTATTTGAAATTCAAAAATCTGGTAAAACAATTGTTATTAATTCTTGGAATGAATATTGTTCAACTTGCGCAGCACAAACAAAAGTTTTCGATCAAGCAATGAAAGACTTTAAGGATGTAGAATTTTTATTCTATGAGCAAACAGAACATGAAGATATTGCTAAAGCTTTAGGTGTAAATTATTGGACTACAATAGTAGTTTTTAAAGGTGAAAGTGAAGTAGCAAGAGAAATTGGTTTAACTGACAAAGACCAAATATATAATTTAATAAACAAAGGGATATAATTCCTTTTTACCTCCCCTTTCGAGGAGGTGAATTCAACAAAAAAGAGAGAAATAAATGAATGTTAAATTCAGGAATAATTTTTTAAATTATGACTGCTATATAGAATTAATTTTTTTTTTGTCAATTTATGAAAAAGCAAGAAAAATTAGGGATTTTAATTAAACAATGCTTTTTGAGCTGGTAAATAATCATGACCAAATACATCAGCTACAGCTTTATGAGTAACACCTCCTTTAAATATATTTAATCCTGCTTGAAAATTTTGATCATCATTTAAAGCTTTTAAGTAACCATCTTTTGCTAATTTAGATAAAAAAGGAAGTGTTGCTTTATTCAATGCAATTGTTGATGTTCTAGGAACACCACCGGGCATATTTGCAACGCAATAATGAATTATATCATCTATTATAAAAGTTGGTTCTGCAAAAGTAGTCGGTTTACTGGTTTCAACACATCCTCCTTGATCAATTGCAACATCTACAATTACTGATCCCCTTTTCATTTTTTTTAACATATTCTTTGTAACTAATTTTGGTGCCTCAGCACCCGGTATCAAAACTCCACCTACTAACAAATCACATTCAGAAATTAATTTTTCTAAATCAGTTTTATCGCTTAAGTTGGGAATTATTTTGTCTCCAAATATTTGGGAAAGTTCGTTTAATCTTTTTTCAGATTTATCTACAATATTAACCTTGGCTTTCATGCCTGTTGCAATTATAGCAGCATTTTCTCCTACAACTCCACCTCCAAGTATAACTACATTTCCAGGCTCTACACCAGGAGCTCCTCCTAACAAAAGACCACGGCCTTTTTGATTTTTTTCTAAACAATGTGCACCCGCTTGTACTGACATTCTTCCAGCTACTGCACTCATTGGTGCTAACAAAGGAAGTCTTCCGTTATTATCTGTGACTGTTTCATAAGCGATGCATATTGATTTGCTGTCTATTAAACCTTGTGTCAGTTCCTTGGCTGCAGCAAGATGAAGATACGTAAAGACAACTTGATTTTCTTTTATCATTCTTACTTCGCTAGATTGTGGCTCTTTGACTTTAACAATGATGTCGGAGTCGTTAAATATATCTTCAGCTGTATTAACTATTTTTGCTCCACTTGATACGTAATGATCGTTTTCAAATCCTGCTTCAAAACCTCCGTTATTTTCAATTAAAACTTCGTGGCCATTAGAAGTTAATGTCTTTACGCTTTCGGGAGTGAGTCCAATTCTATTTTCTTGAGGCTTTATTTCTTTTGGAACCCCGATTTTCATAGAATTAAATTAATTTTTTTTGCTTTTTGAATAGTTTGTAATACCAGTTCTTAGTTTCTCGATTATTTCATCAATATGTTTTTTTTCACAGATAAACATTGGAGCAATAATTAAACAATCTCCTGTCGCTTTAAAGTTAACTCCTGCATCATAACAGTGTTTGAAACATGTAAATCCTGCTGCGCCAGGTTTTTTATGCATTTTAATATCAATACCACCCATCATTCCATAACCTCTTATGTTATCAACAACATCAATATCTTTTAAAGACATTAAACCTTCTTGGAAATATGGAGATAAATTTTTTGCTCTATTAAAGATATCATCTTTTTCAAAAATATCTTGAACCGCTAAGCCTGCAGCTACTGAGACAGGAATACCAGAGTAAGTGTAACCATGAAATAATTCTATTGTTCCTTTTGGAGATCCATCCATAACTGTGTCATAAATTTCTTCTTTACACGCAACTGCACCTAAAGGACTTATTCCATTTGTTGTAGCTTTAGCCATTGTTATAATATCAGGTGTAACTCCGTATTCTTGAGATGCAAAAGGCGAACCTGTTCTTCCCCAACCTGTAATAACTTCGTCAAAAACTAATAAAATACCATGCTTATCGCAAATTTCTCTTAGTCTTTGCAAATATCCTTTTGGTGGAACTAAAGTTCCTGTTGATCCAGCAATTGGTTCAACAATGCAAGCTGCTATATTTTCTGAGCCAAAATTTGTACAAATTCTCTCAAGGTCTTCTGCCATTTCCGCACCAGTTTCAGGTTGACCAGAAACAAATTTATGTTCTGGTAAATGTGTATGTCTCATGTGAAGAACACCTGGCATCAAAACATTGGCAAATGTTTTCACGTTGTTAATCATTCCGCCAACAGAAGTAGCTCCGATATTCATTCCATGATAGCCTCTTTCTCTTCCAACAAACCTAAATCTATGTCCTTCACCTCTTGCTTTATGATATGCAACTGCAATTTTTATTGCAGTCTCAACAGCAGTAGATCCACAAATTGTATAAAAAATTCTATTTAAATTCCCTGGTGTATGTTTTGAAATTTTTGTTGCAAGTTCAAATGAACCTCCAAAACCTTGTTGAAATGGTTGAGCATAGTCTAATTTTTTTAATTGATTTGTAATTGCATTAATAATTTCTTCTCTTCCATGACCTAAAGGATTACAAAATAATCCCGAGCTTGCATCTATCTGAGTTTGACCTTGATGATTTTTTAAATAAACACCTTTTGCTTCTACAATTAATCTTGGAGACTCTTTAAAATCTCTATTGGATGTAAATGGCATCCAATGTTCATTTAAAGAATTTGGTATTTGAGGTTTTTCTGAACTCATAATTATGTTTTGATTCATAGACTAATTATATAAATTAACCAGTAAATTTTAGTCATACTTGCTATGTTAAATGACCGCAACTATAGGTTGTAACTTATGACTTTTGAAGCCTGTGTAATTTATTCATCATTTACTTAAAACAAAATTTAAACTTAAATATCGATAATTAAATTTAATTAACAGGAGATGAAATGAAAAAAATAGTTAGTTTCATTTTAGGAAGTTTATTTGCTCTAAACTTAACAATCACAGCAGCAAACTCTGCTGCGAACGAAGTTAGAGTTGCATACTTTCTAGAGTGGCCAAGTCCAAATTTAGAGGACATGCAAAAAAAGAATTTTGCTAAAGCTTTAGGAGTTCCAGTAAAATGGACAAACTTCACAAATGGTGGAGCAATGACAGATGCAATGTTAGCAGGAGATATTGATATTTCTTACTCACAAGGTTTAGTACCATTTATTAATGCTGTAAAATCAAATGCACCTATCAAATTAGTTGATATTGCAATGGAATACGGAATGGGTGGAACAACTTGTGTAACATCTAATGCATCAGGAATAACAAAAGCAAATGCAACTGAATTAGAAGGTAAAAAAGTTGCTGTTCCGTTAGGTACTATGGCTGAGTACGTTTTCGACGAAAGTATGAAAGTTGTCGGAGCTGACAGAAGCAAAATGGATATTATTCAAATGGATCCAGAAGAAGGTGCGGCTGCATTAGTAAGTGGAGATGTAGTGATGGCATGTTTATTTGGTGGTAATTCTATCAAAGCTGCGGTTGCTGTAGGATCAAGACTTTTAACAGTTCAAGAAGCAAGAGATGCAGGTATTTTAGGAATAGATATAACTTCTGTAACAGACAAGTTTATGAAGGAAAATCCTGGAATGTTGAGAACTTTTATTGAAGTAACTCATGAAGCTAATGAAAGATATAGAAATGGAAAAAGTGATATGAATTCTATGTCAAAAGCTTCAGAAATGAAAATTGCTGATATGAAAGACACTTTAAGTGGTTTCAAATTCTTAACTCCAGAAGAAACTAAAAAATCTATGGAAAGTGGAAACTTAGATGCATTCTTAAAAGGAATGGGAACTCCAGGTGGAGCAGTAGACACTAGTTTCTTACCTTTATAATTTAAAGATTAGAATAATTAAATAGGCGCCAATTTTATTGGTGCCTATTTTTTTAAGTAAATATTTTATATAAAGTCAACTAATGAGTGATTTAATATCTCAAAACTTAAACATGATTTTCAAAACTCCAAAAGGAGAGACTGTTCATGCTTTAAAAGATTTAAATTTCAAATTAAAAAAAGGAGAACTGTTAACTGTTCTTGGGCCCTCTGGTTGTGGAAAAACAACTTTATTAAATATTGCAGCTGGTTTCTTAAGACCAACATCTGGAAATATAACTTTGAATGGTAAAGAAATTGATGGACCTGGAGTTGAAAGAGGCATGGTTTTTCAACAAGGTGCATTATTCGAATGGTTGACTGTTGCAGAGAACGTAAACTTTGGTCTTAGAATGAAAAAAAAAGATCCTATAGAAACTTCGAAAAAAGTTGATGAGTGGCTGGAGATTGTTGGCTTAAAAGGATTTGGAAATACCCCAACATATCAATTATCTGGAGGAATGCAGCAAAGAGTAGCTCTTGCAAGATGTTTAATCAATGATCCTGATTTGATTTTAATGGATGAGCCTTTAGGTGCTCTTGATGCTTTAACAAGAGAAAAAATGCAATCTTTAGTTTTGAAAATTTGGAAAGAAACTGGAAAAACAATTATTTTAATTACGCACTCGGTTGAGGAAGCACTACTGCTTGGTGAAAGGTTGTATGTAATGGCACCAAGACCAGGTAGGATACATAAAGAATATAATCTTCCATTTGCAGAGATGGGATTAAAAGAAGATTTAAGAGAAATAAAAAAAAATAAAGATTTTTCATCAAAAAGAGAAGAAATTTTATCCATGATTTGGAACATGGAGGAAGAAATTATGGGAAAAGAAAATTAAATGTTTACTCAAATAATAACAATATTAATTCTCGTATCAATTATCGGGTGCATACTCTATGGAAGACGTTTAATAAAAACTGAAAAAGTTGATGCAGTTTTTGGAAATCCAGAAAGAGCAAAAGGTGGAACTCATTGGATAATTGTCGGAAGTAGTGCAATATTGTTAGTTTGGCTTTATTATTCTTGGGATATTGCAAAAGGATTTTATCCAAAATCAGCAAATGAATTATGTCAGGTCGCAAAAATAAATGAGTCTTTATTAGGATTAAAATATCAATTTCCAATTGAAGAAAGAGAATTCAAAAGTACTTCAATAATAAAAATAGAAAATAAAAATCTTAAAAAAATAAGTTTAGAAATTCAAAATTCGCCAGATTTAAGCAACATACAGAAAACTGCATTAGTTGGTTTTATTAATAAAACAAACAAATTAATTCCATTACTTACTAACGATAATCTAATGGAGATTAACACAAAAATTAAAATAGATGAAATGACTGATGAAATTAGATTATTAAGTACTAATTTTCAAAAGAAAGATTATCCATTTGAAACACCAGAGCAAAAAAATGAAAGACAAAAAGCAATTGCTGAGCAAGGAAGCTGGGGCATAGTAACTGTAAGTGCCGGAACAGGATCAATAGAAAATACTATTGAAGTGCCTTTAGTGCCTGAAACAGATAGAGGGTTGAAATTTCACGCTGCAGCTGAAAAATTAAAAAAAATTAATGATAAATTTTTTAAATTAAGAAACCATAATCCTCAATTCAAAAATGCAATAAAAGAACTTAAATCAGAGATAAAATTATATAGAAAAAATTTAGATGACACTGAGGAAGTGGCATCTACTTACGCAAAAAACATTGTAAAAATTGCAAGAAGAATTGAATTTGCAAGTATTTATCCACCAAATGCTCTTAATGAAATGCAAAATGCAATTATTGAATTTGATAATCTTCAAAAAACTGAGCAAGGGGGTTTAAGATTAATTGACATTCTTTTATTCCCTGCAGGAACTATAGTTGCAAGTGGTCCTAGTTGTTCTGAGCAAGGTTCAGGTAGATGGTTACCAAAACCCTCAGATACACTTAATAAATTTATTTTAATGTCTAAGCCAAGTGTAGGTTACAAAAATATCCCACTTCTTTGGATTGATATGATGGATGTAAGCCAAATAATTGGCTTTATATTGCCAGATTGGATAGCTGATGTTTTGCCTGGAGAATATCCGGTTCACACTAAAGACGGTGTGGTTAAGCAAAATTTTAAAGGTAAAGTTTTAAAAATTGTTACTGGTGATTTTAAATTATTTAAAATCCCTGTTCCTTATGGTCATATTTGGGATTCATTTTTAAGAGTTTTTCTTGGATTAGTTTTTGGAATATTGATTGGTGTTCCATTAGGACTTTTCATGGGCTTAAATAGATTTGCTAAAGGTTTCTTTGATCCATTAATTGAACTTTATAGACCAGTACCTCCACTTGCGTGGGCTCCTTTAATAATCTCGGTTTTAGGTATTGATAATACTGGAAAAGTATTTTTATTATTTATGGTTTCATTGTCTATAATGATCATTTCAGCTAGAGCTGGAGCATCAGGTACACAGCTATCTAAAATACATGCAGCGCATTCTCTTGGTGCTTCTAAAAGACAAATACTTAGATATGTTATTTTTCCAAATTCTTTACCTGAAATTTTAACAGGTATTAGAGTAGCTGTTGGTATGTGTTGGGGAACTTTGGTTGCAGCAGAATTTTTAGCAGGTACAACTGGAATTGGATTTGTTGAAAATGTTGCCAAAAAGTATTTTCAATATGAAGTAATTTGGATCACAATTTTTATAATGGGTATGTTGGGTCTTCTTTTTGATGTAACTTTGAGAAAAATTATAGATAAGACAATACCTTGGAGAGGTAAAGGCTAATCCTTAATCGTCGAGTAAGCGTAATTCTTTTTCGTCGAAATTTAAATAAACGTTTTCTCCAACATTAAATATTTCATTGGTATCGCTAGAAACTACGTAAATCTTACCGACTTTTGAATTAACTATATATTGATAACTATTTCCAACGAATGACGCATTATTAACAGATGCATGTATTGAGTTTTCTTCAGGACTTTTTGAAATAGTTATTTTTTCTGGTCTTAAAGAGACGGAAACTGAACTTTCTAATTTTTGATCACTTTTTATATTAATTTTCATTTCTGCTAATTGAATCTCGTAAACATTATTATTTTGATTAATGATTTTAGCTTTAACAACATTTGCGTCTCCTATGAAGTTGGCTACAAATTTAGTTTTAGGAAAGTTATACAATTCTTTTGGGCTACCTTGTTGAGCAATAATAGCATTGTTCATTACAATTACTTTGTCAGAAATTGCTAATGCTTCCTCTTGATCGTGAGTTACATAAATTGTAGTTACTCCAAGTTTTTGTTGAATTTCTCTAATATCCTCTCTTACTTGTCTTCTTAATTTTGCATCTAAATTAGATAAAGGCTCGTCAAAGAGTAGAACCTTAGGTTTCAGTACAATTGCTCTTGCAACTGCTACTCTTTGCTGCTGACCTCCAGATAGCTCTGAGGGCATCCTATTTTCATAACCTTCTAAATTAACTAACTTCAGAGTTTCTAAAGATTTTTCTGTAAATTCTTCTTTTGGAACATTTATCATCTTTAAACCATACGATACATTTTCAAGCACACTCATATGTGGGAACAAAGCATAAGATTGAAATACCATAGATACATCTCTATCTGTCGCTGGTAATAATGTTACATCTTCATTTTCTACTAAAATTTTACCACTAGTAGCTCTTTCTAGACCAGCAATAATTCTTAAAGAAGTAGTTTTTCCGCATCCAGAGGGACCTAGTAATGTAGTCAGTGTTCCTGCTTCAAAAGTACAACTCACATTATCAACAGCAACGGTCTCATTAAATTTTTTTGTAATATTTTCAAATTTTACTTCTGCTTTTTTCATTATCCAAAATTTCCTTGTAATATTCCTGCTGTTTCTTCTCTTCTTCCTAATTTTCTTTTACCTATTATTAATTGCATTAATGTTATTGTAAATAACATAACAACAATTAATGCAGATGAATAAACAATTGCTAGACCATAATCATTGTTTTCTAATCTTCCTAATATATATGAGACAGCTAAATCATAATTAGCACTAACAAGGAATATAACAGCACTAATTGCCGTCATTGCTCTAACAAAACTAAAAACTAAAGAAGCAGTAATTGCAGGTTTAAGCAATGGAAGAATTACATTCCTAAAAGTTTGAGAACTAGATGCATTTAATGTTGATGATGCTTCATCTAAATGAGGATCTAATTGATTCATTGAAGCTATACCTGCCCTAACCCCAACCGGCATATTTCTAAATACAAAAGCGATTACCAAAATAATTCCTGTTCCTGTAAGTTCAAGTGGCGGAACATTAAACGCAAAAACGTAACTCACACCAATAACACTTCCAGGTATTGCAAAACTTAACATTGTACCGAATTCGAAAGCATTTTTTCCTTTAAACTTGTGTCTTGTAAGAAGATATGCTGTTAAAATACCTATTGCAGCAGTAGGAAATGATGAAATTAATGCTATCGCAAAAGTAGTGTTAAAAGAATTCCACGCAGTACCAGTCCACAAAATTCCTCTTTCTTTAACCCATTCAACACTAAATGCTTCAACATAATGTCTTAACGTAAAACTGTGATCGACACCCCACATCTCTACAAATCCACCAAACATAATCATTATATAAATTATAAATGTAAGGAGTGCCCAAGGTAGAACAGTTGAGTAAATTATCCACTTAGTATTATTTGGTAATTCAGGATGAACTCCACTATCACCTTTCCCAGAAATTGAAATATAGGATTTTTTTCCCAGCCATTGATTCTGAAGATAAAATACTACCAGAACAACGGTTAATAAAATCATTGCTAATATTGCAGCTTTAGTTTCATCATACTGTGCACCTACAATTGCAAAGAATATTTCTGTAGATAAAACATCATATTCGGCACCTAGTACAAGTGGATTTCCAAAATCAGCTAAGCTTTCAATAAACCCAAGCAAAAATGCATTTGCAATTCCAGGTCTCATTAAAGGTAATGTAACAGTTTTAAAAACTTGCCATTTTGAAGCTCTCAATGTTTGTGAAGCCTCTTCCATTGCAGGACTTACACTTTCAACAACTCCTATTAAAACTAAAAAAGCAATAGGAGTAAAAGCAAGAGTTTGTGCAAACCATATTCCTGGTAAACCATAAATCCATCTCGAGGGCTCTATCTCGAAAGCCCATTCAAGAAAAGAACTCACGACTCCCGTTCTACCAAATAAAATTATTATCGCTAAACCAATTACAAATGGAGGAGTTATAATTGGTAAAACAGATAAAATTCTAATGGTTTTTTTAAATTTAAAACTTGTTCTTGCAATTAATAAAGCAAAACCTAAACCTAAAATTGTTGATGAGAAAGCTGTAAGTGTTCCCATAGTAACAGTGTTCCAAAAAACACCACATGCATAATCACTATATAGACAATCAAGACCCCAAATTCCTTTATTAAATATTTTGGTTGAAAAATTACTAATTTCATATCCACCTTCTGTGCCTTTAAAGGCAACAGCAAACATTCTAAAAATAGGAAAAAAAACGAAAGTTGAAACTAGAATAATTATGCTTCCTATACTTCCTACAATAAAATTATCTCCATTCAACCACCCACGCGAGGATAGCCCATGTGTAATATAAAAAATAAATGTAGAGCATATAAGAACTGCGCCAGACCCTACTCCAAATTGATTTTCTACATCGCCAAAAATCGATTGAAAGATTTCAAAATTCCACCCTCTTATGCCAATTGAAAACCCCTGAAGAATAAAATAAAAAATACCAAATAATCCTGAGTACAAGAAAATTTTGGAATAAATAGGATTATTCTGATTTAATTTTAAAGTTGATAATGGAAAAAATAAAGGAACAATTAAAGGAAGAAGCCAATATTTTTTATTTATAAATACCTGCGGTAATACAGAACCGTAATCTTCTAAAGAATATTCTAAAATCCAGTTTATTGAGAAAAACCCGTCACCTGTTACATACCATGGAAATATTAGGAAACCCAATACTCCCACGAGCATCCAACAGATAACGAGCCCTCTCATTTAATTCCTTATCTAGGAATTACAGAAACATCGTTATCCCATTTGGATAACAAACTCGCTCTAGTACTTTTGTCTCCATAAACTTTAAAATTATAATCAATTAAGTTTATTGTTGATAAGTCTGGAGCATCAGGATCAGCTTTTGCTTTAGTATTAGATGGCACTTGCAAAGATTTTCCTGAAGTGAAGACCATAGTTTGAATAGCGGGACTTAAAGCCCAGTCATAAAACTTTTTAGCTTCCTTCATATTTCTTGCACCTGCAATAATACTCATAGATCCAACTTCATATCCAGTTCCTTCAGCTGGTGAGACCGTAACAACCGGCAAACCTTTTTTTGTTTGTTTCACACCATCATGTTGGAAACAAATACCGATTAAGTTTTCACCTCTACCAGTTGCCTTAATTGGTGCAGAACCAGATTTAGTATATGTATTTATGTTTGCATGAAGTTTTTTCATGTAATCCCAACCTTTATCTTCTCCAAATATTTGAAGAATAGTGGCTAAGGTAGTGTAAGCAGTTCCAGATGAGTTTGGATTTGCTACTTGTATTTCGCCTTTATATATTGGTTTTGTTAAATCCATCCATGATTTTGGAGCTGGAAGACCTTTTTTTGCTAAAAGATCTTTGTTGTATCCAAAACCTAATGCACCAACATAAATTCCTACTGATTTAAAATCAGCATTTTTTGCTTGGTTCTGAGCTGCAGGTAATAAATCATTAAAATGAACAGATTTATATTTCTCAGTTAAATTTTCTTGTGCTGCAGTCAAATGTGGATCACCTGTTCCCCCAAACCAAACATCTCCTTTTGGATTTGATGCTTCTGCTTTTATTTTTGCAAAAGTTTCACCACTACTTGCTCTTGTCATAGCAACTTTTGTTCCAGTTTCTTTTTCATAAGCTTGTTCAAGCATTTCACAAACGTCTATTTCAACACTGCAATATAAAGTTAGTTTTGCAGCTGAAGCTTTATTTGTGATACCGAAAAGTGTTAATGAAAGAACTAGAGCCATAGAAGCTACTTTAAGTATATTTTTCATATATCCCTCACTTTTTTATTAGTTAATGATAATAAATTTAAACGACTAATGTTAATCTTTTGTTACTTTAAATTTAAAGATAATTTTAATAAATAAAAAAAATATTCAATTTATAGTTTAATTTTCAAATCAATTATGTTTACATAAATTATGAATGAAAAAGAGCTTAAAAATTTAATAATTAAAATTTTTACTAATTTTAAATTAAGTAGAAAACACTCTATAGTTTGCGCAAATGCAATTATGAATGCAGAGCTTGTGGGTGCGCCTTCACATGGATTGTCTCGTTTAAAAATGTATTGTGAAAGAATCTCAAAAAAAGTTATTAATCCGAGACCTAAAATAACTGTAAAAAATATATCGAAATCTATATCAATAATTGATGCTGATAATTCTATTGGCTTTGTTGCAGCAGATGAGGCTATTAAAAAAACTATTCAAAATGCAAAAAAAACAGGGATTGGGTTAGTTGCTGTGAAAAACAGCGGACATTACGGTCTATCTGGATACTACGTCGAGCAAGCGGTTAAAAAAAATTTAATAACATTCGCATTTACAAATGCTCCTCCAGCTATTGCGCCTTTTGGTGGAAAAAAATCAGTCTTTGGAACTAATCCAATATGTTTTGGAACCCAAACAAATAGTAAGGTACCATTTATACTGGATACATCAATGTCAATGATTAATAGAGGTAAAATTAGAATTGCAGAAAAGTTAGGAAAAAAAATACCATATGGAGTTGCTTTAAACAAATTTGGTAAACCAACTACAAATGCAAAAGAAGCTCTTGCTGGGGTACAACTTCCAATAGCTGGATTTAGAGGATCTGGATTAGCCTGGATGGTAGATATTTTAACTGGAGTATTTGTTGGAAGTAATCATGGTGGCAAAGTAAAAGACCCATTTGATGATTTCTCTGGGCCACAAAATATCGGTCACTTATTTTTAGCATTTAAAGATAATCTATTTGTTAAAGATTATAAAAAAGAGATAAAAAAAAATATTAAAAGAATAAAAAAAATACCTAATTTAAAAGGACAAAAAGTCTTTTATCCTGGCGAGCAAAAGTTTTTAAGAACAAAAACAAACTCTAAAAAATCTATAAAAATCCCAAAAAATATAAAAAAGGATTTAGATATTCTCTTAGCTAATTAACCTGCAAAATAACCTAGTATTCCAATAGATAAACAGACTGAAAGTATTATTATTTTTGACTGAAGTGCCTCTTTTTTCTTTTCAGTGATTACTCGTTTCTTTAGAACATCTATATTTACTTTACGAGGGGACATTCGAATTACTCTCGGTTTTTTTTCAGGTATTTCAATATTAGATGTTCTATTTAAGCTTTCAGTACTCATTAAATTATTAAATCATATAGTAAAAAAATTTTACAGAATTTAACTGTTCAAAATGGGTTGACTCAAGTTTTAAAATTGTTCAAATTGGGTTTTGATACATTATGAAGCAGCTACCAAGTGTAAATTCAGAACTAGATGATGATCTGATTGATAAAATTTTCAAAAATCATTTTGATATTTTAAGTCCTTTTTTTTTAAAACTTATGTCTGAATGGACAATCGGTGCTTATAAAGTGTTTAAAGATATAGATACTTACACAATTCTAATTTATTTGATTAGTAAGCAGTTTGATTTTTACAGAAGAAATAATTTAAATATTACTTTCAATAATTTTTATAAGGATAAAACATTAGAGATTGAGAAAATTAACCTCATAAAAATATCAAAGGATCTTCAAATACCAAAAGAAAGTGTCAGAAGAAAAGTTATATCCCTAGAAAAAAAGGGAATAATTAAAAAGAAGAGCAAGAAGATTACAATAGATAGAAGTGCATACAATTCAACACAGCCAAATGATACATTAAAAAATATATGCGCACTTTTATCTGTTTTTAGTCAAATTTTAAAAGAAGAAAAAGTTATAAAAAACGAAATGTCCAGTAATGAAATTAATAACTTAATAAAACATAATTTCTCATTTTGCTGGTATCAATTTTATAAATTTTTATTCCCTTACTGCTTAAGGTGGAAAAATTATTTTGGTGATATGGAAATATTTACTATTTTAGCAACTATAATTCTGAATAATAATTCAAAAATTGGAAGGCAACTTAAAGGAATAGACAGTTATTTAGATAAATGGAGAGATAAAATTATTAATAAAAAAATAAAAGGAATTAATGCAATGTCTATTTCTGAAATAACAGGAATACCAAGACCAACTGTAGTAAGAAAAATCAAGAAATTAATTAAAAATAAATTTATTTCTATAGACAAAAATAAATTGATAAATTTTGATGTCAGCAAACAAAATTTTAAAGATATGTCGATAATCCAAGATGAAAATTTAAAATCAATAAATGTTTTTATAAAAAGAACTTACAATCAAATAAATCTTAATTAGAATTTTTAAGAATATATATAAATATAAATCCAGTTATATACATTATTAATGCATAAGCAGCTGTGGGAACCATGTAAGCGACATCATTGAAAATTTGTGTTGCTACAAATACAGCTAAAGTTCCATTTTGTAATCCACATTCTAAAGAAATACATTTTCTCTGTGGTATTCCAGTTGCAAAACCTTTTGCAATGTAAAATGCCAAAGTCATCATGACTATGTTTAATATTAAAACAGCTAAACCCGCTTGACCTAAGTATGATATTATATTTTCTCTTTCCTCAATCCATATTGCTGCAAATACAACAATAAATAAAATGCCTGTAATTCTATTTACAATATTAATATTAGAGGAAATAAAGTTTTCAGCGAATCTTCTAATTATCATTCCTAGAATTACTGGCACAGTTACAACTAGTGCCATTTTAAGAGCAATACCAGTCATCGTAATATCTGAGGATAAATCAGTTATACCTAATAATTTTGCTGAAGAAAAAACAATAAATGGAACAGAAAAAATACTAATTAAACTACCTACTGCTGTTAACGAAATAGATAATGCAACATCTCCATTTGCAAATTTTGTTAAGACATTTGATGTCACTCCTCCAGGAGCAGCAGCAATAATCATTAATCCTAAAGCTAATTCAACTGGTAATCTTAATATTAAAAGTAAAATATAAGCGACGATTGGGAGAAGGATTAATTGACAAATTATTCCGACTGTAAAATCTTTTGGATTATTTATAACCCTTAAAAAATCTCTAGTTGATAAGCCCAATCCCAGACCTAACATTATAAGTGCTAACGCTATAGGTGCAATTTTTGTAACTATCTCCATCGTTTGTTCAATTTTAAACTATTTTTATATCGAACGTAATAAAAAATATTGATATTTAGAACCATAACAAATATTTAAACTCATATGTTATCTGATAAATCTACAGTTTGCCCTGTTAATCTACTTAATATAGCCCATCAAAAAAGGGGTGTAAAAGCAGCCATTGTAAATGCAGGCAAAAAATTACCAATGATGTCGGTAATGGATGCTGTCTCTGAAAAATTGATCACCCCAATATTAATAGGTGATAAACAAAAAATACAAGAATGCGCAGATGAGCTTAAATTTGATATATCAAATTTTGAAATAATTAATGAGCCAGTTGAAAATAATACAGCAGGTATTGCAACAAAACTTGCATCAGAAGATAAAGTAAAAATTATTGTAAAAGGACATATCCATACTGATATATTAATGAAAGAAGTTCTTAAAAGAGAGTATAAATTAATCGGAAAAACAAGACTAAGTCATATTTGGCATATGACATTACAAAAAGATGATAAACCATTAATCATAACCGATGGAGCATTGAATGTTTCTCCTAACCTAAAAACTAAAATGCATATTTTAAGAAATGTTATAGATTTTAGTCATAGAATTAATATTCCAAGACCAAAGATTTCTGTTCTTTCAGCAACAGAGGAAGTTATTGATAGTGTACAGAGTTCGGTTGAAGCTAAAGAGTTAACTGAATTGGCAAGTAAAGAAAATTTTAATGCTGATATATTTGGACCCTTAGCATTCGACAATAGTATTTCAAAAAAATCTACTTCTATTAAGGGAATTGAGAATATAGTTGCTGGAGAAGCTGATGTATTATTAGTTCCAAATGTCGAGACTGGAAATGCGCTTGTAAAAATGATGATTTATTTTATGGGAGCATGTGCAGCAGGTGTAGTTGTTGGAGGTAAAGTGCCTGTTGTTATAACTAGTAGATCAGATGATGCGACAGCAAGACTTGCTTCTATAGCTGCAGCTGTTGTTGCTTTAGATTAAACTTCTGTTGAATAAACATCTTTTATAATTTAAACATTTATAAAATTATAGAAAAGATAATGACAATTACTTATATAAAAAAAGCTGAAAAAACTGCATTTACAGGTGAAGATGAAACAAGAACTAAAGTAAGTTCAATTTTAAAAGATTTAGAAAAAACAAAGGACCAAGGGGTTAAAGATATTTTAAAAAAATTTGATAATTATGAAGGTGATATAATTGTTAGCAAAGAAAAAATTGAAGAAATAAACAAAACTTTAGATCAGAAGATTAAAGATGATATTCAGTTTTCTCATGAAAGAGTAAGAAAGTTTGCAGAACATCAACTAGAAAATCTTGGAAAAGACTCAGAAGTTGAATTATCACCTGGTTTAATAGCAGGACAAAAACTAATACCTGTAAATACAGTTGGGTGTTACGTGCCCGGTGGAAGATATAACAATATCGCCTCTGCTATAATGAGTGTAACGACTGCAAAAGTTGCCGGAGTAAAGAATGTTATTGCAACAAGTCCACCAAAAGATTCAAATGGTGCAAACCCAATTATAATTTATACAGCTAACCTTTGTGGTGCGGATGTAATTATGAACATTGGTGGTATAGGGGCAATCGGTGCGCTTGCATATGGTTGCTTTGGTAATCCAGAAGTAGATATGATTGTTGGACCTGGAAATAAATTTGTAGCAGAGTCTAAAAGAATTTTATTTGGAAAAGTTGGAATTGATTTATTTGCTGGACCGACAGAAATAGGCATAATTGCTGATCATACAGCTGATAAAGAAATAATTGCTTATGATTTAGTTGGACAGGCTGAACATGGCCCTGACTCTCCTGCTTGGCTTTATACTACTGATAAATCTTTATGTGATTATGTGATGAAAAGAGTTCCAGAAATTATTCAAGAACTACCTGAACACAACAGAAACAATGCTGATGCTGCATGGAGAGATTATGGAGAAGTAATCATGTGTGAAACTAAAGAGGAAATGTTAAAGGTTAGTGATGAATATGCTCCTGAACATTTAGAGGTTCAGGCTGAAAACTTAGATTGGTATTTAAAAAATTTAAAAAATTATGGTTCATTATTTTTAGGTGAGGAAACAACAGTTGCATATGGTGACAAATGTTCTGGACCAAATCACATTTTACCAACAAAGGGAGCAGGAAAATATACTGGCGGCTTATACGTTGGAAAATTTATAAAAACTGTTACTTACCAAAAAATGAATAAAGAATCTAATAAAGAAGTCGGTGCTGCTGCAGCTCGAATTTCTAGGTATGAGGGTATGGAAGCGCATGCTAGAACTGGTGATGTTAGACTTCGAAAATATGGTTTTTCAAATTAAAAGAATGATGTAGTCTTTCCTCTATATGAGTAAAGAAAAAACAGTAAAAAATACATTCAAAGATTTTGCCCAACAAAATGGCGATTATTACAGTAAAGTTTTCAGTTTAATTCAAAGAAACCAATTAAAATTATATCATATAAATTACTCGGCTCTATTAGGAGGTTTCTTTTGGTGTGCTTTAAGAGGGAACTGGTTTCTTTTTTTTCTAAGTTCATTTTTAGATTTAATAGCTGCAGTAAATATAACTTTATATTTTAGATATGGCGCTGGTATTGAGCAAGCAATATTAGATAAAAAAGATTTTTTGGTTGATAGATACTCAACCTGGCAAGATAGTTCTTTAATTTATGCAATTTTAACTATTATCTTAGGTCGAATATTAATTGGTTGGTTAGCAGATAGAGTTTACATTAAACAATTTGATAAGTGGCAAATAAGTAAAAAAACATCATCAGGTTTTAACTTCTCGAGACTTATAAACGTTTTTTTAGTTTTAGCATTAATTTGGCCTTTAACATTATATAGATCATCACAATTCGCTCCTGATGAAAGAACTTGTATCAAACAACATAGAGCAATGGAAAAAGGTGCCGAGGTATCTTTTAAAAAAAGATTTGATTGTTTCTTTATATCTGAATTTCCTATTTTAATTTGGATAGATAGACCTGTTAAAGTTAGCTATCCAAGAAATGAGGATGGCACTAGATATGTAAAGAAAAAACCTCCTAGAGAAGGAATGCCTACAATTACTCTTAATAAATATGTTTCACAAAAAATTGAGGAAAAAGTTGGTTATTTAACTGCATTTCACGGATATGTTTTTGATGCTGCAACAGATGGAATAAGGTCATTATTAAAGGGGATATCGGCTTTATTTGTTGGAACACCATGGATAATCACGGGTGGAATATTTTTACTTGTAGCTCATAAGATTGCGGGATTTAGAGTTACCATGTTTGTAGCATTTGCACTTATCTATCTCGCCTTATTTGGTTTTTGGAATACAGCAATGGATACTATGGCTTTAGTATTAACCGCTACTTTAATATGTTGTGCTATTGGACTGCCTTTAGGGGTTTTGGTTGGAAAATCAAATCGAGCTGAAACAATTACAAGGCCTATTCTAGATGTAATGCAAACGATTCCTTCATTTGTATATTTGATACCGGCAGTTGCTTTTTTCTCTGTTGGAAAACCACCAGGAATTATTGCAACTGTAATATTTGCAATGCCTCCTATAGTAAGATTAACAGCTTTAGGAATTAGACAAGTTCCATCAGAAATTAAAGAAGCAGCTCTTGCTTTTGGTTCTACAGAAAGACAACTATTATATAGTGTTGAGTTGCCACTTGCCCTTCCCTCTATAATGGCTGGTATAAATCAAGTAGTCATGATGTGTTTATCAATGGTTGTTATTGCTGCTTTAATTGGTGCTGGAGGAATGGGTTTAATAGTTGTTGAGGCTTTAGCGAACACAAAAATTGGAAGAGGAATTTTAGCAGGTCTTGCAATTGCTTTTATAGCTATGATCATTGATAGAGTGGTACAGAAAGCTACAAAATAATAGAAAAATATTAATTGATTATCATTTTTAAAAATTAGATAATTCTTTCATTAAATTACAAGAGAGGGAAAAATGAAAAAACTAATATTAGGTTTAATATTTTCTTCAATAATGCTTGTTACGACTTCAGCTAAAGCTGCAGGTGAGAAAGTAATGATCTCAGACTTAAGTTGGACTGGTGCAAAAGTTATTGGACACATTATTAAAGCTGTCATTAATGGACCTCTGAATTCTGAAGCAGAAATTGTTCAGGGATTATCAGACGGTAACTTGATAATGGCTGGAATGGACAAAGGTGACGGGAAAATTGATGTCTATACAGATTTGTGGATGCCGAATAGACAAGGTATTTGGGATCAATATATTGATGGAAACAAAACTGTAGCTGTCAACACACCTTATAAAGGAACTCAAGATATGTATGTTCCTGCATTTTTAAAAAGCAAAGTTCCAGATGTTGCAGCAATGAAAGATCCAAACGTTGCAGCGATGTTTGATACAGACGGCAATGGTAAAGGTGAATACTGGGCTGGTGATGCTGGATGGAAATCTACAAAAATGTGGCAAGTTAAATTTAAAAGTTATGGTTTAACTGACCTTTGGGAGCCAAATATTATTCCACAAGATACTTTTAAAGCACAATTAAAAGATGCAATTGATAATCAAAAGCCAATATTATTTTATTATTGGACACCAGAATGGTTACATGCAGCTTATGACTTACATGAAATTGGTGAGCCTGCTTACACTGAAGGATGTGATTCAAATATGAACTTAGATGCTGAAGATTGGTTAGAAGTATCAGAGTTTCCTTGCAAAAGTAGACAAGCGACTATTTATGTAGCTTATTCAAAATCTTTGGAAAAAAGAAATCCAAAAGCTGCTAAATTTTTAAGTCAAATGGCTATGGACCCTAAAGTAATCAACCAATGGATATTAAAAGTTGGAAGAGATGAAATGGATGCTGACGATATGGCAGAAGAATGGGTTAAAAACAATATGTCTACTGTAAATAAGTGGATAAACTAAAATCTTAAATTTTTGAGGCCGTTAAACTACGGCCTCATTAAAATAAATTCTTACTAATTAAAAATATCTATTCCAATCTGGCTGAGTATGTGTGCCAAATCTATTGGCACCCAATTTTCTCTAATTTTTCCCTCATCATGATGGTAAAAATCCATAACTCTCATGGTCACTTTATTTTTATTTGAATTATATCCTAGCCAATCATTTGAACCATACACTGCTTGTATACTGTGCCATCCAGCAGTAAGTGAAAATTTACCATCTCCTAACTCACAATAATGTCCTAATTCCCAGTAATTTCTCTCTTTAAATGTTTTTCTAAAAGGAAGTTGATGATGATCAATGAAACCTTCCAAAGAGCGTGCTGTTCCTATACCGCTAGGTCCATACCAAATCATTTTTTCATGCCAAAAATCTTTTTGTGGGTGATTAAGAAGTTTTTCTTTTAAATCAGAGTCAGATGATGCTTCTAATTCTGGTTTAATATTTAAACTTCTTTGCATAGTAAGAGATTGATCTAGAGTGGCTTTTGAAACATCTAAATTGTTTTCGTAAAAATTTACACCATCTGTATTTATTGGTGTCATCCAAATGCCCTCATACCCTCTTGAAGGATTTATTGGAAACTTCCCTAATTGATTTAGAAAATTTATTGTGTCGATTAAAATGTGACTTTCAATAATTTTATCGTTTTTTAATTCGTGTATCTCACAGCATCTTAAATTTACCATTTTAAAATTTGGCTCTACATTTAGCCATTTCTTTTTAAAAATTCCTGATAAGGTAGATATTGTTCCAACTTGAAATTTATCTCTAAAGGCTCCGCCTATAACGAGTTGTTCTCTTCTCTCTAAATCAGGAAACGCATCAAAAAGTGGATTCCAAAATTTATCCCTAAAATTAGACAAACCTTTAAATTCATTTAATGGAAAAAAACATTTAATGTTTACATCTTCGCTAAAATATTTGCTTAAATTTTCTTCTATATTAGATAGTCCAAGCTTGTAAATATTGTTCAAATAATTTCTAACTATTTGTTTATTTTGTTTATTTTCTTCAGCTGTGATTTTTAATTCTTGAAAATTATTTTGATTTTTAAGTCCTGTATCAAATTGTTCTATTTGCATAAGTTGCAATTTATATTTAAATAGACATAAATAACAAGAATATGATTGATAGATTGGCAAAATTTAATGAACTGGTTCCAAGCAGTCTTCCTTTTGTAGAGGGGAGGCTAGAAGGTCATAAAGAAAGAAAAAATTATACAATTATTGGACGTGGAGTTGCTGAAGACACCAAACAATTAATAAAAATACAGTCTTTACATGGGTATAATTTAGGAGCTGTGAGTGCTATGCCAAAAAATGGATCTGGTCTTCACAGTCATACCACGGCTGAAGTGTTTGTAATTTACTCGGGTAAATGGAGATTTTATTGGGGTGCTGATGGAAAACAAGAAACAATATTAGAAGCTGGCGACATAATTTCAATGCCTACAAATATGTTCAGAGCATTTGAAAATGTTGGAGATAAAGAAAGTTTGATGTTTGTTGTATTAGGCGGAGATGATCCTGGTATAATAACATGGATTCCAGAAATTTTAAAAAAGGCAAAAGAGACCGGTATGGCATTGCTTGATGATAATTCGTTAATAGATTTAAAAAAGGTTGAAGTGCCTAACGGTAGAAAGATGATAGAGCCTATCACTCAAGATGAATTAGAAAGATTTGATAATTATTTGCCAGAAGAATTAGAAAAAAATATTTATAGAAATAAACAAAACAATATTAGCGATGAAGTTAATGGTATTAAATTATATCAAGTATTAGGAAACAAATTTAATAAAAAAACTTATGAACCTTCAATCAAACAAGATACTGGATTTAATTTAACAACTTTAAATTCTATATCTGGTGAAATTAAAGATATTGAATGTATAAAGCCTACCGTTCTTTTTGCTCAAGAGGGAAATTGGAAAATAGTAATAGGAAACTCAAATATAAAATTAGAAAAAGGAGATACTTTTTCAGTTCCTTTGAGTAGCAAAATAGATATCTCTTGTAATAATTCAGAAAATAGTATTTTAAATTTTGTTAGTCAGATCTAATGAAAGGATTTGATAGTAATTATAAAAATTTAACTGATTACATTTTAAAAATTACTAAACAAATTTGGGAAGGGAAAGATGTCGAGTCAATATCCAAATATTATTCAGAGAATATCCCTGTAAGATCACCTTTTGGAGTAACCTATGGTTTTAAACCTGTTATTGATGCAACCTATAAAACTTTAGACGAATTTCCTGACAGACAATTATTAGGTGAAGATGTAATTTGGAGTGGAAATGATGATGAAGGATATCATTCATCTCACAGAATTCTTAGCAAAGCTACACATTTAAATGACGGGTATTACGGAAAAAAAACAGGAAACAAAATTGTTTATAGAGTTATAGCCGACTGTGCATGTAAAAATAATCAGGTTTATGATGAGTGGATTGTGAGAGATCAAGGTGCAATGGTTCGACAGCTGGGTTATACACCTGAGCAATTTGCAAGGCATTTAATTGATAAAGAAGGTGGGGTATCTAAAGCTATCAAAGTTTTTAATAGATCTTCTGATAAAAAGTCAGATTATACTCCAGTTAAAGTTAATGAAGTTTCATCAGGTTATATATATTCCAATATTTTAAAGAAAATATTTAATAATAATTATGATTTTGAAGATTATGATAGAGCAGTCAGTCTATTTTGGCCAAGTAATAAAGTTGGAAATGGCAGTGAAGATATAATTAAATATTGGAGCTCTTTAAAAAATATATTTTCTGAAATAAAGTTTACAATCGAACATGTTGCATCATTAGATGAAAAAAATAACAATCAAAAAGCTACAATCAGATGGTTTTTAAGTGGTAAGCACTCTAAAGACAGTGAAGAATTCGGGAAAAAGACTGACAAAGATTTATTTATAATGGGTATAAATCATGCAGAATTAAGAGATGATAAAATAATAAGAGAATGGGTATTGTTTGATGAAGTGGCTATTTGGAAACAAATATTAATGTAAAAACTATGGATAAAATTAAAACCACACATGTTGGAAGTCTGCCAAGATCAAAAAAGCTATCTGAGATACTATTTAAAAAAGATAAAAATGAATTATTTGATCAAGGAGAGCTTGATAAGATAATTGAAGAAGATGTAAACAAAATTGTAAAAAAACAAATTAATATCGGAATTGACATTGTAAGTGATGGTGAAATGTCAAAAATCAGTTATGCTACTTATGTCAAGGATCGATTACATGGATTTAGTGGTGAAAGCGAGAGAAGAGCTCCTAAAGACTTAGATGATTTTCCATCATATAAAGAAAAAATTGCAAAATCAGGAGGCACACCTACTTATACAAGACCATGTTGTACTGCTGATTTAAAAATTAAAGATACTAAATCTTTAACTAAAGATATCAGTAATTTAAAATCTGCATTAAAAAAAAATAACCATTCTCAAGGATTTATAAACTCTGCATCACCAGGAGTAATTTCAAATTTCCTTCCAAACAAATTCTATAAAAATGACGATGATTATTTAGAGGCATTATCAAAAATGATGAAAACTGAATATGATGAAATAACAAAGAATGATTTATTTTTACAAATTGATTGCCCAGATCTTGCGCTAGCAAGACATATGACTTTTAAAAATGTATCAGATGAAGAATTTTTAGTAAGAGCTGAAAAACAAATCGAATGTCTTAATGAAGCAATCAAAGATATCGATGCTTCTAAGTTGAGAATGCATATCTGCTGGGGAAATTATGAAGGACCTCATATTCACGATATTGGATTAGAAAAAATATTACCTATTGCTTTAAAAGCAAATATCCAAACTTATTTAATTGAAGCCTCGAACCCAAGACATGCTCATGAATGGCAGGTTTTTGAGAATATTAAACTTCCTAATGATAAAGTAATAGCTCCTGGTGTAATAGACTCAACCTCAAACTTCATAGAGCATGAAGAGTTAGTAAAAAATAGAATAATTCAGTATTCAAAAGTAATTGATAAAGATCAATTGATGGCTGGAAGTGATTGTGGATTTAGTACTTTTGCAGGCTTTGGAAATGTTGATGAAAATATTGTTTACAAGAAATTTGAATCTTTGGTCGCAGGTGCAGAGCTTGCGTCAAATGCGATTTAAAAACTACTTTTAAATTCCCTAAGGAATATATATCCTTTCACCCATAAATTTAAATTTAATGAGGGAAACAAATATGAAAAAAATATTAATATCTTTATTGTTTCTTCTTTTTGGAAATTCTGCTTACGCAGATTGTAACATTAAGAGTGGATCAATAAATATTTTAGCTAATGATTTTCCAGCTTTAAGAACTTTCGTGGAAACTGCTAAAGGATGTAAAGGAAGTGCAGATTTTAAAGTCACACACTCATCTGAGCACAATAAAATTGCTGTGCCAGCTCTAACTGCAAATCCATCAGAGTTTTCTGCAAGAATTGCAGCAAATAGCTCTATAGTTCCTTTGATGAACCAAGACTTAATTAGACCACTTGATGATCTTGTTAAGAAATATGGAAAAGGAATACAAGATTCTCAATTGATAACAATTGATGGAAAAATAATGGCAGTTGCTTTTATGGCTAACACTCAGCACTTATATTACAGAGAAGATGTTTTAAAAGAATTGGGTATAGCTGTTCCTAAAACATATGAGGAAGTAGTTGCGGCTTCAGAAAAAATAAGAGCATCTGGTAAAATGCAATATCCTTACGCAGCAGCATACAAAGCTGGTTGGAATTTAGCAGAAGAATTCGTTAACATGTACATTGGACATGGAGGAGAATTCTTTAAAGCAGGAACTGCTCAGCCAAGCATTAACAATGCAAAAGGTGTAGCAACATTAAATATGCTAAAAAAATTAGCAGGTTTAAGTAACCCAGATTATTTAACTCACGATAGTGAAGCTATTAAAGTTGAATGGGAATCTGGAAATGTTGCATTAATGACTCTTTGGGCATCAAGATCAGGAACATTGCTTGATGATGATGGTGATGCAAAAATTACAGCAGCAACTAAATTAACTGGACCAGCAACAGTTGCTGGAGGAAACATACCAGCAGCGACTTTATGGTGGGACGGTTTCACATTAGCAAAAAATAGATCTGACGCTGATGCTGAAGCAACATTTAGAGCTTTGGCACACGCAGCTGCTAACAAAAAGATGGTTGCAGATGCAGCGGATCAAGCTGTTTGGTTAATTGAAGGTTTCAAGCCTGGACCAAAATCAATTGGAGTTATCGAAGCTGTTAAAATGAAAGCTAAACCATATCCAATGTTACCACAAATGGGTTTAATGCATGGTGCATTAGGAAGTGAGATTGTTGAATTTTTACAAGGTAAAGAGTCAGCAGAACAAGCTTTAAAAGATGTGGAAGCAGCTTACATGAGTAAAGCAAAAGAACAAGGCTTTCTATAATCTATAAATTTTAAGTGGGGATGAAAATCCCCACTTATTACATTAATGCCTAACAAAACTTTTTTTTGGTTTTTCTTGCCAACTGGATTGGCAATGATTTTATTTATAGGTCTTCCTATTATTTCAACAGGGATACAATCATTTTATGCGCAGCACGACCAAGTTGTTAAGGAAGTAAAAAAATGTGATCCTTTTGGATGTACAGTTTCTATAGTTGTTGACCAAGAAAAAACCTCTAAAATTCGAGAAGAAAAGCCTTTAGGAAAATTCAATGGATTTGGGACTTATGTAGATAGAAATCATCTTGCAATAGAAGAAATTGGAAAATTTTGGAATGAAACAAATACTTTTGGGGAATTTGTAGATCAAGTTACCAACCTACCCTTTTACAAGGCTCTAATTTTTACTTTAACCTATTGCTTGTTTGTAACGCCTAACGTCTTACTTTTAGGTTTTATAATTGCTTTAAGTCTTAATGCAGTAACTAGAAGAATTAGAGGACCACTAATATTTGGAACCATATTGCCGATGATTGTTACTCCATTGGTAGGTTCTTTAGTTTTATTTTGGATGATAGACGCAGAAGGAATTATTGGAGCGAATTTGCAAATGTTGATGGATGACCCTTATTTATCCTTAAAATCCTCAAAAACTCTTACTTGGATAACTATAATAATTTATGGAATTTGGCACCATTCACCGTTTGCTTTTGTAGTATTTTATGCAGCTTTACAAACTGTTCCTCAAGAACCTGTTGAGGCAGCTATTATTGATGGAGCATCAAGATGGCAGAGAGTAAGACATATTGTTTTACCTCATATTTATCCTGTAGTTACATTTGTTGCTCTCATATCCTTGATGGATAATTTTAGAGTTTTTGAGCCTATAATTGGTTTTAGTGCTGAAGGAAGTGCTCAATCTTTATCTTGGTTAATTTATGATAACCTCGTTAATGAGGAAGTAATATTATTTGGTTCGGCCGCAGCCACCTCAATGATGACGATTGTTGGGATAGCCATACTTTTAGCACCAGTTTTAATAAGAACATGGAAGGAATTTAGGACAGCGAGATAAATGGAATACGGACTTGATAAAAGATCAAATGCTTTAAAAATTTTTAATACAACCTTTATAATAGTTTGGCTTTTGGTTGCATGCTTTCCTTTTATTTGGACTTTCTGGGGGTCATTTAAAGTAAGAGCTGACTTTTTTTCAAGAGCTGACTGGTGGTATGCTATCACAGCATTCAATACATTGTTAGAAACTGGAGGAAAGTTTACAACAGATGCTTATAGTCAAGCTTGGACTGAAGGAGAGTTTTGGAAGGCATCTAGGAATACAGTTATAGTTACATTTTTTGTTGTAACCATTTCTCTGTTCCTCGGTACCTTAGGAGCTTATGCTTTATCTAGATCTACAAGAAATTATGCATTTTGGATTTTAATTGCAGCATTAATTTTTAGAGCAATGCCGCACATTACTCTAGTCTCTGGTTATTTATTTCCCTTTTTTCAATTACAAATTTGGGGAATACTACCTACGACCATCGTTGTTCTTGTTGCGATAAATCAACCATTTACTTTATGGTTATTGTATTCATTTTTTAAAACTGTTCCTAAAGAACTTGATGAAAGTGCTTTAATTGATGGCTGTTCTTATTTTCAAGCTTTTAGACATATCATTATGCCAGTTATGTGGCCTGGAGTAATAACAGCTGGATTATTTAGTTTAATGCTTGCGTATAACGATTTTACAGTGACTGCTCTTTTATTGAACCAGGAAAATCATACTATGGTTCCTAAAATACAAAGTTATCTTGGAACAAATCAACATGAAGGTAATTTGATGTGGGCTGTTTCTGCAGTTGTTTCGGCTACTGCTCCTTTATTTATGTTAGTTATGTTTTTCCAAAGACAAGTAATCAGTGGATTAACAGCTGGTGCTGTGAAGGGATAATGAATTACAAAGCTGTTTTATTTGGTTCTATTGGAACTTTAGCTGAGACATCAGATCTTCAAAGAGATGCATTTAATCAAGCTTTTAAAATAAGTGGATTAGACTGGTTTTGGGATGAAGATATATACAGAAAACTATTGTCAAAATCAGGTGGAACTACGAGAATCAATGATTACGCAAAAGATACTAGTGTTGAAATAGACGGAAAAAAAATAAGAAATTTAAAAACCAAAATTTTTAATGAATATTTAAACAAACACAAAGTTGAGCCTAGAGACGGTGTAAAAGAAATAATTCAATTTTGCAAAAAGAACAAAATAAAAATTGGGCTTGCTAGCTCAACAACGAGTAACAATATCAATTCTATTTTTAACTCATTAAGAGGAAGAATTGAAAAAAAAGATTTTGATTTTATCGGCAATAATGAATTCATATTAAGAGAAAAACCATATCCCGATATTTATAATTATGCTTTAAAATACTTGAATATTAACTCAGACGAATGTGTGGCAATTGAAGATACAGAAGAAAGTTTAAATTCTGCTTTAAGTGCAGACATAAAATGTGTTGCATTTCCTGGAAAATATCACACTCAATACGGATTTGATGGGAACCATTTAAAGGTTAATAAATTATCAAAAAAAATCTTTAATAAATAATATCTCTAATAATGTAAAAAACTATACCTGACATAAATATTATAATAAAAATATTTATGTATTTCCAAAAACTTCTATTATTTAATTTGTTTGAGAAAATCTTAGATAAGTATCCTAAAGAAAAGAAAAATAAAAAAGAAGCTATAGAAGCACCTATTCCAAAGTAAAATTTTTTTTCAATATTAAAGGATTTTGAGAAATTTCCTAAAAAAAATACTGTATCAGAATATACGTGAGGATTTAAATATGTAAAACCTAAGGTCTTAATAAAGATATTAAATGAGCTCTGTGCTATGACATTATTTTTAAATTCTAAAGATCTAAATTTAAATATTTCTTTAATTTTTCCATAAATAAAAAAAGATAAAAAAATAATTAAAAGGATATTTAAAATCAGCTCCACTACATTATTAAAATAATTAGAAAAATAATTAAATAAAAAGATACCTAAGAAAATTAAAATCAAATCAGATAACGCACAGACTAAGCAAACTAAAAATATATATTGTTTCTTTAGTCCTTGCTCTATTACAAAAACATTTTGAGGTCCTATTGCAAAAATTAATGTTAAGCCCGTCAAAAAACCTAAAAAAAGGAAAGACATGTTTAAGAAACTGATTTTTTATCAGCAACAAAACTTACTAAAATAATTAATATTAAAAAAGGTATACAAATAATATTCATCATTTTCCATCCAATAGAATTTAGTAAAATTCCAGCAGATAAACTGGCCAAAGCCATAGTTGAAAAAACAATTAAATCATTTATCCCTTGTACTTTAAATTTTTCTTCTTTGTTATAAGTCAAAACTACTAAGCTGGTACCTGATATAAACAAAAAATTCCAACCGAGACCTAGAAAAATTAATGAGAGCATATAATTAAGATATGTCTGTTCAAATAAACTTAAAAGAACTGTAATAAAAAAAAATAAAACTCCACCATAAATTATTGCACTGTGTCCATATTTTTTTATTAAATTACCCGTTATTAACGACGGTAAAAACATTGCAACTACATGAAATTGTAATACTAACCCAGTTTCTTTTAAGCTCATATTTTCCATAACATGCATACTTAAAGGTGTTGCTGTCATTAAAAATGACATTACTGCATAAGCAAAAGCAGCTGCGGTAATTGCTTGTAAAAATCTTGGTTGTAATACTATAGATTTTAGATTTCTTACATTTCCTTCCTTTAGACTATCCTCCTGAACATTTTCTACATTTTTAAAAAAAAATAAAAAAACTCCAGGCATAAAAGATAGGAAAGATAGCAAAAGATAAGAGCCAACATACAATTGATCTTGAATTAAATCTTTAGTGTAATTTGCAAGAGTTATACCTAAAAATGCAGAAACAATTCCTGCTAACAAGAGAGTAGAAACTGCTTTTGGTATTTTGTCTTTTTCAACACTTTCAGCTGCTGCAAATCTATATTGATGATTAAATGCAGCGCCCATTCCAAGAATTAAGCAAGATAGACAAAATAAATTAAAACTTTTCTGACTAATTGCAAAAGCAGCAAGTAGTCCTGAACAAGAACTTCCGATAGCCGCAAAGACAAAACCATTTCTTCTTCCAATTTTACTCATAATATTTGCCGCTAAAACAGTAAAGCTTGCTGTTCCAACTACGAATAAAGCGGTTGGTAAGGTTGATAAAGATTGATTTGAGCTAATTTGAGAACCAACTATTCCGCTAAGAAATACTGTTATTGTTGCTGTGGTAAAACCAAATATCTGACTTAACGTAAGTAATGATAAATTTCTGTTCATATTTAGCGATAATATATTTCTGCTGTTATTTAAATATCTATATAGATGTTTTGAATTTTAATATAGAAGATATTATTTAAATTATGATTGGAATATTAGGTGGCATGGGAACTCAAGCAGGCTTAGACTTTTGCGATAAGCTTGCAAAATTAAACAGGGGAAAATTAGATCAAAAATATCCGATGTTTGTCCTCTATAATAAATCAAATACACCACGAAGAGCAGAGAATTTAAAGCAATACAAAAATGTTTTAAAAGAATTAATTGCTGGTTGTCGAATGCTTGAAAAAAATAAATGCAAGTTTATTGTAATGCCATGTAACACAGCACATTATTGGCATGAAGATATTCAAAAAAAAATATCTGTACCATTTCTTAGTATGCCAAAAGAAGTATATTTAAACACACAAAAAAGATTTAAAAAAGATTCAACTATAGGATTGTTATGTACTGAGGCTACTTTGGACACAAAAATCTACCATAAGTATTTTGAAAAAAATTATAATTTGATAAGTCCGAGTGAAAGATTACAAAAGAGTTCAGTAAATACTGCTATTAAATATGTAAAAAAAGGTAAAGTAAAAGATGCTGAAAAAGCTTTAAGACCAGCGGTTAAATTTTTAATGAAAAAAAAATGTAAAAAAATTATTCTTGGTTGTACAGAACTACCAATAGCTATTTTTTCATACAAATCTTTTAAAAAAGCAAAAGATTCAAAATTATTTATAGACCCAAATCTTTTGTTAGCTCAAGTTTGCATGAAAAAATACAAAAATTTAAAGTAAATTCAATTTTTTTTATTACAAATAAAATATAATTTTCTTGGAAATGATCCTTCTTCAAAATACTCAATATTTAAGTTTTTAAATCCATTTGTTAAATTCAGTATTTTATCTTTAGAAAAAAAATGAATAATAAAACCATCTATTTCGTATAGATCTTCTCCTCTATGAATTCCTTTTTTATAGTCTCCATCATCAGTATTTCTGACTGTGTAAATATTTAATCCTCCAGGTTTTAAAATTCTATGAATTTCGCTATTAAGTTTGTCCAAATCTTTCTGGGTTAAAGCCATGCAATAAAGCATATGTGAATAACAAGCGTCAACTGAATTAGTTTCAAATGGTAAGTCTTCTCTTATGTCAAATTTTAATGTTGAAATTGAAGATATTAGATTTTCTTTTTTTATTTTTTCATTGATAATTTTAATTCCATTTTCACTATAATCTAATGCAGTAACATTTATCGAATTTTTTCCAAAGTAAATGCTATCTCTTCCTAGGCCTGCTCCTAACTCAACAATTTTAGAACAATTGTTTTCTTTGAAAATATTTAAAGCTTTTTTTGCAGGTAAACTTGGTTCTAAACCAAACATCTCAGGCTTATTTGAGAAA
>CACJGL010000011.1 GCA_902592965.1 uncultured Pelagibacteraceae bacterium
GGGGTGGATACCCTCCAATAGATGCTTTTGCTGTTTATAAAAAAAAAGTTAAATGGAATAATACATCGGGTAGATGGGATGATCCTACAACAGATAACAATGATAAAACATACGATGATCAACTGGTTGTAGACTACGTTGATGATATGATTTTTAATCCAGTAGATGAAAAAGGAATGTTAATCAATCCTCCACCTTCTGCAACAAATGTAAACAAAGATTTAATCTATAAAATTAAAACTGTTGATATCGCATTAACTGTTAGGTCAACAAAAAATTTTTTTAGAAATTCTAAAATTAGAGATGTATTTGCATTAAAAGACTCAACTAGAAATAAAAAGAAAACTGACAAATATTTAAGAGATACAATTATTGTAACTGCTCATGCAAGAAATTTGGGAATGGAATAATGAAAAAAAATGAACAAGGTTTTGCGCTAGTATTATCTTTAGTCTTAATGCTTGCAATGTCGTTAATGGGAGGAGCATTAATTGTAATATCAGCAGGTGACCATCAAAGTAATAATAAGAGTGATGAGTATCAGCAAACTTTCTATATTGCTGAAACAGCTTTGATCGAAGGTGAAAAATATGTGCTCAATCAATTTTTAGGACCTTGGAGTACTCAAAGTCATACTAGAGATACAACAAAGAGAAATTTACCAGCCAATAACACTCAATGGAATGGTAATATGGCTAATTACAGGATTAATTATAATTCAAGTAATAGTTCTCTTTACTATAACACAGAAAATTTCTGCGCTAATAGCTTTAGAGACTTAGATAAAGTTAGATTAAGTGGAAATTTCTATGATGTTGTAGCCGCACAAAGTTGGAATTTTGGAAAATTGGTCCGTGATAGTTTTAGAACTGCAACTAATGAAGAAAAAAAAGAAGCGGAAAAACTTTACAATTACTTTTATGAATTTTTTGTCATAAGAATTGGTGCTGCACCTTTCAGAGGTACTGGCTCTAGTGTCAAAAAAGGCTCAACTGACAAAGGAAATGATGGAATGGCTTATCGAATTTATGGGTGTGGTTTAAAGAAAGGCAATGAAAGAATGGTAGTTGCTTTAGAAAGTGTGATTGTATTACCTAAATAAAATGAGGACAAATATAAAGAGTTATACTAATATTTCTTAATCTTTATGAAAAATTTACTTAAATTAATTATAATTTTTTCAATTTTTAGCACACCTGTCCAAGCTGCTTGTGATTTTTTAATTGATATTGGAGATAGTGGTAAAAAAATTTTTGATAAATTTGGTCAACCGTTACCAGGTTTTAAAGGTCAATTTTATATGCCTGTTCCATCACCAGAGCTGTGTCCAAATGATAATTTAAATGATGATATTGCAGTAGAATATGTATTTCTAGGCGAAACAGAAGATGCTGCAAAATTAGCTGCCATTAGAATGATTGTTATGAACGATGGTAAAAACACTGAGAATAATAAATTAACATTAATGAGATATGTTAAAAAAGTTTACGGTGATTTCGATACTGGACAAAATCCACAAATTTTTGATAGTTTCAAAATTTGGGAAAAAAGTAATAATGATGTCATTGTATATAAAAGAATGCTTGGTGAAGAAGAACTTTTTGAAGAAGAATTAATGATTACAACTGTAGAATACGATGAAAAATTAGGTAAATTTTACTATGATCTTGAAGTTGAGTTAGAGAAAATGGAGCAAGAGCAATAATTATGAAATTAAAACTTTTAATTTTAAAAATCATTTTAATTTTATCTTTTTTTTCAAATAGTGGTTTTGCAAAAAATTTACCACCTGGTTCTGGGATATCTGATGTTCCAGCTAATGTATTAATCCTTTTAGATAAGTCTGGAAGTATGAGTGTTAGAATGACGAGTGGAGACGGGTTTTCTTATCCTTACAGTGTAGCAACCGATAGTAGTGGCGATGTTTATGTAGGTCAATATTGGATACGTGGAATAAAAAAAATGACTTATTCAACAAAGAAAAATGATACCAGCTTTGGAAGTAATGGAATTTATAGAGGATCAGGTAATTGCAGATCTTATTATCCAATGAATATGAAGGTGCATAATAATAAATTATATGTTGCCTCTTTTTATCAACATAGAGTTTTTAGGATTGATCTTTCAAACGGCAACTGTGATTGGAGCGCAAGTTTACGATATGCAAGACAAGTCTCGATTGCTCAAAATTTTTTGTATCTTGCCGGAAATGGGGGTATGTTGACGTACAATATATCTGGAGCAACTCCTTCACAAGTAAGTTGTCCATTTTCAGGTAATTTAAGTTCTTACGGTCGTTATTATGGACAGACCCCAGATTATAAACGAGAAAATTTTTATGTGCAATATTATCGTTACCTTTATAGATTCACGATTGGAAGTAACGGTTGCATAAATACAAATTGGTCTAGCAGAATAAATGTTGGTTGGTGGTACTACTCATATGGAATGGATCATCATCCATCAAATGAATTTATATTATATGGTAATGATTGGTCAAATCATAGAGTTTCTAAAGTTACATTAAACTCGTCAAGAAATGGTTATACTGCAATAAAAAATGTAGGTAGATACGGAAGAACTGCATCAAAGTCTGGAAATGTTAGAATGTATTATGCATGGGGTTTAACCGTAGATAAAGTTAACAACAGAGTGCTAAGTTCCAATTATCATAAACAAAGTGTTCAAGCATTTGACCTGGATTTAAATTTTGATAAAGAATTTGGAGGCTCTGCTGGAACAAGAATGACGGGTGCCCATGAAGCTATTCAATCAATCGTTACTGATAGTTCCTTAACAGCAGGAGTGAATTTTGGATTTGGTTACTGGTCGTGGGATAATAGTGGGTCTGGTTTTAGGTCTTGGAGTGGAGATATAACAAACGGAAGAGCTACTCCTTGTACTAGTAGAGCCTGTATAAAGGTAAGAGCTCATAAACAAGGGGCAGCAAAAATAAATTCTATTATTAAATCTGTTCAGCCTGGTGGTGGAACAAATGCTGATAACTGGGCAAAACAAGCTGAAGAATATTATTTGCACAGTACTTTATCTCCAATAGATAAAAACTTAACTTGTCAAAATAGTTATGTTTTAGTTATAGGTGATGGAGATTGGTATAATCACAACGGTGCCGCTAGAAGAGTTTCAAAATTATTAAATTCACATAAGATAAAGACTTTTACTGTAGCTTATGGAACGGGACTATCAAATGGTGGTGTAAGAAACTTTAATAGGATGGCACAATCGGGTGGAACTAATAGCGTTATTGTCGCAAGAACCACTCAATCTCTAAAAACGCAATTAAAAGCTGCCATATCACAAATTATTGCTCAGAAGTTATCCTTCTCTGCACCTGCAATTACAGCAACAATTGAACAAGGTGGATCATTATATCAAGCACAATTCGATTATGAACAAAATAAAGAGTGGAAAGGAACACTAAAAAGTACTGCCATAGACTCAAATGGTAATGTTGGTAAAAAGAATTGGGATGCAGCCGAATTGCTAGAAAAAAGAAGCCCAGATGACAGAAAAATTTGGACCCACCTTCCAAATACATCTGCAAATTCTGGTTATAGTAATTTAAATAATTGGGTCACATCAAACTATAAAGATATTGATAAGTTATTTACTCATACAAATAATGAAGTACCAAATTATCATAGTAAAAGTGATAACCCTACTAATACACAAAGATGTAAGAATGTTGCATCAGTACAAAATGATAATGAAGATGACATTAAAGGATTAATACAGTTTATCAGAGGACAAGATTATTTTGATTATGATGGTGATTGTAATTTAACTGAAACAAGACCTAACCCTCTTGGAGATATTTATCATTCTGAATTAGTAGTGGTTTCAAAACCATCAGCTGAAACGGCTTTTGCTGGAAGAAATCAAGAGTCTTATTGGAGATCTTTGAAAAATTATTCTTCATTTGCACAAAAACACTCTTCGAGAAAAGAAACAGTTTATGTTGGAGCAAATGACGGTATGCTTCATGCATTTGATGGAAAAACTGGTAAAGAAATTTGGGCATTTGTTCCACCATTTATTGCATCATCAATGCCAAATATGGTTAACGTAAATTTAAATAGAAGTGGGGTTGGTGGATCAAATGCTATTTATGGTGTTGATGGATCTGTTACTGCTCATGATATGTTTTATAAAGGTCCTTATGATATTAAAAAAGAATGGCATACAATACTAATGGTTCCATATGGTAGAGGTGGTGCAGGATTTTCTGTATTAGATATCACAGATCGAGATGCACCAATGCATTTATATTCAGTGCTTAATGATGGTATTCAAACTCAAGTCCATGTAATGGATCATAACGGGACTATCTCAAGTTATGATTACATCAAAAAAATTTATGACTTAGCAAGCTTCTTTGAGTCTAATACTGTAAGAACGAATAATTCTACTGATTTTACATGTAAAAGTGATCAATCAACTGCATGTCAGGAAAGCAATGTTTGGACTTTAGATGTTCCTAATTTGAGTAAATCTGATGTTTCAATATTAATTGACGATAAACCATTTACTAACTTTACAGTGAAGGCCTCTACAATCTCAATTCCTGCGCCGCCTGGTAGTGGTGGGCAAGCTCAAACAAAGGCAGCAACCGAGATTTATTTGAGAGGTAAAACATTAAAATTTTATGGATCGGATCCATGTGCAAGTAATCCAAATTCAGCTTGTAACTTAAGCAGCTCAAATATGGCTTTACATATTAAGCCTGGCTCAGCACAAACTGGAGTATTAAGCCAACCTGAATACGATTATAGTGAATTAGGTGGAACCTGGTCATCTCCTAGAATTATAAGAATGCCAAATAAAGGTTCTGGAGATAATAACCTAGAAGATGATATTTATGTTGCAATTATGGGTGGAGGATACGGTGTTCAAAACTCAGGTGTTGGTTCTAATTTAACAATTGTTAATCTTGAGGATACAACATTTCCAGGCAAACTTGAAAAAAGAATAGATATTGAGGATATGCTGACTAATGATATCGTTAATTCAACACCAGGTTCACCTGTTGTAATAACTGCAGATACCGCTAGAGGAATTGATTACAGAGGTGCACTTGTCTATATCAGTGATCTTGAAGGAAAAATTACTAAGTTTAATTTAACTAATAAAAAAACCGATGGAACAGGTAAAGCTATAAAGATGTATGATAGTACAACATTATTTAAAGCAGGTTCAAACCAAACTAATGGAAGGTATATGTATCATTCTATGGATGCAACAATTGGACAAACTACTAATTCACTATGGTTGTATGCTGGAACTGGAGATTATGAGAGAATAGGAAATACAAGTAATGGTACTGACAACTTAATGATAGGTATTAGAGACCCTGACTATCCTGAATATAAAGAAGTGGCGGTTCCTAAAAAAGCTGCTGATTTAACAAAATGTAAAAATACTACAAAAGATACGACAGGTAGTAAATGTCCAACTTCAACTGACACTGGTTGGTATATAAAATTGGATAAATCTCAGAAAGTTACTGCTGAACCAACTGTATCAAGTGGCTTAGTATATTTTCCAATTTATCAACCAACATCATCCGTCAATAAATGTAGTTTAGGTGATGCATTTATTTGTGGAGTTGATGATGAATGTGGAACAAATTTCTCATCTAAACTTAAAAATTTGAGAAAAAAAGATGCATGTAAATATGTTGGACAAGGTGTTTTATCCAAAATTGTAGTTTTTGCTGGTAAGCTGTTTGCAAACATTGCTGGTCAATCTGCTGGAAGCATAAAAGACTTAGTTAGCATTGAAGCTGCAGCAGGTGGAACAACTACCTACAGAAGTTCTTGGAGACAGAACTATTAATCAATAGACATTTATGAAAAAGATTTTACTTAGTATAATCTTATTCTTTTTATTTAGTTCCATAAGTTATGCTGGTCCATGTTTAACAACTATTGCTAGCGCATCAACAAACCAATTAGCATGTGCAGATGATGACATTTTAAATGTTACTTCTGCTGGATCAATTACTTACAACGATAATAAGGCAGTTGATCTCGAAGATATAAGTGGAGTTCAAATTACCAATGATGGAACAATTCAAACAGAGGATGGAACTAACAAACAAATCGCAATAAATGCTGAGTCATCTTTGGATACTACAATTACAAATAACGGAACAATCAACTCAGATAATAAGTATGGTATAATATTAAATTATGCAGAAAATGTTGTAATTACTAATAATGCAGGAGCAACGATAAGTGCTGACGGGAATACTGCAATTTATGGAAAAAACGTTGGTAACTGTCATTTTAATGGTACTAATTGCCATGCCGATTTATCTGGTCAATCAAATGGTGTTGGTCTTACACTACATAATCATGGAACCATTACCTCTAAACATGAAACCGTTTGGTTAGGTTCAGGAGCCTCGGGTAATCACAGGAGTAAAGGTATTAAAATCTATAACTATGACGGTGGAATTATTAAAACAACAGATGAAGGAGATAGTCCGATTAAAGGTTTTCATTTAGTTGATTTTGAATTTATTAATTATCAGGGAGGTACAATTGAAGGTGACGACAGACATGCAGTAAATACTGAACAATCTGAAGATATCAATTTTACTAATAATGGTACAATAACTGCAACAGATAAAAGTGCATTTTACTGTAAAACATGCTCGGATGTTACTTTTAATAATACCGGAACAATGACATCTGGAAATAACGCTGTAGTAATTTCAAGCGGGGATAATATAAGTATAACAAATTCTGGAACAATAACTGCCACTACTGATAATTCAGGTTTAAATATAAGTGGATCCGATGGGACCGTTGTTACTAATACAGGTACTATATCTGGGGTTGATCATGGAATGCAATCTTCAAATGTAGATAATTCTACAATAACAAATCATGGAACCATTTCTGCAAGCTCTAATTCAGGATATGGACTAGTGTATGAAAATGATGGAACCAACAGAGTAAATAATACTTTAAACAATTATGGTACAATTAGTGCAACATCAGGTTCTTTAGCAGATGGAATTGGTATTGGAAGGAATGCCAACCCAATGTTTAATATTACGATAAATAATTATGGTACAATTTCAGGATCTGATGATTCTATAAAAATGCTTAATTCTTCAAACACGGGTATAAATATAGTTACCAAAGGTGACGGTACATATATTGGTGAGATTAATCTAAATGATTCATCGACAACAATGACATTAGATTGCAGTATTTCAAAAGATCAAAAAATAGAAATCCATAACAAAACAAATATGGTTGTCACAAATAATCTTTGTGGAAACGATACCTATGAAATATTAGATAGCAATAGCGATCCAGATTCAGACAACTCTGAAACTAATGGTTTTTTATATGTTTATGGTGAAGATTTAGATATTGATAGCCATAATAAAAAATATAGATCTGAAATATTTTTATCTAATTTAAATGATATTTTCAGTTCGGTTTCAGAAGAAAAAAAATCTAGTGGATATTATTCTGTTAAAAAAAGAGATAATATTTATAAAAGTGAAACAACAGGAGTTACTGGAGACTTTAAAATTGAAAATGATAATTTTACACCGTTTTTAAGTTATTCTAGTCAGCAAGCAAAATTTAATAATGGAGAAGCTTTAGATAGTGAAAATTTAGCTATTGGTCTAAAAAAAGAAATCGATTACGAGAAATTTAAATTTTCTGCAGTTTCAATTTTTGGGTTAACTCAAAATAAATATTTAGATCTTGAAACTGAAACACAACAAACTATTTTAAAAGAAAAGCTAGGTCAGTTTGCTGCTGTAAATTATAAAGCTTCTAGAAAATTAGAAATCGATGATAGTCAAAGTTTAAATATTGAAGTTGATGGAAAATATGGTCTAAAAAGACTACCTGCCTATTTGTCATCCTTTACAGATGGGGATCTTTCAGTTGATGATGCTGTAGATCAAGTATTATCTGGTGGATTTAGTGTTGAGTATTCAAAATTTTTTGAAAATGGGTTCGTTCTCAAACCATATACAGGCCTATCTTTAAATAAAACTTTGAATAGTGAAATTGATATTATGGCGGATGGTGAAAGAAAAGATGCAGCTCATTACATGAATGATGATTTAGCAGTTAAAGCAGGTTTGAATATAAGTAAAAATACTGAAAATTTTGGCCTAAACTTTAATCTAGAGTTTAATGAACAAAATGGGCTTAAAGATAGCATTGTGAATATTTCATTAACTAAGAAAATTCAAAACAATATAAGCAAAAAAATAGAGGGGCTACCAATTGATCCTGAATTAGAAAAATTGTTCGATCAATTACAACTAGCTAAAGAAAATGAAAGATTGGCTGAGATAACTGGTAGAGCAGTTGAAGAGAATAGAATAATGAAAGAAATGATTATTCAATTGATTAAAGAAAATAATAAACTTAAGACTGAAAGAAATCTTCTGTTAAAAAACTAATTTAAATATTTTTATAAATCCAATCTTATTTTCAGAATATACTTCTTCCTCAAAAACTTTAAAAAATATTTTATATTTTTGTTTATCGTTACTTGAAAATTTATTGTAAATTTGTTGTAAAGTGTCAGATTTTAAAATTTTTAATTTTTTTCTTTTTCCTAATAAAATAATAAATAATCTAAATTTGAGTAAATTAATTGAATTTATATTCAATATTGATCTTATAATTATGTAAATTAATAGTGGAGCAAAAATCCAGACAAATATTTTTGAAAATTGTAAATTTAAGATTTTTTCAACAAAATTTTTTCTTTTTTTATCATCATAAGATAGTAGATGCTGTGTCCATACAAAATCTGCATAATTGAAATAAAAACTTAAAGTTTTTATAAATCTAGATGAGAACAAACCTTTTGAAGAAAAGTCATCTTTGCCAAAAACGTTATTTAAACTATTAATAATATTTTCTTTTGGAATAGCTCTTGTAGGGTCTACTCTCACCCAGCCCTTATCATCTAGCCAAACTTCTGCCCAAGCATGAGTATCTTTTTGTTTAAATGAATAAAAGTTACCGATTTCATTCAATTCTCCACCATGGTAACCAGTTACAATTCTACTCGGTATGCCACCTAACCTTGAAAGTAAAACAAATGTTCCTGCATAATATTCACAATATCCTTCTCTATCTTTAAAAAAGAAATTTTCATAATTATTTATTGATGTTTGCTTTGGACTTAAATTATAAAAATAAGATCCATCAGAAAATTTAGCGTAAATTTTATTTATAAAGTCCTCTTTTGTAGAATTATTATTTTCTTTAACCCATAGTTTTAATTTATTTGAAACTGTTTTAGGCAATAAAGTGTAATAACTTTTAATATCCTCATCTAAGTCAAAAGTAGTTTTAATATTATGAAATTTAATTTGTTTTTTTCTGTCTATTAGATCTCTACTAACAAATGTTTGATTGAATAAATCTTTTGATATTTTAATATTTTCATTTGCTAACTGTGAATTCTTTAAACTAGGTATCCACTTTTTTTTGTAAGGTTCTAAAATTATTTGATAGGAGTCGTTTAAATCTGACTTATCAGAGATTTTAAAATTATCTTTAAATTTACTGAATAAAAAATAACTAGATGATGGCCTCCAAGATTGATTGTCCTCCATATAATCAAATATTTTTACCCTGAAATATAGATCATCTTGTCTATAACCCTTGTTTATTAAGGTAAATATCTCCACATCAGAATTAGAGAATTGACTAAAAGAGCCTAAACTTATTGTATCTGGAATACCCAAAGAACTTGTTGAATTATCAAATAGTCTAAAGTTTACCTCTGCTCTTGGAAAAATTAGATAAAATATGATTATAAAAGGAAATATACTTAGCCCAAACCCTAAATATTTTAAAATATTTTTAAAACTAAATTCCAAGAGTTCTTTCTGTTGAACAAGGTACATGTTTATGACTAATAAAATAATTATAGACAAAGAAACTAGTGAGCTAATAATGCCCTGGTCTTTAATCAAACTTGCTACAGCAATAATCATACAAATTAAATTAAATGATAAATTATTATCCTTATTGGATAATTCAGAAAACTTGATAATTAACAAAACAGCTAAACAATTTAAAAAAAATTCTTCTGACATTACATACTGATTTAAAACAAGTTGAATGTATAAAGCAGCAATAGCAAACAATCCTATGAATATAGATTTATATTTAAAAATAAGATTAGAAAAAAGATAACTGATAAAAAATAATGCTACCCAAAATATTAGATTATTAAAAATTAAGTTTTTTGATAGATTAAAAATACATAATCCTAATAAAGAGTATGTAATTAAAGTTATATTTTGATTAATTTTTAGCATTAGCAAGGTATTTATAAATTTGATTTAACGATTTCTCATTTTCATCAAGTAAGAGAGTTGTTCCTTGATGTTTTATTATAAGATTTATCTTATTTTGGTAAAAATATTGAATAATATAAACAGAATAGCTAAGTAGTAATTCAAAAGCTAATTCGTTGTATTTGTCTAAATCTAAAATTAGTTTCCGAGTTTTTTCTTTATCTTTAAATATTTTAATATATTTTTTATCTATTGTCGATTTTTTCCAAGCAATTTTAGAATAGCTGTCTCCATTTTTAAATTCATCTATTCCATCAAAGTCGTCAGCATTATTTGATTTATCAATATTAAATTCATTTAAAAGTTCCTGGTTAGGTTTTATGCTTTGAGGATAAACAATTATATCGCAATCAGGTTTATGATTTGTTTTTGTTTTTATTACACCAAATGGATAAATTGAATTTAAAGTGATTGTATCTAATAAATATACACCTCTTAATTTTTTATTATAATTTAAATTAAAATAATTAATTTTTTTAAAGAAATTATAGTTTCCTATTTTTTGTTTTTGACAATTAATATCTATATTGAGCTTTTTTTCTTTTGATAGATTTTCGATTACAAGAGTTAATTTTTTATTTTTATTGGCCTCAACATAATATTCATTTAAAGAATTTATCTTTAAATTATTAATATTTTGATGAGATATAAGTATAGATATAAAGAAAATAAAAAAAATAATAATTGATAAAAGTAATCCAGAGTTATTTTCATAAAATACTGAAATCAAAAAACAGAAGAAAACGAACAATGAAAGGCCAATGCCATTTAAATTTGGATAGATATATATTTTTGAATTATTTTTTAATTTGAAGAAATTTTTAAAATTTATTTGATTAATTCTATTTAGAGATTGAACTGACATTAACTGATATCAATTTTATCGAGGATTTCTTTATTGACGAATTCTATTTTTTCCTCTTGATTTAAAAACCTTATTCTATGCCTTAAAACATAAGGAATTGTGTCTTTGATATCCTGGTGAGTTACATAATCTTTATTATTAATAATTGCCCAACCCCTAGCTAAATCAATTATTTGTTTTAGACATCTGGCAGAAACATAAATTTTTTGATCAAGACTTTGAATTCTTTGCTCTAAACTTACAACATATTTATAAATCTCATTTTTAACAGTTATAATATTTTTTCTTTCTTTAATTTTTTGCCAATCTATATTTTCAGATTTTTGTTGATCAAAATTAGTTTCTTTCTTTAACATCTCTATTTTGTCTTCATCATTTAAATCTGATAAAGAATAGGAAATCATAAATCTATCGAGTTGAGAGTCTGGAAGAGAACTTGTTCCAGATGAGTCCATGGGATTTTGTGTGGCAATTACAAAAAAAGGCTCTGGAAGAGAATGGCTTATTCCATCAATTGAAACATTTTTTTCTTCCATAGCTTCAAGAAAAGCGCTTTGAGATTTTGGACTACCCCTATTTAATTCATCTGCTAAAACAATATTCGTAAAAATTGGACCTTTCTGGAAATTCAATTTACCATCTAAAAAAATATTAAATCCAAGTATATCACTTGGCAAAAGATCTGAGGTAAACTGAACTCTTTTAAAATTCAGACCTAAACTTTGTGTGATAGCTTTTGCAAAAGTTGTCTTGCCTGATCCAGGATAATCTTCTATCAATATACTTCCTTCTGAAACGATCGCTGCCAATGTAAGTTTAATTTTCTCAGAATTGCCAACGACTATTGTAGAGGTATTGCTTATTATTTTTTCAAACATAAATTTAAATGATTAATAAAAAATTATTGATCTAATATTACTTTCAAATATCAAATATATCAATGTTCCAAGAATAATGTAAGGTCCAAATGGAATCTGGGAAGAAAATTTTTTTGACTTATTTATCAAACTTGGTACTACCGACATTAATGCAATTATCGATGATATAAAAATCACAAAAGGTATTGAAAACCATCCAAACCAAAATCCAATAGCAGATAATAATTTTGCGTCTCCTAATCCCATACCTTCTTTTTTTCTTATTTGTTTATAAAAAAAAATTATAGACCAAATAATTCCATATCCAAATACTCCACCAATCAAGGAATTTATATAATTAGGAAACATAGGATTCAAACTTGGTAAAAAAGATTTTATAAAGCCTAGAGACATCATAGAAAAAGTTAAAACATTTGGAATAATATAATATTTAAAATCGATAAAAAAAATTATTAAAAAACTTAAACTTAAAATCAGTAAAAGTAGTGTTGTGATGCTAATACCGTAGAGAATATAAATAATTAAAAATAGTAAAATACTCATTGCCTCCACTAATAAATATTGTGAAGAAATTTTTTTGTTACAATGCCTGCACCTACCTTTTAAAAATAAAAAAGAAATAATTGGAATATTGTCCTTCCAGGTTATTAATTTATTACACTTTGGACAAAATGATCTTCCGGAAACAACTCCTCTTTCTAAAGGTAAGCGGTGAATGCAAACATTAGCAAAACTTCCCCAAAGTGCTCCTAGAACAAATACAAATATGAAATCCACAGAATATGATTATAATTTAATGTTTGATGTAATATGAATTAATCCGTCAATTACATACTGCACCATTAAGACTGCATCCTGAAGATGGATGTATAAATTAGGTGTATTAATTATAATCTCCATTGTTGAAAAATTTACCAAAAATTGCTTAAAATACTAGTTAAATAAATGTTTCTATTTAAATCAAAAAAACCGATCGAACCTAAAAAAGAAGCTGAACAAGTTAACGTTGATTTAGAGCTTGTCACAAAAATGAATCAAGACTTTGCTTTATCTCTTGATTTAAATGACACTCTTATGAATGCATTACGGGTAATTATTGCTAGACTAAATGCAGAAGCTGCAAATATTTTTTTAATAAATGACCAAAAGAAAAAATTCGAGTGTATTGCTTCTCTTCATCAAGATTATTTAGATGAATATGAATTAGATCTAAAAGACGGTGTTATGGGTAAAGCTGTTCAGCAAAGAAAATGTATTCGTGTAGGAAATGTTAGAAAAGATGTAAGAGAAATTGCAGAATTTTATTTTGACTTAGATAATAAAACAAACTTTACAACATATTCAGTATTATGCTCGCCATTGATTGCTGCAAATGAATGTATTGGTGTAATACATTGCTTAAATAAAAAAACTGAAGATAAATTATTTATAGAAGATGATAGAAAACTTCTAGAAACACTTTCGGCACCAGCTGCTTTAGCAATTAGAAATGCAAAGATGGCGAAAGAAATGGTTGAAAAAAATAAAATTCAAAAAGAAGTAGAAATTGTTGGAGAAATTCAAAGATCTTTATTATCTAAAAATAAAGAGAAAGACTTTCCTATTTCAGGTATCAACATACCAGCAAAAGTTGTTTCAGGTGATTTTTATAATTTTTCAGATCTAGGGGATGGAAAATATGGATTTGGAGTAGCAGATGTATCAGGAAAAGGTATTAAATCATCTTTGTTGATGTCAAAAGCATCAAGTCTTTATAGATGTTTAAGCAAAACAAATCACTCATCATCAGATCTATTATTTCAACTAAATAATGAAATTTGTGAAACAATTTCGAGAGGCATGTTTGTTACGATGTTAATTGGTATATACGACTCAAACAAAAAAGAATTACTCTTATCTAGTGCAGGTCATGAGCCTCCATTGATACTTTCTTCTGATGGTACTTTTAGTAATTTTTCAGAAGCGGGACCACCATTAGGTATCATGCCTAAAACAAAATATCCTGAGCACACCATTCCATTTGAAAAAAGCTCAATGTATATTTTTACAGATGGGATAACTGAGATAAAAAATCCGAATGGAGAAATGTTAGGATCAGAAGGTTTTGAAAATTACATTAAAAAACATCAATCAATATTAATTAATGAGAGACTTAAAACAATGATAGATGATATTTTAGGAGCTGGCCATATACAAAAAGATGATTTAACAATTGTTGCTATAGATGGAAAATAGCTAATAAGCAGATATTTGTTCCTGATTATAAATTTTACAACTCATAACAATACTCAATCCCAACATAATAGATAATAAAGATGATCCACCATAAGACATTATAGGTAATGGTGCACCAACAATTGGTAGCATTCCTAAAACCATTGCTATGTTGACAAATACATATAAAAAAATTGCTGTAGCAAAACCAAAGCAATACAATTTTGCAAAGAAGCTTCTAGAGACTAGCCCAACATTTATTATTCTATAAATTAATAATATGTATAGAAATAAAAGTATAATTGATCCAAGAAACCCAAACTCTTCTGAAAAAAGGGTGAAAATGAAGTCCGTATGTTTTTCAGGAAGAAATTCTAGATAACTTTGAGTTCCTTTTAAGTATCCTTTTCCAAAAAAACCACCAGATCCAATAGCTATTTTTGATTGAATTATTTGATATCCAGCTCCTAAAGGATCTCTATCAGGATTAAAGAAAGTAAGAATTCTAGACTTCTGATATGGTTTTAAAATAGATATAGCAAAAGGCAATGAGACTAATAACAATAATCCTGAGTAAACAAAGTATTTAATATTTAATCCTGCTAACCAAATTATGGCGATGCCACTTCCAGCAATTAAAATAGAAGTTCCTAAATCAGGCTGCTGGATAACAAGATAGCAAGGAATTATTAAAAGTATTATTGGTTGAATTAAAAACTTATAGCTTTGAATATCTGAGCTTTGAATCCTATGATAATATCTAGCAAAACATATTATTACAGCAATCTTCATTAGCTCTGAAGGCTGTAAATTTAGAAAGTATAAGTTTATCCATCTTGTTGCACCTGAGGCTGAAATTCCAAAAAATAAAACTGTTATTAATAAAACTAATCCAACAATATAAAATAAGTAAGCATTTTTATACCAAGTTGAAACTCTCACAAAAGATAAGACTAAAAATAAACTAAAAAATACCACTAATCTTATTATGTGATTTTTAGTATAAAAAGAAAATTTCCCTCCCTCTGTTGAGTAAATTGCAAATACACTAATTGATCCAATAGCAATGATTAACAATATCAATAAATAATCAATAGATCTTAATTTATCTAAAAAACTGTAATTACTAGCTTGTATTCTTTCTCTTAACATTATGCTAAACTTGTATTTCCTATATTAAATTGTTCTCTTAATTTATGTCTGTCGATAATTCTTTTGATCAATTTGCTTGCGAGTGGAGCAGCTGCTTTACTTCCAGAGCCTCCGTGTTCAATAATAACACTTATTGCATATCGTGGGTCCTTATACGGGGCAAACGCAATATACAGTGCATGGTCTCTTTTTTTATACTCAATTTGATCAGTATCTAAATCTAGTTCTCTATCAAGATCAGTTATTCTTCTAACTTGTGATGTTCCAGTTTTGCCAGCAAATTGATATTTGGGATCATCGTAACGGGATTTGTATGATGTTCCATATTGCTCATTCGTAGAGCCAAACATTGCATCTAAAACAAAATTAATATTAGACTTTTTGTGATACATCCTTTGATAAAATTCAACTTTTATGTCATCTAAGTAATTTCTTTCATGCAATGGAAAATTAGATTGATCTAATTTAATTTTATTTATTACGTCCTTATAATTTATAGACTCGTCTTTTATGATATGAGGCTTTATTTTATATCCTCCATTTGCAATTTGTGCAGTCATTAGACAAAGTTGAAGTGGGGTAGTCTGGATATAGCCTTGCCCAATACCATTGATAACAGTTTCTCCTAAATACCAACTTTGCTCCAGTGCACGTCTCTTCCATTTAGTATCTGGAACCAATCCATTTTTTTCGTCGCTATAAAGATCTCTAAGTACATTAGTCCCTAGCCCATATCTTTTTGCAATTATAGATAATTTATCAACACCTAGTAATCTTGCCATTTCATAAAAGTAAATATCGCAAGATTGTTTGATTGCATTTCTCAACTTCATGTAACCGTGACCTTCTTTTTTCCAACAATGATATTTAACTCCATATAGTTCATATGGATGCTTATGACCTTTGCATCTTATTGTTTTATTGGGATCTAATGTTCCATATTCTAGAGCTGCTAGAGCAACTAATGGCTTAAAAGTTGAACCAGGAGAATAAAGTCCTGCAATAGACTTATTTATCAATGGTTTTAAGGGATTATTTCTGATTTCTTGCCAATCTTTTTGATTAATTCCGTGTGTAAATTTATTTGGATCATAGGTTGGTGATGATGCCATTGCAACAACTTCTCCTGTATATATGTCCATTGCGCATATTGAGCCTGCTTTTCCTTTAAGCAGCTCTTGGGCATATTTTTGAATTTCTATATCTATAGTTAAGTTAACTTTATTACCTTGTCTTTCTTTAATATAATCTATTTGGCTTATTCTTTTTCCAGATGCATTGACTTCATATCTTTTAATACCGTAGTTACCAATTAACATTTTCTCTTGTGAATTTTCTATTCCATATTTTCCAACTTTTAGACCTGGAACAAAATTTTCTTTTATCTCAGGTTTTTCAAGATCTTTTGGACTAGCATCACCAACATAACCAACTATATGTACCAAGTCATTCGCATAGGGATAAAACCTAGATGTCGATAATACAGGTTTTGCACCTTCTAATTCATGTAAATATAGGTTAATTTTTGAGAATTGTTCCCAAGTTAAATTATCTGAAACTACTAATGTATCCCAAGGTTTTAATCTCTCCTTTTTTTTATATAATTTTTTAATTTCAAACTGATCTAAATTAATTAAATTTTTAATTTTGAATATTGTTACATCAAAATCGTTAATTTCATCTAATATTAAGTGTAGCTGAAACACTCTATCGTTACTTGCTAGTACTTTATTAAAATTATCTACAATTATACCTCTCTGAGGAGGAGTTTTCCATTCACGTATCCTATTTTTATCAGATAAAATTTCATACTTTTCTCTGTCAGAAATTTGTAAATTATATAACCTTGATGATATACCAGCAAAAAGTAATATTTTTGCAGCAGCCAGAATAAACATCCTCCTTGTTATAACTCTACCCTTTTCGATGTTTCTTCCTCTATTCAACATTTTCTTGTCTTAAACCTAGTAGGTAAATTTGATTAAATATTTTTGCCACTGCTGGATAAATTAAAAATGAAAAAAAGGCTGTTGACATTAAAGCCCCATAACTAATATTTCCATCAAAGAAAATTGCTAATACTGTAAAATGAATTGAGCTAACAATTAATATTGCGATAAAAAATAGTATCCAATCATAAATTAAATTAGGAACTAGAGTTCTTGCCCTAAAAAAAGATGCAATAACACAGAGTAAAAGATAATTTATTGATGAAACTCCAATTGGTAGGTTTTGTACAACATCGTTAATAACACCTGCAAAAAAAATAAGTCCATAACCAAGCATTTCGGGCTTTCTTAAAACCCAATAAAAAACAATTAAGTGAATAAAATTAAAAGATATATTAATTTTAAAAATATTAAATGAAAATGAGTAACCTGTTAAGGCAAAGAAAAATAATAAAATAATTGGAAAACCATTTAATAGGTATTGATAAATTTTTATATCTCCTCTGGCCATTTTACTTATTCACCTGTACATAATTAAGTTGATTTAAATTGCTAAAAAACTTCACGTATTTTTTATTTTCCTGAATAATTATTTTTCCTACAGGAATTGATGCTGGAATTGTGCCATCTGATCCAGAGGTATATACAATTTCGTTCTCTTTTATACTGTTTTCTTTTGGTAAGTACTCTAACTCAGCATACTCATCATTCCCATTTCCTGAGAGTATTGCATTGATACCACTTGGCTCAATAATGATTGGGATTTTGCTATTAAGATCGTTAGCCAATAGTACTCTTGCGCTTAAAAAGTTAACATTTACAACCTTTCCGATGTAATATAGCCGATCTTTAACAGCTGACCCTAATTTAACTCCACTTTTTTGACCTTTGTTGATTATTAAAGACTTTAAATAAGGACTTTGTTTGTCCAATAATATCTTAGTCAACATATATTCTTTAGAAAAAAGATCTCTTTCTTCTATCAATTTTTTTAAAAGAGCATTTTCTGATTTATAAAAATCAACTTCTTTTCTAAGTGAATCAAGATCTAGATTCTTAGTTCTTAGGTCTGAAAACTCTTCATACATTCTCATATGATCTTGGAAGAGATAATATTTATCTTTTACATATTTAAATGGGCTTGATACAACGTATGATCCTCTAAATATTATATCTTTTGTAATAGACCTAAATTGATTAACAGGACCTGTTTTAAAATATTCTAACGATAAAACTAAAATAGATATAACTAATAGAGTAAATAAGGAAAACTTTTGTCTATTTCCTTTTTTTAGAAATGCTGAACGAATAGCAATAATGAAATCATCTCTACTCGATTCTGTTGACATAATATTTAATACTCAGATAGTACAGTAGAAAATATTTCTTGATCGTCTAACGCCTTTCCTGTTCCTATTGCAACACATGACAGCGGATCATCAGCGATATTTACTGGTAATCCAGTTTCTTTAGAGAATCTTTTATCTATATTTTTTAAAAGTGATCCTCCTCCTGTCATTGTTAAACCCATATCAACTAGATCAGCTGATAACTCTGGCGGTGTATTTTCTAATGCTTTTTTTATTCCAGATACGATTTCTTTAAGTATCGGGTTTAAAGCTTCTGAAGTATCTTGTTCTGAGATGTTTACCTCTTTAGGGGTACCAGATCTCAAATCTCTACCTTTGACTGCATAAGTATTATTATTTGTTGGAATTGCTGTTCCAATATCTTTTTTAATTTTTTCTGCAGTACTGTCCCCTATCATCAAGTTATATTCTTCTCTCATATAATCTTTTAATGAATTATCCATAGCGTCCCCAGCAACTCTTAATGACTCTGAGTAAACAACGCCTCCTAATGACATAACAGCAATTTCTGTTGTACCACCCCCAATATCTACAACCATTGATCCTGTTGCTTCTTGAATTGGTAGGCCAGCTCCGATTGCAGCCGCAATTGGCTCCTCAATTAGCTGTACTCTTCTTGCTCCTGCTGCAAGTGCACTATCTTGAATAGCTTTTCTTTCAACTGGTGTTGATCCAGTTGGAACACAAATTAAAATTCTAGGATTAGCAATTGTTTTTTTATGAACTTTTTTGATAAAATGTTTAATCATTTCTTCTGTAACAATAAAGTCTGCAATCACACCATCTCTCAAAGGTCTTATTGCTTGAATATTACCCGGCGTTCTTCCTAACATTGTTTTAGCTTCATCACCTACTGCCAAAACTGATTTTTTTCCTTTGTTATCGACAACTGCTACAACTGATGGTTCATTTAGAACTACACCTTTGCTTTTTAAAACAACTAACGTATTAGCTGTTCCAAGATCAATTGCCATATCCTGGCTCCAAAACTTTCTTAAATTGGCAAACATTGACATTTATTTATATTCCTTTCACTTTTTGATGTTTAATATTTTGAGAAGGTGCTCTTTTCTCACGTTTTATAAGCATTTTATTCAATGCATTTAAATATGCGTTCGCTGATGCAACTAAAGTGTCAGTATCAGCTGATTGACCTACGGTTGTCCTGTCATTTTCTTCGATTTTCACACTAACAGTTGCTTGAGCATCTGTACCTTCGGTTACTGCATGAACTTGGTATAAAGATAATTTTACATCGTGAGGAAATAATTTTTTTATACATTTAAATATTGCATCAACTGGTCCATCCCCTGTTTCAGTTGTATTTTTAATATCACCGTAAACATCTAATGTCATTTCAGCTTTTTGTGGTTCCCCTGTGCCAGCAAATACTTTTAAAGATTTTAAATTAATTGCATTTATTTTGTTATCTACAATTAAACTATCATCAACTAACGCTACTATATCTTCATCGTATATATGTTTTTTTTTATCCGCTAAAACTTTAAATTTTCCAAAAGCAGCTTGGATAATATCATCTGTAAGATCTGAATAACCTAAGTCAGATAATTTGTCTTTAAAAGCATGTCGTCCTGAATGTTTACCCATAACAAGTGAGGTTTTCTTAACGCCTACACTCTCCGGAGTCATAATTTCATAAGTTTCTCTATTTTTTAACATTCCATCTTGGTGAATGCCTGACTCATGAGCAAAAGCGTTTTTTCCAACTATTGCTTTATTAAATTGAACTGGAAAACCAGTTGCATTTGAAACTATTTTGGAGGCTTTACTTATTAATTCTGTTTTAATTCCAGTATTATATGGCATCAAATCATTTCTTGTTTTAATTGCCATAACCACTTCCTCTAAAGCAGCATTTCCTGCTCTCTCACCTATTCCATTAATTGTACATTCTATTTGTCTTACACCTTCTGAGACTCCAGCTAATGCATTTGCTACTGCTAAGCCTAGATCATTGTGACAGTGTGCAGATAATATAGCTTTGTCTATGTTAGGAACATTATTTTTTAGATGTTTGATTGTTTTTGCAAATTCCTCAGGAATAGAATATCCAACTGTATCTGGAATATTAATTGTTTTAGCCCCACATTTAATTGCAAGTTCAACAGTTTTACACATAAAATCCATATCTGTTCTTGTTCCATCCTCGCAGGACCATTCAACATCATCAGTAAAGTTTCTTGCATATGTAACACTTTCTTTTATTGCATCTAGAACTTGATCATTTGTCATTTCGAGTTTGTGTTTCATATGTAGAGGACTTGTAGAAATAAAAGTATGAATTCTAAATCTTGGAGCATGTTTCAACGACTCATGGCATGCATCAATATCTTTTTTTAGTGCTCTTGAAAGACCACATGGAATTGAGTTTTTCATTATTTTACTTATTTCAGAAACTGCCTCAAAATCTCCTGGTGATGCTATTGGAAAACCCGCTTCAACAATATCTATTCCCATTTCATCAAAAACTCTAGATATTTGAATTTTCTCTTCGACACTCATAGATGCGCCTGGCGATTGCTCCCCATCTCGCATGGTCGTATCAAATATGTATAATTTTTCTTTATCTGACATTGTATTTTTTAGCTCGAGCATAATACATGCTCTCGCTCAGATTGCAAAATAATTTGGAAGAATTAGCCCAATTTTAACATCAAGCTATTTCTTATCACTATCGACAAGCTTCTTCTTTGCAATCCAAGGCATCATTTCTCTTAGAGTAGCTCCAACTTTTTCGACTGGATGCTCAGCTAGTTTTGCTCTTGTGGCTAGGAAATTTTTCTGACCATTTTTACATTCATCCATCCATTGTTTAGTAAATTTACCTGACTGGATGTCTGCTAAAACTTCTTTCATTCTTTTTTTTGTTTCTTCTTTATTTATTATCCTTGGGCCAGACTCGTATTCTCCATATTCAGCTGTATTAGATATAGAATAATTCATATTAGCTATCCCACCTTCGTAAATTAAATCCACAATTAATTTAACTTCATGAACAGTTTCAAAATAAGCCATTTCAGGTTCGTATCCTGCTTCAACTAAAGTTTCATATCCATTTTTAATTAATTCAACAAGACCTCCGCATAAAACTGTTTGCTCACCAAATAAATCTGTCTCTACTTCGTCTTTAAATGTTGTCTCAATTATACCTGATCTACCGCCACCAATGGCTGAAGCATATGACATCGCTAAGTCTCTAGCTTTTCCTGATCCATTTTGATGAACAGCAAATAAACATGGAACTCCAGCACCTTTTTCATATTCACTTCTAACTAAGTGACCTGGTCCTTTTGGTGCTACCATAAACACATCTAAATCTTTTCTTGCTTTAATCAAATCATAATGAACGTTTAATCCATGGGCAAAAGCGATAGAGGTCCCTTCCTTAACACGTTGCTCAATATGATTTTTATAAATAGCTGCTTGCAATTCATCTGGAGTTAAAATCATCACAATGTCAGCCCATTCAGCAGCATCCGAAAGGTTCATTACTTTCAAACCTTTAGATTCTGCTTTTTCAATACTTGAAGACCCTTCTCGAAGAGCTACAACAACTTCTTTTACCCCACTATCTTTTAGGTTTAAAGCGTGAGCGTGTCCTTGACTACCATATCCAAAGATTGCAATTTTTTTATCCTTTATTAAATTTACATCAGTATCTTTTTCATAAAACATTTTCATTTTTTTTCTCCTATTTAATTATTTAAATATTTCTGCACCTCTTGTCATAGCTACGGCTCCTGTTCTTGAAACACTCACCAATCCAAATTTTTTTAAATCCTTTGACATTTTGTCAATTTCTCGTCTTAAAGCTGTTATTTGAATAACATTCGATTTTTTTGTTTTGTCTAGTAATATTGGATTATATTTTTTACAAGCTTTCAATGCACCTTCTAATTTATTATTTGGACCAACAATTTTAAATAATGCCATTTCCTTAAAGATGACTGCTTTATCTTCTCTTTTAAAATCTGCAACCTTATGAACAGGAACAAGTTTTCTTAATTGAAGTTTAATTTGATTAACAACTTGTGGTGTTCCTGTAGTTACAATTGTTATCCTTGATATCTTTAGCTTTTCATCAACTTGGGCAACTGCTAAAGATTCTATATTATAACCTCTACCAGAAAATAAACCGACTACTCTAGCTAATACACCTGCTTCATTGTCGACCCAAACGACTATAATATGTGTATCAAATTTTTCTTTTTTATTTGAAAAACTATACGCTGATTTTGAATTAGGCATTAAACTAAGGACTTACCTTTGCCAGTAATCTTCTTATTTTCTTGATCTTTGGGTCCTAAAATCATTTGATTATGAGGCTTTCCTGATGGTATCATTGGAAAACAATTTTCTACTTTATCAACCATACAATCAAATATTACAGGTTTATCTGTATTTAACATTTCAATAATCTTATCATCTAACTCTTCTGGTGTTTTTGCTCTTATACCAACACAGTTATATGCTTCTGCTAATTTAACAAAATCTGGCAGAGCAGCAGTATAACTTTCGGAATAGTTTTTATCATGTAAAAGTTCTTGCCATTGTCTAACCATACCCATGTATTGATTATTCAGTATAAATATTTTAATTGGAAGGTTGTATTGTACAGCTGTAGACATTTCCTGAATTGTCATCAATACTGAAGCCTCTCCAGCAATATCAATAACTAATTTTTTTGGATGAGCGACTTGTACTCCCACTGCTGCTGGCAAACCATATCCCATTGTACCTAAACCACCAGATGTCATCCAACGATTTGGTTTGTTAAATTTATAATGTTGTGCAGCCCACATCTGATGCTGTCCTACCTCAGTTGTAATATAGGAATCTTTATCTTTAGTTAACTCATATAATCTTTCAATAGCATACTGAGGTTTTATAGTCTCTTCACTTCCAATATAATCTAAAGATCTAACCGACCTCCATTTTTGAATTTTTTCCCACCACTTAGAAGTCTTTTGTTTATTTGATTTTAAAAATTTTGATTTTTTTTGTTTTAAACTTTTTAAAGTAGATGAAAGAACAGTTTTTACATCTCCCACAATTGCTAAATCAACTTTAACATTTTTATTAATAGATGATGGATCTATATCAATGTGAACTTTTTTTGATTTTGGTGAGAATTCATCTATTTTTCCTGTTATCCTATCATCAAAACGTGCCCCAATATTAATCATTAAATCACAATCGTGCATTGCATTATTTGCTTCATAGGTTCCATGCATACCGAGCATTCCCAAAAATTGATTATCATCACCTGGGAAAGATCCTAATCCCTGTAATGTTGATGTAATAGGAAAGCCTGTTGCATAAACAAGTTCTCTTAAAAGTTCACTAGCCTTAGGTCCAGAATTAATCACTCCTCCACCGGTATAAAAAATAGGTTTTGAAGATTTGCTCATTAAATCAATTAACTGATCAATACTATTTTGATTAAAATGATTGTGAGATTTTCCGTTTAATTTATTTTCTTTTTTTGGTTTTTTATATTTTGTTTTTTGAAATTGAATATCTTTTGGTATATCGACTAAAACTGGTCCTGGTCTACCAGTAGTTGCTACTTCAAATGCTTTATGTATTGTTTCAGCTAAATCATTTATATCTTTGACTAACCAATTATGTTTGGTGCAAGGTCTGGTTATTCCAGTTGTATCACATTCTTGAAATGCATCTGTGCCAATTAAATGAGTTGGAACTTGTCCAGAAATACAAACTAATGGAATTGAATCCATATATGCATCTGTCAAAGCTGTAACTACATTTGTTGCACCTGGACCTGAAGTTACTAAAATAACACCAGGTTTACCTGATGATCTTGCATATCCTTCTGCTGCATGACCTGCGCCTTGTTCATGTCTAACTAAAACATGTTTGATTGATTTAAAATTCTGTAATTCGTCATAAATTGGTAGGACTGCACCTCCTGGATAACCAAAAATATGATCAACATTTTGATCTTCCATACACTTAAATACAATTTCAGCTCCAGAGTATAATTTTGACATTCAGACAATCTAGCTGAAGTTGTGCTAATAGGTCAAGCAATCTATGCTGATTTAGGAAATTTTTTTTAAATATGATTTAAGAGTATTAAATTTTATTTTTTGCCAATCAGACATTTGTCCTCTTGCCCAAGTGGACTGTCTCTTAGCATATTGCCTTGTTTTTATTGATATTTTTTCTTTCAATTCAGTAAGATCTATTCTTTTGTCGAGATATTCTTTAATCTCACTTAGACCAATAACTTTATTAGATGATAAATCTTTCTTTACTCTTAATTTATAAAACCTATTAGCCTCTTTTATTGCTCCATCTCTTAACATTTCATTTGTTCTTATAGAAATTCTTTCTATTAACTTCTCTCTAGGATAATCGATATGTAGCTTTATAAAGCTGTCCTGATTAAAATCAGAGTATGTTTCACTGTACCAATCAAACAATGATTTATTTGTAAATTTTTTTACTTCATAGGCTCTTATTGATCTTTGAGAATCATTTTTGTTAATTTTTTTTTTGCAAAGTGGGTCAAGCTTAATAAGTTCAGAATAAAATTTAATTTGTCCTATTTTTGATTGTTTTTTCCTTATTCTATTTCGAATAGTGAGTGGAATATCAGGAATTTTAACAATACCATTAATAAGTGCTTTAAAATATAAACCTGTACCACCAACAATAATTGGAGTTTTATTTTTCTTCTTAATATTATCAATTTTTAACTTGGCGTCCTTTAGCCAATTTCCTGTAGAATAATTATCCTTAACACTTTTAAATCCATATAAATGATGTTTTATATTTTTTAAATCAATTCGATGTGGTCTTGCTGTTAGAATTTTTAACTCTTTAAATATTTGCATACTATCTGCATTTATAATTTCTCCGTTTATTTTTTTTGCAAGCTGAATAGCAAATTTTGATTTTCCAGATGCTGTTGGTCCTGAAATAAGAATTATTTTGGACTTTAAGTCCATTAATTTAGTTTAACACCAATATATCGTCTTTGGTTATTATTATTGTAAATTGCAATAAGTAAACTTTTATCATTACTTTTTAACGCTATTTTTACAATGTTGTCTAGATCACCAATAGTATTGATCTTCTTCTTTTGTGCTTCAACAATAATATTATTTATTTGAAGATAATTGATTGGGCTATCTTTATCAATTTCTGTGATAACTAATCCTGTTGTATTTTTTGGTAAATTTCTTTCTTTAATGTCGTCTTTATTTAGTAATCTTACTTTTATTTTCAAACCATCTATTGTATCTTCTTTGGGTTTTTCTGTTACTAAACCTTGGGATTTAAAATCTTCAGATGTTTCTAGTCTTCCAAGTATAATTTCCTTGGTTATTTCACGTTTATTTCTCCACACTTTTAGTTTTACTTTTTTTCCAACTTCTGTTTCAGCCACTATTCTCGGAAGTTCACTCATTTCATTAATTTTTTTGCCATCAAATTCTAAAATTATGTCTCCAGCTTTAATTCCTCCCTTATCTGATGGACTATTTTCAGCTACACTTGCAACAAGTGCTCCTCTAGGTTCATCTAATTTTTCAACATCTGCAATATCTTTTGTGACTGTTTGAATTCTAACACCTAACCATCCTCTTTTAGTTTCCCCAAATTCAATTAATTGATTAATTACTTTTTGTGCACTATTAGAAGGTATTGCAAAACCAATTCCAATTGAGCCTGATTGACCTAATATTGCTGTATTAATTCCAACTACATCTCCATCCATATTAAACAGTGGACCACCTGAATTACCTTGGTTAATTGATGCATCAGTTTGAATGTAGTCTTCATATTTAGAAAGACCAATACTTCTGTTCCTTGCAGAGATTATTCCTGCAGTAACCGTTCCACCTAAGCCAAATGGATTCCCAATTGCAATAACCCAATCACCTATTCTTGCAGTATCAGAATCTCCAAACTTAACTGGTGTGAATTTTTGATCTGACTCTATTTGGAGAACTGCCAAATCCATACCAGGATCAGCTCCAATTACTTTTGCCTTTATATTTTTTTCACCATTAACTCTAACAAAAACATCTTCTGCGCCTTGGATTACATGATTGTTTGTAATAACAATTCCCTTTTCATCAATAATAAACCCTGATCCAAGGGCACTTGTCTGTCTCTTTTGTGGTGTTCCATAATCTTTGAACATATCTTCAAAAGGAGACCCTGGGGGAAAATCAAATGGAAAAGGGTTAGACCTTGTGGTTATAGTTGTTGTAGTCGAGATATTTACTACTGATGGCATTAATTTTTCAGCAAGATCTGCAAAGGATGCAGGCATATCTGCTGCGTTAGAAGTACTTTGAATATTAATTGAAAATAATATTAGTAATAAAATCTTTATGAATCTCATTTTTTTAAGTACCAAATAATAAAAAAACCAATCACTGCAAATATTAACCCGCCAATTCTTAGTTGATTATCAGTGGCTTCTTTTAACTTCATTATCATATTTTTCATTTTTGATGGAAATATGGCGTAAAGAATACCTTCAATAAAAAGAAATAGACCAAATGCAATGATCAATTCTCTCATTAAATTTACTCTACTTTTTGATCAATATTTCCGAAAAATTTAAAAAATTCACTATCAGGCGAAAGTATCATTGAAGTTTCGCCTCCAATTAGAGCCTTTTGGTATGCCTGCATAGCTCTATAAAATGCAAAAAATTCAGGGTCTTGTCCGAAAGCATCAGCAAAAATTTTGTTCTTCAAACCATCACCTTCACCTTTCATAATTTCAGATTTTTTTTGTGCATCTGCAAGTATAACCGTTACTTCTTTATCAGCAGTTGAAGTAATTGTTACTGCCATCTCCGCACCTTTTGCTCTAAATTCTTTTGCTTCTCTTTCTCTTTCAGTTTGCATTCTTCTAAAAATCGCATCACTGTTTGCTTGAGGAAGATCTGCTCTTTTAATTCTTACATCAACAATACTAATACCAAAATTTTCTGCTTCATTATTTACACCTTCTTGAATTAAAGACATTTGTTTTGTTCTATCTTCAGATAAAAGTGTTTGCAATTCTTGTTGACCAAGTACGTTTCTTATTCTTGAATTTATAATTGTTGCCAGTCTTGATCTTGCAACTCTTTCATTTCCAACAGATATATAAAATTTAAGAGGGTCAATTATTTGAAACCTTGCAAATGCATCAACTATTAATCTTTTTTGATCTGATGCAATTACTTCTTCTGGTGGTGTATCGAGATTTAAAATTCTTTTATCTAAGAATACAACGTTTTGTATAAATGGAATTTTAAAATTAATTCCAGGTTTGGATATTATTCTTTTAGGATCACCAAATTGAAGAACAATAGCTTGGTTTACTTCTTTAACAATAAAAACAGAAAAGTATATTGTAGCTGCAATAAGAATGATTATTGGTAATAAAAATTTTCCAGCTTTCATTTTAATTAGTTCCTGTTTTTAATTCTTGTAATGGTAGATATGGCACAACACCTTCTCCTGAATTTTTGTCGATTATTATTTTATTAATATCAGCTAATACTTCTTCCATTGTCTCAAGATACATTCTTTCTTGAGTTACTTTTTTAGCTTTTGCATACTCATTATAAATTGATAAAAATCTACTTGCTTCTCCTTCTGCCTTAGCAACAACTTCTTTTTTATAAGCTTCTGCTGCTTGTAGAATTTTCGCTGCTTCTCCTCGTGCTCTTGGTATCACATCGTTAGCATATGCTTCTGCCTCGTTTTTAGACCTTTCCATGTCCGCCCTAGCTGCCTGGACATCTCTAAATGCATCAATAACTTGGTCTGGTGGATCGGCTTTTTGAGTTTGAACTTGTGTAATTTGAATTCCACTTGTGTATTCATCTAGAATTTCTTGAATTATTTCTTGAGTATCAGCTTCTATGAGAGATCTACCTTCAGTCAGAATTGGTTGAATATCAGATCGTGCAATAACTTCTCTCATCGCTGTTTCAGCAGCTGCTTTAACTGTTCCTTCTGGATCTTGAATTTTAAATAAAAAATTTCCAGCATCTTTAATTACCCAAAATACTGAAAAATCTATATTAACTATGTTTTCATCACCTGTTAACATTAAACTTTCTTCTGGAACATCTGCAACTCCGCCTGAGGAAAATCCACTGTCTCTTTCTGACCTAAATCCAATATCCATTCTATTAACTTTCGTAACTTTAGGGGTTAATACATTTTCAATAGGAAAAGGAAGATGATAATTTAATCCAGGTTGAGTAGTTTTAACAAATTTTCCAAATCTTAATACAACGCCTTGTTCATCAGGTAAAACTCTATAAAGACCACTTAAAGTCCAAACAATTAGGAGAATTATTAGACCAATTATTATTGGCTTAGCACCGCCTTTACCGCCACCTAAAAATCTATTTATTATTGATTGTAGTTTACTTATAACTTCATCAATATTTGGAGGAGTAGGACCTTTTCTAAATCCACCATTTCCACTGCCACCTCCTCCTGGAGGTGTTCCCCATGGGCTTTGATTTCTAAAATCACTCATAATACGACACTCTATATAGTGTCTTTATTAGTAAAAACAAGATAATGGTAAATTATGGATGAAAAAAAAGTAGGTTTAAGTGACACAACAAAGGCAAAAACTGAGCCAAAAACCTTCAGACGGAACCCAATTATTGGAACAAAGTTTACAATTGCAATATCAAGTGCAAAAGGAGGAGTAGGAAAGTCAACATTTGCCTCGAATCTTGCTTTGGCATTAAAAAAAATGGACTTAAATGTCGGATTGCTTGACGCAGATATATATGGACCTTCATTGCCAAAATTATTTTCAATAAATGAAAAGCCTGAAAGTGATGGGCAAAATTTAAAGCCAATTTTAAAATATGGAATTCAATGTATGTCCATAGGATTTTTAACAGAAGAGCAAACTCCAATGATTTGGCGTGGTCCAATGGTAATTTCTGCGATAAAAACTTTTACACAAAAAGTTTTGTGGAAAAATTTAGATTTTTTAATAGTTGATATGCCACCAGGAACTGGAGATACGCAATTGACTTTTGCACAAGAAATTAACATGGATGGAGTAATAATTATATCTACACCACAAGAGATAGCGTTACAAGATGTAAAGCGTGGAATTAGAATGTTTGACAAACTTAAAGTAAAAATATTAGGACTTATAGATAATATGAGTCATTTCATTGGAGATGATGGAAAGAAGTATGCAATTTTTGGTGAAGGAGGTGTCAAAAAGACTGCTGAAGAATTTAAAAAAGATTTTATGGGTGAAATACCAATTGATCCTGAAGTTGGAAAGCAAGGAGATTTGGGTTCGCCTATAGTAGAAAGCAAGCCAGACCATGAGATATCAAAAAAATATTTTAAGTTTGCAGAAAAAATTAAATCAGTTTATCTTTAAGATCAAAAGCTTCCATAAGCTCGTTCCATTCTCTTTTCGATAAACCTGTATCATCGAAAGAAATATTTTGACCTTTTATAAGTTTTTGAATGATAATTTTTCCTTTTGCCGAAACTTCTGTTCCACCAACCCTATAATCCATAAAGGCCTCATAAGTTATTGGCACCCATTTTTTTACGGTATCAAGCATAGCATCTGCATAAGCTCTTATTTCATATTGTGCATGATGATCTGCTCTGAGCCTCAAAAAATTCATCAGATTTAATAAATCTGTTTTCCAATACCATTGGGTATAAGTATTTAATGTTAAGTTCATTCTAGCAAGCTCTCTTGCTAAACCTACAGCATTCTCATCTATAGTTGATCCATCATATCTTTCATTAAGCATAGTTTCATAATTATTATAAGTTTGTTCAGCATCTCCTTTTAATAAATTCAAAACTTTTTTTGCTTTTTCTCCATCTAAAATGTCACCTCTACCTTGTCTATTACTTTGTGATTGAGCAGCAAGATGTTGCGGCTCTGGTAGATAAAATTCTTTATCTAAAATCGAGTATCTTGCAGAATATTCGTTTACATTTGCTGTTCTATGTCTAATCCATTGTCTTGCTATAAATATAGGTAGCTTTACATGATATTTTATTTCACACATTTCAAAAGGAGTGCTATGCCAATGTCTCATCAAATATTTTATTAAACCAGAATCTGTTGAAATTTTTTTTGTGCCTTTTCCATAAGAAACTCTAGCAGATTGAACTACGGAAGTATCATCACCCATATAATCAACAACTCTTATAAAACCGTGGTCTAATATTGGAATTGCATCGTATAGAATTTTTTCAAGTTCTGGGGCTGTCACTCTTTTTGTTGAATTTTGCTGAGATTGCTGGTCTTTTATTTCTTTAATTTGTTCGTCAGTTAACTTCATGAATAATTTATTGAATCTATTGAATTTGGTTTTATATTATTAATGTTGGTTTTCCAACTATGACGATAAACGAATTTCGTAATAACCATTACGGACGTGGGGGCAGTACCCACCACCTCCACCATTTTCAACTTATGGGGGTGAATTAGGATCGACGGATGACTAAAAGTTATTCTTTCGTTCGGTATTGTTCCGCCGTGAAGGGCTAATTTATAAATGCTAACGAAAGTTACGCACTTGCAGCTTAATTAATTTATTAATTAAGTTACGGGGTCCGGGGCACCTGGCAACAGAACGCCCCTTTAATAAATATTTGTTTTTGGTGCGGTCAGAGAGACTCGAACTCTCATGGGCTAGGCCCACACGGCCCTCAACCGTGCCTGTCTACCAGTTTCAGCATGACCGCATGTTATGCGGCAGATTAAATGAATGACAATTCTATTTCAAGTTGATAAGTTTTTTTTATGGAATTTACTAGTGAAATAAAAAAAGCAACAAGCTCAATTTATAACAAAGTATCAAAAAAAATTCCTGAGATAGAATGGGCTACACATGCGCCTTATATTTACAAAATTAATAAATTAAAAAAAGAGAAGAATGCAGTAATTCTTGCTCACAATTATCAAACGCCAGAAATTTATCACGGCATTTCAGATTTTTCTGCAGATTCTTTAGCTTTAGCAGTAGAGGCCGCTAAAACAAAAGCAGATATAATTGTAATGTGTGGAGTTCATTTTATGGCTGAAACTGCAAAATTAATGAGTCCAGAAAAAAAAGTTTTATTACCAGATATGAAGGCAGGTTGTTCACTCTCTTCGTCTATTACAGGCGATGATGTTAGAAATCTCAAAAAAAAATATCCTGGTGTTCCAGTGGTCTCGTATGTAAATACATCTGCTGATGTTAAAGCTGAAACTGACGTTTGCTGCACATCTGCAAATGCAGTAAAAATTGTAGAATCATTGGGAGTAAAAAAAGTAATATTCTTACCCGATGATTTTTTAGCTAAATATGTAGCATCACAAACAGATATAGAAATTATTTCCTGGAAGGGAACTTGTGAAGTTCATGAACAATTCAATGATCAAGAAATTAATGATATTAGAAAAGCTAATCCAGGTATAAAAATAATAGCCCATCCAGAATGTCCACCTGATGTGATACAAGCATCTGATTTTGCAGGTTCTACAAGTGGAATGATTAGATATGTAAGAGATAATCAACCAGAAAAAGTCATGATGGTTACGGAATGCTCAATGAGCGATAATGTTCAAATTGATAATCCAAATGTTGAATTTATTAGACCATGTAATCTTTGTCCTCATATGAAAAGAATAACTTTGCCTAAAATATTAGATTGTTTAGAAAATGAAACTAATGAATTAATAATGGACAATGAGACAATCGAAAAAGCAAGAAAATCTGTAGAGAGAATGGCAGAAATAGGCAGATAAAATCTGTGTCTAAAATTCAATTAAGTAAAAATTTTATAAAATCATCATGTAAATTGGCTTTGAATGAGGACTTATATCCATCAGGAGATATTACTTCAGAGCTAATTGATAAAAATATTAAAAAAAAAGTAAAAATGATATGTAACCAAAATGGAATTTTAGGTGGTATAGATTTTGCTAAAGAGACTTTTAAATTAGTAGATAAAAAAATAAATTTTAAAAATAAAAAAAAGGATGGATCTCGAATTAAAAAGGGGGAAGTAGTTGCGACTATTGATGGTAACCTAAAAAATATTTTGACCGGCGAGAGAGTAGCATTAAACTTTGTTTCCCATATTTCTGGAATAGCAACGAAAACAAATATGTTTGTAAAAAAAGTTAGAAAAAATACCAAAATATGCTGCACAAGAAAAACGATCCCAAATCTAAGAGTCATCCAAAAATATGCTGTAAAATTAGGTGGTGGAATAAACCACAGATTTAACTTAAGTGATGAATACTTAATAAAAGATAACCATATAAGTTCTGAAAAAAATTTTGAAAATTTAATTCAAAGAGCCATTAAAAGGAGGGGAAGAAAAAAAATTACAGTTGAAGTTGATAATTTATCTCAGCTAAAGAAAATATTGGGTCTGAAATTTGATAGGATTTTATTAGATAATATGAGTTCAAAAAATTTAAAAAAGGCAGTCAAAATGTCTAGGAAATTTTATGAAACTGAAGCATCAGGAGGAATTAACTTAAAGAATGTTAAAAATGTTTCCTCTACTGGTGTAGATAGAATTTCCATAGGATCCTTAACTCACTCAATTAATGCATTAGACTTAAAATTGGAAATCTAAAATTTAATTTTATTTTTTTAATTGAGCTTGAGCAGCAGCCAGTCTTGCGATAGGTACTCTATAAGGTGAACAGGATACATAATCTAAACCAGCACGTGCACAAAAGTCGATACTTTTCGGATCACCTCCATGTTCGCCACATATACCGAGTTTGATTTTTTTATTGGTTTTTCTACCTTTTTTTGTTGCTATTTCTATCAAATCTCCAACTCCGTCATCTATAGAAACAAATGGATCAATATTGAAAATTTTATTATCAATATAATCATTTAAAAACTTTCCACTATCATCTCTGCTAATGCCAAAAGTTGTTTGTGTTAAGTCATTTGTTCCAAAACTAAAGAATTCCG
>CACJGL010000012.1 GCA_902592965.1 uncultured Pelagibacteraceae bacterium
GGTTTCATGAAATATAAATTTTTTCTATTTAATAATTTTTCATTTATTAATTTTTTGTTATTTATTTTTTTTATATTTAAGGCGTTTGAAATTGGAATGGTCATTTTCGTATCGTGAGCCAAAAATTTAATAATGCCACCTTTAAATAAAACAATTGCATGAACAAATGATTTTGGATGAATTAAAATTGATAATTGATTATTCTTTAAATTAAAAATTTTTTTAGCTTCAATAAATTCAAATACTTTGTTCATCATTGTTGATGAATCTATAGAAATTTTTTTTCCCATTTTCCAGTTTGGATGTTTTAAAGCATTTTTAGGCTTTATCTTTGTCATTTGTTTTAATGATTTATTTAAAAAAGGACCTCCTGAGGCAGTAAGGATGATTTTTTCAATGTTAATTAAGTTTTCGTTTTTTATTAATGACCAAATTGAGAAATGCTCTGAGTCAATTGGAATAAATTTAGTTTTAAATCTATTTAATTTTTTTTTAATTAAACTCCAGCCACAAATTATGGACTCTTTATTTGCTATCAATATATTATTTGTTAAAGGAATAATTTTTAAGGTTGGTTCTAGGCCATCAATACCAGAAATAGCATTTACGCTGTAATCAACTTTTTTTTTAATAATTTTTTTTATATTATTTACTCCTAAATGAAGATTAATATTTTTTTTTAAAAATTTTTTTTTATATTTTTGATAACTATATTTATTTTCTAATATGACATCTTTTACTTTATACAAAATTGCCTGTTTATAAATTTCTCTAACATTTTTATTTGTGGAAAGTAATTTTATTTTGTAGTTCTTATTATTTTTTAGAGATTTTAATGTAGATTTACCAATAGAACCTGTAGATCCTAGAATAATTACATCTTTAATCATACAGAACTATAAATTATTAAACTAATAGGAACAGAAAATATTATACCATCCATTCGATCAAGTAGTCCACCATGACCAGGTAAAATAGAAGCTGTGTCTTTTATTTTTGCTTTTCGTTTAATATATGAGATTAATAAATCCCCAAGTTGAGAAATTGTTGAGGCAATAATTATTAAATAAAATAATTTATCTAAATCCATGTGTAATTTAAAAAATAAAATTACTATTATTATAGATGACAAGTAAGATCCAATCATTCCTGAATATGTTTTGTTGGGACTTATTTTTGTTAATTTTTTTCCTTTAAATAATTTTCCAAATATATAACCTCCAATATCTGTTGATATACATGTGGATATAATAATATATAATAATATTTTATTACTATTATCACCTATCAAAATTAACCAAACGTATACAATCGAAAAAGTTACATAAATTGTTAAGATAAAAAATAATAAAAAATGTTTGTTTTTTTTTTTAATTTTAAATATTTTTTTTAACATATAATTAAATTCAAATAAAATTTGATAAATTACAAACACAGAAACCAAACTTAATATTAATTTATTAAAAATAGATGCACCAAGTATTAATAAAAGAACAATAGATGTTAAAACTCTTTTATTAATTTCTGCCATTTAAACCACCAAAATTTCTGTTAATTGTTTCATATTTTTTTATTATTTTATAAAAGTCTCTTTTAGTAAATTCAGGCCACATTTTTTTTTCAAAAAAGATTTCAGTATAAGTGATTTGCCATAGTAAAAAATTACTTATTCTTTTAGTATTTCCCGATCTAATTAAAATATCTGGATCTGGTATTCCATATGTATACAAATACTTTTCCAAGTTTTTTTCATTTAATGATAATTTTTTTTTTTTAAGAATACTTATAGAGTTTAATATTTCTTCTTTAGAACCATAGTTTAAAGCCATATTTATTTGGATTTTGTTGTTTGATTTAGTTAATAATTGAACTTTATTTATTTTATTTTTTAATATAGCTGGAAATTTTTTTATATTCCCGATCACTTTGATTTTAATATTTTTTTTAATCAAATTATTGATTTCTTTATCAATATAATTTTCTAATAAAGAAAAAAGATAATTTATTTCTTTTAAAGGTCTTTTCCAATTCTCAGTTGAAAAAACATATAAAGTTAAATATTTGATATTCTTATTTATTGCCGCAGAAATAATCTTTTCTACGGTTTCAAGTCCTTTTTTATGACCAAAATTTCTTGAATTTTTTTTCTTTAAACCCCATCTACCATTACCATCCATAATAATGGCTACATGTTTTGGACGGATCATATTGTCATTATTTCTTTTTCTTTTGATACTACCTTGTCGTCAATTATCTTTATATTTATATCCGTATATTCTTGAATAATTCTTTCAAATTTTTTTTCTTGATCTTCTGAAATATCTTTAGATTTTAAAAGTTTTTTTAAATCATCATTGCCTTCTCTTCTTATATTCCTAATTGATACTTTGCATTTCTCTCCCATGGATTTAACGATTTTTTTCATTTCTAAACGTCTTTCTTCACTCAAATCAGGCACAGGAAGTCTAATTAATTGACCATCGATTTGGGGATTCATTCCTAATTCTGATTTTTTTATAGCTACATCAATTAAATTGACATTGCTCAAATCCCAAACTTGAATGTTTATTATTCTTGGTTCGGGGGTTGTTATAGTACCAAGTTGGTTTATTGGCATTTTTTGTCCATATACATCAACCTTAATAAGGTCTAGCATACTTGCATTTGCCCTTCCTGTTCTTAAAGAATTTAATTCTTTTGTAAAAATGTCAATTGTTTTTGACATTTTTGATTTATATGAACTTTCTTGAAACATTATTCCCCAATTTTTATTCTAACAAATTCTTTAATTTTTAAATTAGGAATATTTATTTCAGATAATATATCTTTAACTTTTTTCTTAGGCTCCATTACCCAAAATTGAGTCATCAAACTATTTTCTTCTTTAAATTTATTTAATTTACCTTCACTTATTTTGGCTACAATTTCGTCAGGTTTTCCTGAGTTTTTTAATTCTTCGTTTATAAGTTTTTTTTCTTTTTCTAGAGTTTCGATATTTATTTCATTAGTATTTAATGCAATTGGGTTTGAAGCTGCAATATGCATTGATAATTGTTTTCCAAACAAATTTATTTTATCATTTTTTTCATCAGCTTCGAGTGAAACAACAACGCCCAACTTAGATATGTTATCTTTTATAACAGAGTGTTGGTAAATAAAATTTTGAGAGTTTGTATTGTTTACTGTAATTGTTTTACCAATTGTAATTTTTTCACCAATTTTTGCAATTAATGAAACTAAATTGTCTTCAACTGATTTGTTATTTTTCATCTTTGATTTTTTTAGATTTTCAATATTTGAATCGCATAAATTGTTAATTTCACTAATTTCTTTTACAAAGCTAATAAAATCATCATTCTTTGCCACAAAATCAGTTTCACAGTTAATCTCAATTAATGATGTTTTGTATAAATCACCACTTATAGCAATTACACCTTCTTTTGCATCTCGTGACATTTTTTTTGATGCCTTAGCTATACCTTTTATTCTTAATATTTCAGCTGCTTTATCTAAATCACCGCCAGATTCTTTTAAAGCTGCGTTGCAATCTTTAAATCCAGCTCCTGTTGATTTTCTTAATTTCTTTATCTTGTCTATATCGCTCATTTAAATACAAAAATTAATTTAATTTTTTATCGATATTTTTAGAGATTAATTCTGTTTTATTTTCTTCTATATTAGATTTTTCTAAATTTTTAACGATATTCTCTTTTGCATCAATAATTGTATCTTTCATTAAGTTGCAATATAAATCAATTGATCTTCTTGCATCATCATTGCCTGGTATTGGATAATCGATACCATCTGGATTAGAATTAGTATCTAATATGGCTATTATAGGTATACCAAGTTTAATTGACTCTTTTATTGCTAAAGATTCATAATTAGTGTCAATAATAAAAACTAAATCTGGTATTTTTTTCATTTCCATTATTCCGCCTAAAGATCTTTGTAATTTATCTCTAAGACCGCTCATTTTTAATAATTCTTTTTTTGTAAAACCTCTGTTCTCAGAGTTTAAATCTGAATTAATTTTATTTAATTTTTTTATTGAATTAGAAATAGTTCCCCAATTTGTTAGCATCCCTCCTAACCATCTATAATTAACAAAATATTGATCAGTTTCTTTCGCTAGTTGTGCAACAGCTTCCGAAGCTTGTTTTTTTGTAGATATAAACAAAATTTTTCCTCCGGAAGATACTGTATTGTGTACTTTTTCTAATGCAGAATTAGTTAATTCAAGTGTTTGTGTTAAATCAATAATGTGAATTGAGTCTCTTTTCCCGAAAATATATTTTTTCATTTTTGGGTTCCATCTCAAAGTTTTATGGCCAAGATGAACGCCGGCTTCTAACAATTGTTCAATAGTAAGTTTAGGTATCTTCATTTTTATTTCCCGGTTATGCCACCACAATTATTGCCCTTAGGGACCGGAGGTTTAAAACCATTAATTGTGTGCGTGTTAATTTTTGAGATAAATACAAAATATTATCTAAAAAACAAGCCTTTTTTACTCTATAATTAAATTTTCTGTCAATTTTAGAGCATTAATAAGCTGATTATTAACTTTTCTTTTATCTGTTAACTGAAATTTGTATAATTCGTTATCTTTAGTTAAAAAAATTTGGACTTCTGTTTCACCACCATTTTTGCTTAAATTTTTTAGTTTTGTTAAATCTTCAATACAAGAAAATTTAAATGTTATATTTTTAATTTGTTTATTTACTAATTCTTTTAAAGAAACCATTTTTTTAACATTAATTCTTTTTTGAGATTTATCCCCATCAATATAATTTTTCATCAAAGTGATCATAAGAGAATTCCCCTCCACTAAATTTTCTCTATTTGTTTCAAAAATTTCTGAAAAAATAAATAACTCAAATACATTTGATAAATCTGAAAATTTTACTATTGCATATGAGCTTCCTTTTTGGGTTTTCTTTTCTTGAACTTTTAAAATTGTACACGCAATATTTGAACTTAATATATCTTTGCTATCTTCAAAATTTTGATAATTTATTATATTGTAATAATCAAAAACTGATTTGTATTGATTTAATGGATGATCGGATATATAAAAACCTAAAGTTTCAAATTCTTTTGAAAGTTTTAAATCTAAATTCCAATCATTAGTTTTTTCTATAAAATTTTCATCTCCGTTTTCTTGATCACCAAATAAATCAATTTGATTTAATGATTTATTTTCATAAATATTTTTTGATTTTAATATTATATTAGGTATCGAATTGAATAATGATTGTCTATTATCATTAAATTCATCAAAACATCCTGCTTGGACTAAACCCTCTAATTGTAATTTATTTATATCTTTTGGATTAACTCTGTTTATAAAATCCGACAAACTTTTGAAATCTCCATTTAATTTTCTCTCATTGACTACATTTGAAATAGCCTCGTAACCAACATTTTTGATTGCTCCTAAAGCATAAAAAAAATTTTCTCCATCTGAAGAAAAATCGGCAAAAGACTTATTTATATTTGGTCTAGTTATTTTAATGTTTAGCCTTTTTAATTCTTCGTAAAATTCACTTAATTTTTTTTGATTTGATAACTCCATTGACATAGAAGCAACAAAAAATTCATGTGGATAGTAGGTTTTTAAAAAAGCTGTTTGATAAGCAATAACAGCATATGCTGCTGCATGACTTTTATTGAAACCATACTCTGCAAAAGGTTCGATCTTTAAAAATATTCCTGCTGCAATATCTTTTGCTATTCCATTTTTATATGCCCCATCTACAAATCTCTGTTTTTGCTTTTCCAGCTCTACTCTTTTTTTCTTACCCATGGCTCTCCTTAATATATCGGCCTCTCCGGCTGTGAAACCAGACAGAATTTGTGCTATTTGCATGACTTGCTCTTGATATATTATTACTCCGTATGTTGGCTTTAATATTTGTTCCAATTTAGGGTGAAGATAGTCAGGATCTCTTTTTCCATTTTTACATTCGTTATAAATTGGAATATTGCTCATTGGCCCTGGTCTATATAATGCCACCAAGGCAATTATATCTTCTAATCTGTTAGGTTTCATATTTGTTAATGCTTCTTTCATTCCCGAACTTTCAAGTTGAAAAAGGCCAACAGTTTTTCCACTTGATAAGAGATCATAAACTTTCTGATCCTCATAATTGATTTTCTCAATATTAAAAACTGGATTAATTTTATTAATTAGTTTTTGTGCTTTATCAATCACTGTTAAGGTTTTTAAACCTAAAAAATCAAATTTTACGAGGCCAGCATTTTCAGCTGAATACATGTCAAATTGTGTAGATGGCAATAAAAGATTTGCAGAATTGTCCTTATACAAAGGCACAGAGTCTGTTAATTTTTTATCTGCAATAACAACACCTGCAGCATGTGTTGCTACATTACGGTTTAAACCTTCTAATTTGAGCGATAGATTTATTAAACGATGGACTCTTTTATCTTCATTTATTAACTTTTGAAGTCTGGGTTCAATATTTATACATTGCTGTAGTGACATTGGTCTAGAGGGGTCAAATGGTATCATTTTACAAATACTATCAATGAAGCCATATGGTAATCCTAAAACACGTCCAACATCTCTTATTACCATTCTTGCCTTCAACTTACCAAAAGTAATTATATGCGCTACACTATCTTTGTATTTAGTCGTAAGGTATTTAAAAACCAGATCCCTTTTTTCTTCACAAAAATCTATATCAAAATCAGGCATTGAAATTCTGTCTGGATTTAAAAAACGTTCAAATATAAGATTAAATTTAATTGGATCAATATCTGTAATTGACAAACACCAAGCAACTAGAGAGCCAGCACCAGATCCTCTTCCTGGTCCAACAGGTATTTTATTTTTTTTTGCCCATCTAATGTAATCAGAAACTATTAAAAAATAACCAGCATAATTCATTTCAATTATTATTTTTATTTCATGGTCTAGACGTTTTTTATATTTTGAATATTTTGTGTCTTTTTTTAAATTTGTAATATCTATATCGAAATTCGATTTAAATTTATCTTTTAATCCTTCGATTGACATTTTAACTAGCATATCATTCGCATCACTATCGGAAGAAGAAATATTAGGAAGTATTGGCTTTGAATAATTAGGTTTATAGGAACATCTAAATGGTAAATTAAAATTATTTTCTAAAGCCTCAGGTAAATCGCTAAAAAGATCAATCATCTCTTCAGAAGATTTAAAAAAGTGTTGATTAGTGAGTTTTGTTCTATTTGAATCATTCACATAAGTTTTTTCACCAATACACATTAGTGCATCATGTGCCTCGAACATATCTTTATCTAAATAATAAACTTCATTCGAAGCAATAATTGGTAATTGTAACTTTTCAGAAATTTTAAGATTAAAATTTTCGAAGTCTTTCTCGTTAATATCATTATGTCTTTGGATTTCTATATAGATATTGTCTTCGAATTTTTCTTTTAACTTAATTAATAATTCTTCAATTTCATTAAATAAACCTTTGTTAAAAAGTGAACCAAAGAAACATCTAATTGATCCTGTTAAAACTATAATTCCATCTGCGTTGAATAATAAATCATCTATATCACAATGTGGGGTAGTAGTCTCAGGATTTTCAAGATAAGATTTTGACGAAAGTTTAATAATATTTTTATATCCATCAAAATTCTTAGCTATAAGGGGTATTAAACCCTTAAGGTTTTTATATTTAAATAATATCTGAGTTCCAATAATAGGCTGCGTACCCACAGACGATAAATTTTCTGAAAATTCTAATGCACCTGACAAATTGTATGTATCTGACAAACCTAGTGATTTTATTTTATTTTTTTTACAGAAATCTTTTAATTGATCAATTTTTACAGCTCCCTCACAAATGGAATATTGAGTATGTATTTTAAATTGATTAAATGTTTTATTAACTGATTCTTTCATTAGTGATACTCATCTTACCACCAATCATTTTAATTTTACAATCTGCCATGTTTGCAAAATATCTATTGTGGGTTGCAAAAATTATAATTCTATTTTTATCTTTCAGATTAAAGAGGATTTTAAATATTTGTTTAGCATTATCAAAATCTAAACTTCCAGTAGGTTCATCGGCTAAAATAATGTTTGGTTCATTAATTAGTGCTCTAGCAATTGCTATTCTTTGATTTTCACCACCAGAAAGTTCAGATGGATAATGATTTAATCTTGAGGTTAAATCAAATTTTTTAATCAATTTTTTCGCTAATTCTGTTGATTTTGATTTATTATTAGAAACTAACAAATTTGGCAGTATTACATTTTCCAGTGCAGTAAAATCGGGCAATAAATTTTTGTCTTGATAAATTATACCTATATTTTTTGATCTTACATGATCATTCTCGATTGAACTATTTGTATCAATTTTCTTTTTATTAAATTCAATAAAACCTGAAGAAGGAATATCAATAAATGACAATAAATTTAATAATGTTGATTTCCCAGATCCTGAAGGTCCTACAATTGAATATACCTTCCCAGCTTCAAACTTAAAATTTATATTGTTTAGAACTTTAAGAGATTTTTTTTCATATTTCTTTGACAAATTATTTAATTTTAAAAAATTATTCATATTTTAAAGTCTGTATTGTATCTAATTTTGCTGCTCTAGAGGCTGGATAAATTGATACAATAGAAGTTGTTATTATTGAACATAATGCAATTAAGATTATTGAATTTATATTTATTTCAGATGGAAGTGTGCTTAAAAAATAAATTTCTTCTGGAAATAACGTAATATCAAACGTGTTAGAAATAAATTTCCTAATACCTTCTATATAGTATGAAAATAAAGTCCCAAATAAAATGCCAAAGATGGTTGCTGAAGTACCAATAATAAATCCAATAAAAAAGAAAATTTTTTTTATCGATGCATTTGTTACACCAATCGATTTTAAAATCCCTATATCTCTTGTTTTATTTTTAACTAATATAGTCAAACCAGAAATAATATTAAATGCTGCTACAATTATTATCAAAGATAAGATTATAAACATGACATTTCTTTCAACTTTTAAAGCTGAAAATAAAGACTCGTTTAAATCTGCCCATGTGTAAACATATGCGCCGGGAAATAAATCTAACAATTTTTTTTTATAATATTCAACATTTTTTGGATCTTTGAAATAGTACTCAGTAAATCTTTTTTGTTTATTTGTATCAAAAAAATCTTCTAGCGTATTAAGATTAATATATGCCACATTCTCATTAAATTCGCCTATTCCACTATCAAATATCGAAATTACTTCAAATTTATCTTGTCTTGGAAAGGTCCCAACAATTGTTTGAACACCAGATGGTGACATTATTGTTATTTGATCACCAATATCTATATCAAGCAAAAAGCTTAAATCCTTTCCGATTGATATTGAATTATTTTTTAGATCTGTCGTTCCAAAATATTTTTGATTATTAGATATTTCTAATTTCTTAAAATCATTTTTTAAATATCCTTTTAAAAGAATACCTTTTGTGTTTTGTTTTGAGAGAATTACTGCTTCTCCATCATTTGAAACAATGCCTTTAGCAAAGTCTTTTTCAACCGTAAATACTAAAGGATTGTCGTAAGGTTTTACAACAGCATGGGCATTAAAACCTAAAATTTTATTTATTAACTCTGTTCTAAAACCATTCATCACTGACATAACAATTATTAATACAGCCACACCCAAGCCTATGCCGATAAAGGAAAAGATAGATATTACATTTAAAAAGCCATCTTTTTTTCTAGCCTTTAAAAACCTAAATATAATCTCTTTTTCTAGTTGTGAAATCAATTTTGCTTAGCTTTTATTATTTGTGAAGCTATATCTTCAACTTTTAATTTTTGAGTTTCTCCATCGACTTCCTTAAACTCATATAAATTACCTTCTGATTTGCTTCCAATTATCAATTGATATGGAATTCCGATTAAATTAAATTTTTTTATTTTAGCTGAAATATTTTCGTCTGTATCATCTATGATTGTTTCTATGTTTTTTGATTTTAGAAATTCATGTACTTTAATAGACTTTTCTAAATTAGATTTATCATTTTTATTTATCATTGGAATAATCGCACAATCATAAGGTGTTACTGACATAGGCCATTTCATAATACCGTCTTTATCGTTATATTTTGCCTCAATTATGGCACCAACAAGTCTGGAAACTCCAATTCCATATGATCCCATTTTTACAAATTCTTTTTTTCCATTAAAATCAACAGCTGCATTCATTGGTTTTGAGTATTTATCTCCAAAATAAAATATGTGACCAACTTCAATACCTTTGGTATTTACTCTATATTCTTCTGCAACAGATTTTTCAAATTCATCTTTATTAAATTTTTCATCTGTTACTGAGTAAAACTTTTCGTATTGTTTTCTCAATATACCTAATGACTCTTTGTCTAAAATTGTTTTAGAGCTGTCTACATCAAAAATTCTCTTATCAGTGTAAATTTTACTTTCACCTGTATCAGCAAGAATGATGAATTCATGTGATAAGTTTCCACCTATAGGTCCAGTGTCAGCAGCCATAGGTATTGCTGATAAATTTAATCTCTTAAAAGTTTTTAAATACGAAAGGAAAAATTTATTATACGAAAATATTGCATCATCATCTGTTAAATCAAAGGAGTAGGCATCTTTCATATAAAATTCTCTACATCTCATAATTCCAAATCTTGGTCTTAATTCATCTCTAAATTTCCATTGAATATGATATAATAATTGAGGTAAAGATTTATACGATTTAAAGGAAGATCTAAAAATTTCTGTCACAAGTTCTTCGTTAGTTGGACCATATAACATTTCTCTATTTTGACGATCCTTAATTCTTAACATTTCTTCACCATAATCTTCGTATCGTCCACTTTCCTTCCAAATTTCAGATGATTGAATTGTTGGCATTAATATTTCTTGAACACCTACACGGTCTTGTTCTTCTCTAACTATTTGTTCTATTTTTTTCATGACTTTAAATCCAAGCGGTAACCAAGAATAAATTCCAGCAGAGGACTGTTTAATCATACCTACTCTTAACATTAATTGGTGTGATTTAATTTTAGCTTCAGATGGATTGTTTTTTAGTATCGGAATAAATGATTTTGAAAAAAACATTAATTTAAAAAGTTACGTAAATTTAAAATTTCATTAATTACTAATAAATATATAACTATAAAAATACCAGACGTAATTAAAGTACAATAAATTATTTTTTTAGTTATTTTTGGATTTTCTGGGGCCCCAGGGTCAACACCCTCTATATTTCCCTTTTTTTCACGATTAACATCTATAGGTAGAATGGCAAAAAAAACTATCCACCACAAGCACACATATACAACTATTGAGCCTGTAATACTCAATCAAATCCTCACTAAGTTTATATTTGTATAAGGTCTCTTTCCTAATTTTTCTTTTGTATACTTTCTACAAGTTGTTTTAAGAGCATCAATTAAATTTGATTCTTGTTTTTTGTTATTTAAAGAAAAAGTTTTTGCTGTTTTTTCAATTTCCTCTTCAAGATTAAATGAAAATTCATCTTTTTCGTATATAGGTAAACCTCTAAAAGTTAATAAAGGTTTGTTGTGAATATTGCCACTAGGTGTAATTACCAATGTTGCTTCTATTAATCCGTTGGTAGATAAATTTTTTCTTTCTTTGATAGATTGAGCGTCTTCTTCAACACTTATGGAACCATCTACGTAAAGTCTTCCACTTGGAGCTTTATCATACACTTCAGGTTTATCACCTGGATAAATTCTAACTATATCACCATTTTCTACTCTAACAGGATATGGTACTTGCATTTCTTTAGCAAAATTTATGTGTTCAATCATATGTCTATGTTCACCATGAACAGGTATGACTGATCTTGGTTTTATCCAGTCATACATATCCTTTAAATCTTCTCTATTTGGGTGTCCTGATACATGAATAAATTCACTATCTTCAGAAATTACTTCTATACCTTCTCTTACTAATTGATTGTGAAGTTTGTATAATTTTTTTTCATTACCTGGGATAATTTTTGAAGAAAATATAACTGCGTCTCCTCTCTCAACAAAAACATCTGGATGTGTATAATTTGAAATACGGTTCATTGCACCCATTGGTTCTCCTTGGCTACCAGTACATAAGTAAACAATTTTTTCTCTTGAAATATTTTTTGCATCTCTTGCATCAAGTGGTTCAATAACATTTTTCAAGTAACCACATTGCCTAGCAGCTTTATAAATTCTATGCATTGAACGGCCCACCAAAGCAATTTGCCTACCTGTTTTTTCAGCACAATAAAAGGCAGACTCCATTCTAGCTACATTTGAAGCGAAAGATGTAATAATTATTCTTTTTTTTAATCTTTCCATTATTTTTAGCATATTTTTTCTTACATCGAGCTCAGATCCTGCTCTTCCTGCACTAAATACATTTGTTGAGTCACATATCATTGTCAAAACACCTTCTTCACCAATTTCCTTTAATCTTTTTGAATTCATATTGTCTCCAGTTAATGGATCTGGATCACACTTCCAATCACCAGTGTGTAATATATTTCCAACAGGTGTTTCAATTTTTAGTCCATTAGGTTCTAGTATAGAATGTGTTAATGTAACAAATTCTATTTTAAAAGGGTTTAAATCTATAATGCTGTTTAATTGAACAACTTCTAGATATCCTGTTACATCAATTTTTTTTTCCTTAAATTTTTCTGAAATTAACACTGATGTAAATGGAGTAGCAAATATTTTACATTTTAGTTTCGGCCATATATGAGCAATTGCACCAATATGATCTTCATGTGCATGAGTTAGAACAATACCTAATAAGTCATCTTTTTTATCAACAATAAATCCAGGGTCAGGATATATTAAATCAACTCCAGGAATTGCATCATCTGCAAAAGTAACTCCTATATCTACAATTATCCATTTTCTATTATCTGGATTTCCATAGGCGAATAAATTCATATTCATCCCAATTTCTCCAGATCCCCCTAAAGGACAAAAAATTAATTCTTCTTTCATTTATTTAAATACATAGCAGCCTTTAAAACTCCATCAGTAGTTAAATTAGATTTTATTCTTACTTTTAGTTTTAAAGAATTTTTAAACATTTTTGCTAGTCCACCAGTAAATATTATTTTATATTTTTTTTTGGATTGTTTAATAATGGAATGAATTATATTGTCAATCAGACCAGAATAACCGAAGAAAAATCCTGAATTAATTGCACTTATAGTATTTTTACCTACAACATTATTTGATTTTTTTAATTTTACATTAGGTATTAAAGATGCTTTTTTTGATAAATTTTCCAATGATAGATTTATTCCAGGAGCAATTACCCCTCCGTTATAACTATTTGCTGAGATTACATCAAAATTAGTTGCTGTTCCAAAATCTACAACAATATAATTATTTTTATGGTCAATTACTGATATTGCATTAGCTAACCGATCAGAACCAATTTGTTTTCTATTAACTTTTATACTTAATAATTTACTTAAATTAAGATTTTTTAACTCATTACATTTAGTATTAAAATATAATTTAAAATAATTTTTAATTTTCTTGTAACAGTTAGGAACAACGGAGCAGAATAAAATATGTTTTAATTTTTTATCATATTTTCTCAAAATATTTAAATTTTTTTTTAAATAATTTAAATTCACTTTATTTGTAGAAAGTCTGATTTTTTTGATAATATTTTTGTTTTTATAAAGACAGATTTTTATATCTGTATTTCCAATATCTCCGATAATGTAAAAATTAAGCATAATAAGAATATTTTTTTTCGAAGTTATTTTTTATAAAATTTATAATTTTAAATTTATTAATCTTATTATTATATTTATTTATATAAGTAGTTTCATATTCTTTTATAATTGGACTACTTTTTATATTAATACCCACTCCAATAATTAGAAATTTAATTTCATTATAATAAATTATTTCTTGAAGAATTCCGCATACCTTTTTATTCATGATTTTTAAATCATTTGGTAGTTTAATACTGATTTTATATGGAACAATATTTTTTAAAATATTTTTTATTATTTTAAGATTTGAAAGTGTAATTTTTTTTAAATTTAAACTTTCTCTAATAGGAAAAAAAATTGAAATAAAAAGATTTCCTCTTCTAGAAACCCATTTTTTTCCTCTTTGTCCTTTTCCATTAGTCTGGATATCGCTAGTAACTATACCTTGTTTTATGTTTTGTTTGATTAATCTTATTGCTGTATCATTAGTGCTTTTGACACCCTTGTAAGAATATATTTTGAGTTTCATTAATTTATTTTTATTTGTGAAATTATATCTACTATTCCACTTGGATATATAAAGTACGCAAGAATGAAAAAAGTTGATGCTACTAGTGTAAATTTTAAGCCTAAATTATGTTTTGATTCAAATTTTTCTTTTTCTGGATCGAAATATATAATTTTGATTATTCTTAGATAATAAAAAGCAGCGATTACTGTTGCTAGCAGTCCAACTATTGCTAAAAAATACATTTTTTCATTTATTACAGCCACAAAAATATAAAATTTTGCAAAAAAACCAGCTAGTGGTGGTATTCCCGCTAAAGAGAATAGCACAACAAGCAATGATAATGACAGTAACGGATGATTTTTTGAAAGACCCGATAAATCATCTATGTTCTCATAATATTCATCGTTTCGCTTAAGCATAAACAAACAGCTAAAAAATGCTAAATTCATGACAAGATAAATTGTTATATATGTAATAGAGCTCTGCACACCTTGCGTTGTACCAGTAGATAAACCTGCAAGGGCGTATCCCATATGACTAATTGAGCTGTAGGCTATTAGTCTTTTTAGATTTTTTTGACCAATTGCTGCTACTGCTCCGAATACCATTGATGCAATAGACAAAAATATAATTATCATTTGCCACTGATCACCTAATTCATAAAAAGGAATGTATAGAAATCTAATAAATACGGTTAATGCAGCAATTTTTGGAAGTAATGCGAAAAAGACTGTTACAGATGTTGGTGAACCTTGATAAACATCAGGTGCCCACATATGGAAAGGAACAGCAGAAATTTTAAAAGCCAATCCAACTAAAATAAATACTATTCCAAAAGTTAATCCATATTCTATTTCTTTTGTATTTACCATAATTTGATTAAAATTAGTCGTTTCTGAAAAACCATAAATAAGTGAACATCCATATAATAAAAGTCCAGATGAAAGAGCACTTAAAACAAAATATTTTAATCCAGATTCTGTTGATAGTAAATTATCTCTATTAAATGATGCTAACACATATAATGCTAATGATTGCAATTCTAATCCCATGTAAAAAACAATAAGATCATTTGAACTAATCATCACCATCATGCCTAAGATCGAGCATAAAATAAGAATTGGATATTCAATTTTGCTAATTTTACTAATCTGAATGTATTTTGATGATGACAGCATTACAAAAATCCCAGACAAAATTAAAAGTATTTTCATAAATCTACCTAAACTATCTATATTGTAACTATTATTGAATAATGATGATTGAATTTGTGTGTCTAAATTAATTATTAATGCTAAAGCGGCAACTAAACTTACTGTTGTTAAATTATAAACTAGTTGAGAACTATTTTTCTTAAATACGCCAAATATTAATAAAAACATAATCATTATTGATATAAATAACTCTGGAATTATAAGTTGTAGATTTTCCATTATTCGCCTAATGCTAATTTATTAATTTTGTCTAAATCATTCATATCTATCATGTTTGCTACTGATACTTCTATAGAGTTAATCAAAGGTTCTGGATAAAAACCAAAAAATATAATTGGTAATACTAAAAGCCACAGTGTAACAATTTCAAATCTTTTTAAATCAACCATTTTTTTTACATCTTCATTAATTAATTTTCCAAAGATAATTCTCTTGTATAACCATAGCATATATGCCGCCCCCAAGATCACTCCTAGACTTGCAATCGTTGCTACTAGTATATTCTTTTTAAATGCACCCATTAAAACTAAAAATTCGCCAATAAAACCACTTGTTCCAGGTAATCCAAGAGCTCCTAAAGTAAAAACCATAAAAACTATTGCGTACTTTGGCATTATAGCAACTAAGCCTCCATATCTATTTATAAGTCTTGTGTGAAGTCTATCGTAGACAACTCCTACACACAAAAATAGTGCTGCGGAGACCAAACCATGACTTATCATTTGGAAGATACTTCCCTCTATTCCTTGCTGTGTCATTGTGAAAATACCTAGAGTTACAAATCCCATATGAGCTACTGACGAATAAGCTATTAGTTTTTTCATATCTTCCTGCATTAAGGCTACTAGTGATGTATAAATAATCGCTATCAAACTAAGTGTGTAGACTAAAGGAACAAAATATAATGAAGCATCTGGAAACAAACCTAGAGAAAATCTTATAAATCCATATCCGGCCATTTTTAAAAGTATTGCAGCTAGTAAAACTGAACCAGCAGTTGGTGCCTCTACATGAGCATCTGGTAACCATGTATGCACTGGCCACATTGGTGTTTTAACAGCAAAGGAACTAAAAAATGCTAGCCATAATAAATTTTGGTATTTAGCGTCGATACCCAATTCGTATAACTTAATGACATCTGTTGTACCAGTTATCCAATATATTGATATAATAGCAACCAGCATTAAAACTGAACCTAGCAAAGTATATAAAAAGAATTTAAATGCTGAATAAACTCTTCTTTCTCCACCCCATATACCAATAATTAAAAACATTGGGATAAGACCAGCTTCGAAAAATAAATAAAATACAACTAAGTCCAACGAGCAAAAGACACCAATCATAAATGTTTCAAGTATCAAGATTGCTATTAAAAAATCTTTTAATCTATTTTTGATAGTTGCATTTACAGTTATTACACAAATTGGAGTAATGAATGTTGTAAGTAAAATAAATAAAATTGATATCCCGTCTACTCCAACTTTGTAATTAACAAATCCTGAAATCCATTCTCTTTCTTCAACAAACTGAAAGTCAACTATAGATTTATCAAAAATAATCCATAAATATAAAGACAAGAAAAAATTAGCTAAAGTTATAAAAAGAGCAACATATTTACTACTTTGATATTGAGAATTAGATGATCTAACAAAAAAAATAAATAAGGCTCCTATTGTAGGAAGTAAAATTAATGATGATAGAATTGGGAAATTCATATTATTTTACTATTAATAAAGTTAATAGAACTGAAAAACCAAGAAGCATTATAAAGGCGTACTGATAAATATATCCTGATTGAAACTTTACTGCTTTAAAGGAAAAAAGTTTTACCAAATTTGAAATTCCATCTGGTCCAAATTTATCGATTATTAATCCATCAATTTTTTTCCAAAGAAATATTCCGAAACTTTTTGAAGGTTTAATAAAAATTTGATCATATAATTCGTCAAAATACCATTTTTTTTGGAGAAAAATGTAAACTGGCATGTTTATGGAAACTATTTCATCTACTATTTTAGTATTTTTAACAAATAGATAATATGACAATGGAATTGTTAGTACTACCAATGTAGGAGTTAAAAACAAAAACCAGGTTGGAGGATGTTCTTTTCCTAATGGTTCTAGAAATTTTATAGAATCTCCCCAAAAATTATACATTGTTTCATGACCAATAAATAATTCTTTAAATAAAAAGCCTGAAAAAACCGCACCAACGGCTAGTAATACTAAAGGTAACATCATGCTTAATGGAGATTCGTGCATTGTATCAATTCCAAGATCTTTATTTTTGTACTCTCCATGAAAAGTTTTAAATATTAATCTCCATGAGTAGATAGAAGTCATTACAGCAGTTAATACACCTATACCAGCAGCATAAATTCCAAATTTAGTTTCACTCATATAGGCAAATTCTATTATTGCATCTTTAGAATAAAAACCTGATAAGAAAGGAAATCCTGTTAAAGCTAAAGTACCAACAACCATTAATGCATAAGTGTAGGGTAATTTTTTAAATACTCCTCCCATCTTAGTAACATCTTGTTCATCTTTAAATGAATGAATTACTGATCCAGAGCCTAAGAAAAGTAGAGCTTTAAAAAAAGCATGTGTAAATAAATGAAACATTGCAACATTATATGCACCTACACCTGCTGCAAAAAACATGTATCCCAATTGACTACATGTTGAATAAGCGATAATTTTTTTTATATCTGTTTGCACTAAGGCAATAGTAGCTGCGAAAAAAGCAGTGGTCATTCCAACTAATGTGATTACAGACAAAGCTAATTCTGAATACTCATAAATTGGAGAACATCTAACTACTAAAAAAACTCCTGCTGTAACCATTGTTGCTGCATGAATTAAAGCGGATACTGGTGTTGGACCTTCCATAGCATCTGGTAACCATGTATGAAGTAAAAATTGTGCTGACTTTCCCATTGCTCCAATAAAAAGCAATAAACAAATTAAATCTATTGTATTAAATTCAAAAGATAAAAAATTTATTTTTTGATCTATAATTTCAGGTATTTTAAGAAAAACATCATCGTAATTTACTGTACCAAAAATGTAAAATATTAAAAAAATACCCAATGCAAAACCAAAGTCCCCAACTCTGTTTACTATAAAAGCCTTAATAGCAGCAGCATTAGCAGTCTCTTTTTTATACCAAAAACCAATTAAAAAGTACGAGCAAAGACCAACACCTTCCCATCCAAAGAATAACTGCAAAAAATTGTCTGATGTTACTAAGGTTAACATAGCGAATGTAAATAATGATAAATAGGACATAAATCTTGGTTTGTGAGGGTCATGAGACATGTAACCAACGGAATAAATATGAACTAAGGATGAAACCAGAGTAACTACAACTAACATTACTGCAGAAAGAGCATCAACTTTAATTGACCAATTTACATTTAAAGATCCTGAATTTATCCAAGTTGCGATAATTGCATTGTGCTCATATCCAGATGAAACAACTTTAAAAAATATGAATAAAGATAATAATGCCGAAATAGAAACCAAAATACACGTGATTATTTGTGATAATCTATCACCAATGGTTTTGCCGAAGAAACCCGATATGATTGAACCTATTAAAGGTAAAAATAATATTAAATATTCCATTTAACCTTTCAATCTGTCGATTTCTTCAACTCTTATTGTTCCAGAGTTTCTGTAATAAACTACAATAATTGCAAGTCCTATTGCTGCCTCTGCTGCAGCAACTGTTAAAATGAATAATGTAAAAACTTGTCCACTCAGATCGTTAATAAAAATTGAAAAAGATACTAAATTTATATTTACAGCCAAAAGTATTAATTCAATACTCATTAATATAACGATAATATTTTTTCTATTCAGAAAAATACCTACAATACCAATTGTGAATATAATAGCAGCAAGAGTTAAATAATGTCCAAGACCAATACTAAGCATCTATTTTTACTCCTTTATTATTTTCAACATCTACTAATTCAATACCATCTTTTCTATCTCTAGATATTTGCTTGAAATAACTTTGTCTTTTTACTCCAGATCTTTGTCTGAAGGTCAATATAATTGCTCCAATCATGGCTACCAATAAAATCATTCCAGATAATTGAAACAAATGAATATAATCAGTATATATAACGCTTCCTAAAGATTGAGTATTTGTTAAGTCAGTATTTATTTCAATCGCAATTGAATCTAATAAATCTGGTTTATATTTCCATCCACCTATAACAATAATTAATTCAAAAAATATAATTATACTTACTAATAGACCAACTGGAATATGGGAACTTCTTCCACTAGAATTAAACCATTCATTTTTTTGTTGAGCAACATTTAACATCATAACAACAAATAAAAATAATACTGCCACTGCTCCAACGTATACAATAAGCATTATCATTCCTAGAAATTCAGCACCAATCATGATGAATAGGCAAGAAATACTAATAAAGTCCAATATTAAAAAGAAAACTGAATTAACTGTGTTTTTCGAAACAGTTACCATAATTGCAGAGACAATTGCAATCAGTGAAAATATATAAAAGACTATTGCGTGAGCAATCATTGATTATCTGTGGGAGCTATCAGCATTAATATTTGCTGCTAAAATATTCTCCCATCTATCTCCATTCTCTAATAACTTTTCTTTGTTATAGTAAAGTTCTTCTCTTGTTTCTGTAGCAAATTCAAAATTTGGACCTTGTACAATCGCATCCACTGGACAGGATTGTTCACACAAACCACAATAAATACATTTTAACATATCAATATCATAACGAGTAGTTTTTCTACTTCCATCTTCTCTCTCGCTAGACTCTATTGTTATAGCCTGAGCAGGACAAACAGCTTCACATAGTTTACAAGCAATACATCTCTCCTCACCATTTGGATATCTTCTTAGCGCATGTTCTCCCCTAGCTCTTGGACTAATTGAACCTTTTTCAAATGGATAATTAATTGTTTTTTTTGGTTTAAATATTTCTTTTATTGCCATGATTAATCCTGTTAAAAAATCAATCATAAAAATTGTTTTGAAAAATCTTATTAAGCTCATTCTAATTCCCCGGCAATAAATCAAAATACATTAAAAAACTTGCAGTTAATACTACATAAATCAATGAAAATGGTAGAAAAATTTTCCATCCAAGTTTCATTAATTGATCATACCTGTATCTAGGTACTATTGCTTTTATCAAAGCAAATAAGATAAATAAAAAGAGTATTTTTAAGATTAACCATATTGGAGCCGGGATAACGTTAAATGGAAATAAATCTATGGGAGATAACCAGCCACCAAGAAATAAAATAGATCCCATTGCACACATAAGTAAAATGTTAGCATACTCCCCTAACCAAAACATTGCATACATCATTCCAGAATATTCTGTCTGGTAACCTGCAACTAACTCTGCTTCAGCTTCGGGCAAATCAAAAGGTGGTCTGTTAGTTTCTGCTAAGGCTGAAATAAAAAATATTATAAACATTGGGAATAGAGGTATTACAAACCATAAATCTTTTTGAGCTAAAACTATGTCACTTAGATTTAATGAACCTACACAAAGTAATACATTTATAATTATTACACCTATGGAAACTTCATAAGAAACCATTTGAGCAGCTGATCTAATTGCTCCTAGAAAAGGATACTTTGAATTAGATGCCCATCCACCCATAATTATTCCATAAACGCCTAATGATGAAACTGCAAAAAGATATAAAATACCGACATTAATATCTGCTAGTACAAATGTTTCACTAAAAGGAATTACCGCCCAAGCAATTAAAGCCAAAGTCATTGTTACTATTGGGGCTAATATAAATATAACTTTATTTGAGCTTGCTGGAATGATTATTTCTTTAAAAATGTATTTTAAAGCGTCAGCTAATGTTTGAAATAATCCAAATGGACCAACAACGTTAGGACCTCTTCTTTTTTGAACAAATGCCCATACTCTTCTATCTAACCAAACAATCATTGCAACAGATACTAAAACTGGGATCAATAGAAACAGAATTCTATAAATTTGTTCAAAAAATATAAATAGTTCAGCCATTAACTATCGGTTCCGGTTTTTGGTAAACTCATTCTAATATTTTTACACTCTGACATTGTTTTTGAAGCTCTTGCTATTACATTGGAGTGATAATAATCAATCTCTTCAGTAATAATTTTTTCTGATTTAAAGTTGTATTCAGGTACCTCAAAATCAGCTTCATTTTTATTATTAAGATTTAAATAATTAATTAAAGAGTCGATAAGCTGATTTTTATCTTTATATAAATTTTTTCTCTTAATGAATGAGGACAATTCATTTATTATTTGCCAATCCTCTTTTGCTTCACCTGGTGGATATGATGCCTTGTAGGCTTTTTGTAATTTTCCTTCTAAATTTGTAAAATAACCATCTTGTTCTGTGTAAGTAGCACCAGGCAAAATTACATCAGCAATGCTTGCACCTTTGTCACCGTGACTACCTATATATATTATAAATTCATTTTTTTTCTGAAAATTTAAATTATCTTGGCCAAATAAAATTAAAATTTCAAAGTTATTGTTTTCTAATTTATCCAATATTTCGTAGCTAGAATTTTTTGACAATACATTTAAGTCATATGAGCCTACTGTGGATGAATTTTTTGATAATATATTTAATGCATTCCAATCATCAGAAATTTTATTATTTTCTAATAGATAATTTTTGAATTCTTCAAAAATATAAGGTGCCGACTTAAGCTTAAGGACTGATTGTCCAAAAATTATACTTGGATATTTCGATTTTTTAATTTTTTCTGAAATTTCATGCTTATTATCAATGATATCTTTGATAGTGTCGGTATTATTCGACATAACTTGGTAAGGATAAGTTAAATCACCAACATCACTTAAAGATATAATTTCGGTCTTATTTTTTAAATAATTTTTTCTAATTCGTGAGTTTAATATTGTGGCTTCATATCTTGGATTTGTACCTATTAGAATTATTAAATCGCTTTTTTCTATTCCTTCAATGGAACTGTTAAATAAATAATTGCTTCTTACATTTGTATTAATATATAATTTTTCATATCTAGATTCCAAATTTTCAGACTTAATCGTTTTTTCAAAAAAATCTTTTGCTGCATAAGTAGTTTCCATATTTGTCATATCACCTATAAATCCAGCGATTTTTTCAGACTTTGTTTTTGCAATTCTTTCAGATACAGCTTTAAAAGCTTCGTCCCAACTTGATGGCTTTAATTTATTATTAATCTTTACATATGGTGTATCTAATCTTTGATTTTTTAATCCATCACATGCATATCTGGTTTTATCTGATATCCATTCTTCATTTATTTCTTCATTAATTCTTGGCAGAACTCTCTTGACTTCCCATCCGTATGTATCAACTCTTATATTTGATCCAACAGCATCCATCACATCAATTGTTTCCGTTTTTTTAAGTTCCCATGGTCTAGCTTCGAAGACATAAGGTTTTGATGTAAGTGCACCGACAGGACATAAATCAATAACATTAGCTGAAAGTTCAGACTCCATTGCCTTTTCTAAATAAGTAGTAATTTGCATATTCTCACCTCTACCAATTGCTCCAAGCTCAGGAACTCCAGCAACTTCGGTTGCAAATCTAATACATCTTGTACAATGAATGCATCTTGTCATTTGAGTTTTAATTAGTGGACCCATATATTTTTCAGGTACATATCTTTTATTTTCTTTAAATCTTGATTTATCAATTCCGTAATACATAGATTGATCTTGTAAATCACATTCCCCACCTTGATCACATACTGGACAATCTAGTGGATGGTTTGCTAGTAAAAATTCCATTACACCTTTTCTTGCTTTTTTCACTTTTTCAGTATTAGTTTTAAGTACCATCCCCTCTGCAGCAGGCATAGCACAAGATGCTATTGGCTTAGGAGATTTTTCCATTTCAACTAAACACATTCTGCAATTTCCAGCTATTGATAATTTTTCGTGATAACAGAACCTTGGTATCTCTGCTCCAGCTTGTTCACATGCTTGTAAAACAGTTGTACCTTCTTCTACCTCTACATCAATGTCATTTACTTTAAGTTTAAGCATTTTCTTTTTCTAATAAATGTTGATCAACTAAATATGGAATATCTTTTTGCTTTTTCACAATTGGATCAAACTTGTTTCTTTCAATTATTTCATCTTTAAAATTTCTGATCAATCCTTGAACGGGCCATGAAGATCCTTCTCCAAAAGCACAAATTGTATGACCTTCAATTTGTTTTGTCACATCTAATAACATATCTACTTCATCTCTTGTTGCTTCGCCTTTGGCCATTCTCTCTAACATTCTCCACATCCAACCAGAGCCTTCTCTGCATGGTGTACATTGACCACAACTCTCGTGTTTATAAAATCTTGCTATTCTAGCCATACACTTAATAATGTCTTGATCTTTATTTATAACCACAATACCAGCTGTTCCTAAACCAGTTTTATTTTCGACACATGCATCAAAGTCCATTTTAATTGTTTCACATGTTTCTTTTGGAAGTAATGGCATTGATGAACCACCAGGTATAACTGCTTTTAGATTATCCCATCCACCAATTACTCCACCTGCATGTTTTTCAATTAATTCTTTTAATGGGATTCCCATTTCTTCTTCTACGTTGCAGGGATTATTTACATTTCCTGAAATACAATATATTTTAGAACCAGTATTTTTTGGTCTACCGAGTGATGAAAACCATTTTCCACCTCTTCTAAGTATAGTTGGTACTACTGAAATTGTTTCAACATTGTTTATTATTGTCGGGCAACCATAAAGACCTATTAAAGCCGGAAATGGAGGTTTCAATCTTGGTTGACCTTTTTTTCCTTCAATACTCTCGAGCAAAGCAGTTTCCTCACCACAGATATAAGCACCAGCACCATAATGAATATATATATCTAATTCCCAATCAGTCCCTGCAGAATTTTTTCCTAAGAGACCATCCTTGTACGCTTCATCGATAGCTGTTTGAAGCTTTTGTCCTTCATTAAAATATTCTCCTCTTATATAAATATAACACTTATGAGCATTAACTGCGTAAGATGCAATTAAGCAGCCTTCTATTAATTTATGAGGTTCAAATCTTAGAATATCTCTATCTTTGCATGTGCCAGGTTCAGACTCATCGGCATTAATTACTAAATAATGTGGTCTTGATCCAACTTCTTTTGGAGCAAAAGACCATTTCAATCCTGTAGGAAATCCAGCACCACCTCTTCCCCTAAGTTCTGATGTTTTAATTTCATTAATTATCCATTCTCTTCCTTTGCCGCAAATTTCTTTTGTATCCTTCCAGTCTCCCCTTAGTTTTGCAGATGCTAAATCAGCACCAAAATCGTTGTATAAATTTTGAAAAATTCTATCCTTATCTTCAAGCATTTTTATTACCTATTAATGTTTTTCTGGTATTTTCTGGTTCAGAACTTAATCTGCCTCTATATGATCCTGGTTGTGGAACTTCATCATTACCTATTTTATCAATTATTTGCTCAAGTTTTGTTGGATCTAAATCCTCATAATAATCCTCATTTAATTGAAGCATAGGAGCATTCACACAAGCACCTAAACATTCTACTTCTAACCAAGAAGTTTTTCCATCCTCTGATAAACGATTTTCTTCCTCAGAAATTTTTCGTTTACAAACATCTACTAAATTATACGCACCCCTTAACATGCATGGGGTTGTAGTACAAACTTGAAAGAAATATTTACCAACTGGAGTTAAATTATACATGCTATAAAATGTAGCTACTTCATATACTTTTATGTATGGCATATCTAAATACTTTGCTATGTATTTCATTGCACTTAAAGGTATCCAATTGTCATTTTGTTTTTGTGCTAAGTACAATAAAGCCATAACTGCACTTTGCTGTTTTCCAGAAGGATAATTTTTAATAATACTATCAGCAGTTTCTTTGTTTTTTTTATTAAACTCAAATTTTTCAGGTTGTACTTTTGATATTTTTTTAACAGCCATTATCTATCTACCTCTCCAAAAACAATATCCATTGAACCTAAAACTGCAGGAACATCAGCTAACATATGACCTTTAATTAAGTAATCCATCGCTTGCAAATGAGAAAATCCTGGAGCTCTAATTTTGCATTTGTAAGGTTTGCTTGAACCATCAGAAATTAAGTAAACACCAAATTCTCCTTTAGGAGCTTCTACAGCTGTATATATTTCATCTTTATCAACCCTATAACCTTCGGTATATAACTTGAAATGATGAATCAATGCTTCCATAGATTGTTTTATTTCTTTTTTTGGTGGCGGACTGATTTTTCCATCATCAGTTTTAATTGGTCCTACAGGTAAATTTGCCAAACATTGATTTATTATATTTACACTTTCTTTCATTTCTTCAATTCTGCATAAGTATCTGTCGTAACAATCACCATTTTTTCCTACTGGAATTTTGAATTCGAATTGTTCATAACAATCGTAAGGCTGGGATTTTCTTAAATCCCATGGAACACCAGATCCTCTCAACATAACACCAGAAAAAGAATAATCGAGAGCATCTTGTTTTGATACTACTCCTATATCAACGTTCCTTTGCTTAAATATACGGTTGTCAGTTAAAAGTAATTCTAAATCATTTATTATTTTTGGAAATCTTTCACAAAATTTTCCGATCTCTTTATCTAATCCTTTTGGTAGATCTTGATGTACTCCTCCAGCTCTAAAATAATTAGCATGTAATCTAGAACCAGAAACTTTTTCATAAAAACCCATTAATATTTCTCTCTCTTCAAATCCCCATAAAGTTGGAGTTAATGCGCCAACATCCATTGCTTGTGTTGTGACATTTAAAATATGACTAAGTATTCTTCCAATCTCACAAAACATTACTCTTATGTATTGAGCTCTTATTGGAACTTCTATTTTTAATATTTTTTCAATTGCTAAAGCAAAAGCGTGTTCTTGGTTCATTGGTGCAACATAATCTAGTCGATCGAAATACGGAACAGCCTGGGTATAAGTTTTGTTTTCAATTAATTTTTCTGTCCCCCTATGCAATAAACCAATATGTGGATCTGCTTTTTCAACAATTTCACCATCTAACTGCAATATTAATCGCAAAACTCCATGAGCTGCTGGATGTTGAGGTCCAAAATTTAGATTTAAAGTTTTAGTTTCTTTTGCCATTATTCTTTAGTTTGTTCTTTTATATACTTTGTTCCTTCCCAAGGACTTTCATAATCAAAGTTTCTATAATTTTGTTCTAATTTTACTGGTTCATAAATAACTTTTTTTGTTTCTTGACTGTATCTAACTTCATTATGACCTGTTAAAGGAAAATCTTTTCTTAATGGATGTCCTTCAAAGCCATAATCTGTAAGTATTCTTCTCAGATCAGGATGATCTTTAAAATCAATTCCATACATGTCAAATACTTCCCTTTCCATCCAATTTGCAGCCGGAAATATAGATGTTATTGATCCAACAATTTCTTTTTCTTTTACATCTATCTCTATGATAATTCTTTGATTAAATTCATGGCTTAATAATAGATAAACTAATTTAAATCTAATTTCATTTTCAGGAAAATCTACAGCTGTGATATCTATCAATTGTCTAAATTTAGTTTTTGAATTTGTTTTTAAGAATAAAATAACCTCTGTTAAATCTGCTTCATCAATTTTTAAGTAAATTTGATTATGTTTAATTAAAGAACTTTTTATTTTAGTATTTAGTTCTGAATTCAAAATTTTTTCTAAATCCTGGATGTTTTGCATTTTTTATCTTTCCAGAGAACCTTTGTTCCTGATTTTCTTTTGAAGTTGCATTATCCCATATAAAAGCGCTTCAGCAGATGGAGGGCACCCGGGAACATATACATCAACTGGTACAATACGATCACATCCTCTTACTACAGAATAAGAGTAATGATAATATCCTCCACCATTTGCACAACTTCCCATGGAAATTACATATCTTGGTTCTGGCATCTGGTCATAAACTTTTCTTAGTGCTGGAGCCATTTTATTTGTTAAAGTTCCAGCAACAATCATAACATCTGATTGTCTAGGTGAAGCTCTAGGAGCAGCACCAAATCTTTCTAAATCATATCTTGGCATTGATGTTTGCATCATTTCAACTGCACAACATGCAAGACCAAAAGTCATCCAATGTAATGATCCCGTTCTAGCCCAGTTAACTAGATTGTCTAGTGATGTTGTTATAAAACCATTATCACTAAAATCTTGTGCTAATTGTTTAAATTCTTCTGGTATATTTTTTTTTCTTTCTTCTAAATTCATTTTATTCCCAGTCTAATGCTCCTTTTTTCCATTCATAAATGAACCCGATAGTGAGAATAAATAGGAAGATCATCATTGATGTAAATCCGAATATTCCGATTTTGCCTAGAGATATTGCCCAGGGAAATAGAAAAGCGATTTCTAAATCAAAAATAATAAATAATATTGCAACAAGATAAAATCTAACATCAAATTCCATTCTAGAGTCATTGAATGGTTCAAAACCACATTCATATGCTGATAGTTTCTCTGGATCAGGATTTTTTGGAGATGCTAAATAATTGACCGCCACAAATGCTACACTTAATACAAGTGCGACTAGTAAAAATACAATTATTGGCAAATAATCTTTTAAAAATTCCGCAAGCATGATGAGTCTATATAGCACCTTTTAGATCAACTAAAAGAGCAGATAGGTCACATTTTAAGGCTCTATTTTATTCATTTATTTGATGGCGGGAGTGAAGGGACTCGAACCCTCGACCTATCGCGTGACAGGCGATCGCTCTAACCAACTGAGCTACACCCCCTTGTTCTGGTGGGCAGTAAAGGACTCGAACCTTTGACCCCCTCGGTGTAAACGAGATGCTCTACCAACTGAGCTAACCGCCCAAAACATGGTACTATTACATCAAGGTTATTATAATGTAAATTGTTTATTACTGAATACTAGCTTGAGATTTATCGTCTTTTTTAGTTTCTGTTAATTTATCTACTTCAGTCCATTCAGTAGGCTTCAATTCTTTAGTTAATGCTATCTTAATTACTTCATCAGCTGTTTCTACTGGCACTATTTCAATATCATCTTTCACTTTTTTTGGTACATCAACTAAATCTTTTTCATTCTCTTTAGGTATCAAAACTTTTTTTACACCAGCTCTATGAGCTGCTAATAGTTTTTCTTTAAGTCCACCAATAGGTAAAACTTGACCTGTAATTGTTACCTCTCCAGTCATTGCAATTTCTCTCTTAACTGGAACTTTGGTAATTGACGATACTATTGATGTAACCATAGCTATACCTGCAGAAGGTCCATCTTTTGGTGTTGCACCCTCTGGAACGTGAATATGGAAATCTTTTTTCTCAAATAGTGGAGGTGTTACCCCAAACTCCAAACATTTTGATCTAACATAAGATTTTGCAGCTTTTACAGACTCTTGCATTACATCACCTAACTTACCAGTTATTTGCATTCTTCCCTTACCTGGCATGTTAACTGTTTCAACTTTTAATATCTCTCCACCAAATTCTGTCCAAGCTAAACCTATGACTATTCCAACTTTATCTTTTGCTTCTAGTTCACCAAATTTAAATTTCTTAATACCAAGAAAGTCAGCTATATTTTTTTCATTAACCTCAACACTCTTTTCTTCATTATTGACTACTTTTTTAACAACTTTTCTTGTGACCTTTGATATTTCTCTCTCTAAATTTCTAACTCCACTCTCTCTAGTGTAACTTCTTATAATTTCTTTAATTGTATCGTCAGCTAACTTCATTTCACCTTCTTTAACACCGTTATCTTTGATTTGTTTAGGAAGTAAATATTTGTTGGCAATATTAATCTTCTCATCTTCTGTATATCCAGGAATTCTTATAACTTCCATTCTATCTAAAAGTGGAGGAAGAATATTTAATGTGTTTGCTGTTGTTACAAACATAACATCTGATAAATCATAATCTACTTCAAGGTAATGATCATTAAATGTGGTGTTTTGCTCGGGATCTAAAGCCTCTAATAAAGCTGATGATGGATCCCCTCTGTAATCGTTTCCAACTTTATCAATCTCATCTAATAAAAATAATGGATTTTTTGTACCTGCTTTTTTCATCATCTGAATAATTTTACCAGGAAGTGAACCAATATAAGTTCTTCTGTGACCTCTTACTTCTGCTTCATCCCTTACTCCACCTAAAGACATTCTTACAAATTGTCTATTAGTTGCCTTAGCTATTGATTTACCTAATGAAGTTTTTCCTACACCTGGCGGACCTACTAAACATAGAATAGGACCTTTTATTTTATCCATTCTTTTTTGCACAGCTAAAAATTCTATTATTCTTTCTTTAACTTTTTCCAGCCCAAAGTGATCTTCTTCTAAAATTTTTAATGCTTTGTTCAAATCTATGTCAACTTTATCTTTTTTAAACCAAGGCAAATCTATCATCCAATCTAGATAGTTTCTAACAACAGTAGCCTCTGCTGACATAGGACTCATGTTTTTTAATTTTTTCAATTCTGACATACATTTCTTTTCGACTTCTTTTGGCATCTTGGCTTTTAAAATCGATTTTTTTAAACTTGTTGTTTCGTCTTTACCATCTTCAATTTCACCCAATTCCTTTTGTATAGCTTTTAACTGTTCATTTAAATAATACTCTCTTTGAGTTTTCTCCATTTGAGTTTTAACTCTTCCCCTTATTCTTTTCTCAACACCAATTATGCTGGCCTCATTTTCCATAATTTTAACAACACTATTAAGTCTTTTTTTAACATCTAAAGTTTCAAAGATTTGTTGTTTTTCTGAGATACTAGCATTGATATGTGAAATTATATTATCTGCTATCTTAGATGGATCTTTTAATTGTTTTATATTGTTAATTGTCTCTGAAGAAATTTTCTTGTTAACGCTGGTAAGTTTTTCTAATCTTTTTATAGCTGTTAAACTCAATGGTAACAGATCATCATCTTTTGATATTATATCTTTCTGATATTCAAATGAACATTTAATAAAATTTTCGTCATCCTTAAAATCTACTATTTTGACTCTTTTAGTTCCTTCAACTAATACTTTAACAGTTCCATCAGGAAGTTTTAGTAATTGCAAAATATTACTTTCACATCCATAAGTGAATACATCGTTTTTCTTTGGGTCATCAACTTCAGAATTTTTTTGTGTAACTAGAACAATTTTTTTGTCACCTTTCATTACTTCATTTAATGCAGTGATGGACTTGTCTCTCCCAACAAATAAAGGAATTACCATACTTGGAAAAACTACAATGTCTCTTAATGGCAATAACGGTAATGTCACTTTTATATCCATCAGTGAAATATGGATATTATATTTTATAATGCAATAGGAAATTATGGTTTATTAACGCGAAATTATGCTGCTGAAGTCTTGTCAGTTTTAGTTTTGTTCTTCGAATGAACAATAACAGGAGCTGATACACCTTTCGCCGCACCAGAATCAATTATAACTTCTTCAATGTTATCTTGACTTGGTAGATCAAACATTATTTTCAATAATATATTTTCGAGAATCGATCTAAGACCTCTTGCTCCAGTTTTTTTGGATATGGCTTTATTAGCTATATCTTTAACAGATTGATCTTTAAAAGTAAGTTTTACTCCCTCCAGTTTAAATAGTTCTTGATATTGTTTTATTAAAGAATTTTTTGGCTCTAATAAAATTTTAACTAAAGATTTCTCATCAAGATCGTCAAGAGTTGCAGTTATAGGTAATCTTCCTATAAATTCTGGTATCAGTCCATATTTTAATAAGTCTTCTGGCTCAAGGTTCTTCATCCACTCACCTATTTTTTTATCCTCTAAACTTTTAACCTCAGCTCCAAAACCAATAGATGAACCTTTGTCTCTTTGAGAAATTATTTTATCTAAACCTGCAAACGCACCACCGCATATAAATAAAATATTAGTGGTATCTACTTGTAAAAATTCTTGTTGAGGATGTTTTCTTCCACCTTGAGGGGGAACACTAGCAACTGTTCCTTCCATTATTTTTAATAAAGCTTGTTGAACGCCTTCACCTGATACATCTCTAGTAATTGATGGGTTTTCTGATTTTCTACTAATTTTGTCTACTTCATCAATGTAAACAATTCCTCTTTGTGCTTTTTCAACATTGTAATCTGCTGCTTGTAATAATTTTAATATAATATTTTCAACATCTTCACCAACATATCCAGCTTCTGTTAATGTAGTTGCATCTGCCATTGTAAATGGCACATCTAAAATTCTTGCTAAAGTTTGTGCTAATAAAGTTTTTCCACATCCTGTTGGTCCAACTAACAAAATATTTGATTTTGAAAGTTCTACATTTTTGCTGGTTTTATTTTCGTAATTTAATCTTTTGTAATGATTATGAACTGCAACTGATAAAACTTTTTTTGCATGATCTTGTCCAATCACATAATCATCTAGAACTGCACAGATCTCTTTTGGTGATGGTAATCCATCTTGATGTTTTACAAAAGTATCTTTGCTCTCTTCTTTGATGATGTCCATGCATAATTCAACACACTCATCACAAATAAAAACAGTTGGGCCAGCAATTAATTTTCTGACTTCGTGTTGACTCTTTCCACAGAAAGAACAGTAAAGAATATTTTTATTATTGTTGCTCATATTTTTTTATAACGAATCAATTTGAATACTTTATTACAAAGATTACTTCTTAATCAAGTATAGGTTGTGAATAAACTATATATTGTTGTCTAGTCTCTTTTTTCCACTACTTTATCGATCAAACCAAAATCTTTTGCATTATCTGGAGTCATAAAATTGTCTCTCTCCAAAGCTTCTTTGATTTGATCAACTGACTTACCCGTGTGTTTAGAATAAATTTCGTTTAATCTTTTTTTCAAAGACATAACCTCATTAGCATGAATTTCTATATCAGTTGCTTGACCTTGAAAACCTGCAGATGGTTGATGAACCATTATTCTTGAATTTGGCAATGATAATCTTTTTCCTTTGGATCCTGCAGCTAATAAAAATGATCCCATGCTTGCAGCTTGACCAATGCACAATGTGCTAACTTCAGGTTTGATATATTGCATCGTATCATAAATTCCTAAACCAGCTGTCACTAATCCACCTGGACTATTAATGTATAAAGAAATTTCTTTTTTAGGATCTTCAGACTCTAAAAATAATAATTGAGCAGTAACCAAAGATGCAACTGCATCATTAATTGGTCCAACTACGAAAACAATTCTCTCTTTTAATAATCTTGAATAAATATCATAAGCTCTTTCACCTCGGCTTGATTGCTCAACAACCATTGGGATCAAAGTACTTAAATGTTCTGGAATTTTTGTTGTCATAAGTGATTCGATTTACTTATACAACTTGTGATTACTTTTTGCTAACTTTTTTTGGTGATTTAGTTTTTTTTGCTACTTTTTTTGGAGCTTTAATTGGTTTAGCTGTTTTCTTTTCTTTGTTATCTTCTGACTTAACTTCTTTTTTCTCTTTTACTTTATCGTCTGAACCTTGAGATAGTTTTGCTAATTTCTCTTGCTCTTTTAGATTTTTTTCATTCTCTTCTTTTAATATTTTTTCAGCTTCTTCTTTACTAATTTGCTTTTTATTTACTTTTGCAATTTTTTTAACCTCAGCAATTATCTTTTCTTCATATACAGAGCCTCTTAAACTCTCAATTGCTCCTGGGTTTTTCTCATAATACTCTTTTACCATCTTTTCTTGTCCAGGCATCATTCTAAATTGTTTTTGTATTTCTGCATTTA
>CACJGL010000013.1 GCA_902592965.1 uncultured Pelagibacteraceae bacterium
TGAAGATGTTTTATTATTTAAAATTTTTGTTAATTATTTTTAATAAACTTTAATGACAAAAATATTTATAGATTGTTACAATTTAATTAAAATAATTTAATCCCAATCACACCTATTAAAATAAATAAAATTGATATGATTTTTTTTAAATTGATACTTTCTTTTAATAAAAAATATCCAATAAATATTGATAATAAAATACTTGTTTCTCTTAAAGATGTAACAACGGGTATTGGAACTTTTGTAAATGCCCATACAGCCAAGGCATAACTAGCATATGATAATGTTACACCGTAAAAAAATATCATCTTACCGTCTCTATAAACCCTTTTAATAATATCCTTTTGACCTCTTAAACTAAGAATAAATGGGAAAATCATAGCGTTTAATATGAAAGACCAGCTTACAAAAGATATTGCAGAATTACTTATTCTTGCTCCATATCCATCGATAAGTGAGTATGAGCCAATAAACAAACCTGTAATTATCGAAAATTTAATAACATTTAAGCTACTGTTTTTATAATCGGAAATACCTAGAAAAAAAATACCAAAACATATTAAGAAAATAGAGATCAATATAAATTTATTTAACACTACTCCTAACAATAGAATTGAAATGATCGTTACCAATAATGGCCCCGTTCCTCTTGCTATGGGATAGACTTTTGTCAAATCTCCAATCTCATATGATTTAAGTAAGAACCATTGATAACCAATGTGTACAACAATACTTGCGAAGATATAAGGTATACTTTCTATTGAGGGTGCGGGTAACAAGATGATTGCAACAATTGAAAAAGGTATATGCCCTAAAATTATACCTGCTAGAGCAACAGCTTTATCTGAGTGTTTTTTAACCATGCCATTCCAAGTAGCATGAAGTAGTGCTGCCAATAAAACGACAGAAAATACCAATGTATCCATAAAGAGTATTAATTCACTCTACCGTAAATATCTTGATATCTAACTATATCTGTCTCTTTTAAAATAGGTCCAGTTTGTATTTCAATAATTTTTACTTTTTTTTTAAATTTATTTTCTATTCGATGAATTGCTTCTCTTGGGATAAATATTTTTTCACCTGGTTTTTTATAGAAATTTTTCTTGTTTAATGTAATTAGAGGTTTTCCATCAGTAATAGTCCAATATTCAGATCGATGAAAATGCTTTTGTAAGCTTAATTTGGACTTAGAATTAACTACTAATTCCTTTACTAGAAAGTTTTTACCCTCGTATAGGTTTGTATATCTTCCCCATGGTCTATAAAAGACATTTTTTTTCTTAAAGTATTTATTTTTATTTTTTTTATATATTTTTGATATTTCAAACCAATTACCAAGATCTGACCATTGAATACTAAGTTTTATTGAATTTATATTCTTTGATTTTTCAAGAATTGCATAATCAAAAGAAATTTCTTTACATTTATCAAAAAATTTTTTATTCAAAAAATATGTATTATTTCTAATCTTAGATTTTTCTAAAGATTTTAGACATGCTTTATAAATACTAGGCTGATATTTTTTAAAGTTATTAATTATTGATGATTTTTTTAAGTAAAACATACCAGAATTCCAATAGCCCCCAGACTTAATTATCTTTTTAGCTTTTTGCTCTGATGGTTTTTCAATAAATTTAGTTACTTTATTTAACTTATTTATACTTTTTGTTTTTAAATATCCGTACTCATTAGATGGTCTAGTTGGTTTAATGCCAAAAATAAATATATTTTCATTGCTTAAATTTTTAACATTTGTTTTTAAAGATCTTGTTAAAACGCTTGGATTTTCAATCAAATGATCTGAGGTAAAAAACATTATTGGTTGGTCAGTTGGAATTTCTTTAATTAGAGCACTCACTAAAATTGCTGGTGCTGTATTTTTTTTAGCTGGTTCTAATATTATTTTATATTTTTTTATTTTGGATTTTTTTATTGTTCTCTTAACATTTTTTAAGTACTTCAAATTTGTACTAATAATTGGAAAATCGTAAGAATTATTATTTATTCGTTCAAAAGCTTTTTGTAATAAAGTCCAACCACCAAAATCAATAAATTGTTTTACTTGAGTGTTCTCTTGATTGGGCCAAAGTCGTGTTCCTGCACCACCACAAAGTATTACAGGTCTAATTTTCATCAAATATCTGCGTAAGTTTTAACCTCGTTTTTACCACCTGGATGCGTAGGTGCTCCTAAGTAAGCTGGACCTACTGTTTGAGCATATTTCCAAAGAGTTCCGTTTCCAAAGTTCATTTTTCTTTGTTTCCATTTCTTTTTTCTCAAACTAAGCTCTTTTTTACTTAATCTAACGTTAATAGTCCCCTTTTTTGCATCTATATCAATTATATCTCCGTTCTTTAAAAGGGCTATTGGACCGCCTATAGAGGCCTCAGGACCCACATGACCGATACAAAAGCCTCTTGTAGCCCCAGAGAACCTACCGTCCGTTATAAGGGCTACTTTCTCCCCTTTTCCTTGTCCATAAATTGCAGCTGTGGTCTGCAACATTTCTCTCATACCTGGACCACCTTTTGGACCTTCGTATCTAATTATAATTATATCGCCGTCTTTGTATTTTCTTTCTTTTACAGCTTTGTAAGCTTTTTCTTCAGAGTCAAAACATCTAGCTCTTCCAGTAAATTGTAATTTTTTTAAACCTGCAATTTTAACAATTCCTCCCTCAGGAGCTAGATTACCTCTTAATCCAACAACTCCACCAGTTGGCGTAATTGGATTTTTATAACTTCTCATTACTTTTTGTTTTGGATTAAATTTTACATTTTTTAAATTCTCTTTCATTGTCTTTCCTGTAACGGTCATACAATCTCCATGGATATATCCTCCATCGTAAAGAGTTTTTAAAAGCATTGGAACACCACCTGCTTCCCACATATCTTTTGCAACATATTTTCCACCAGGTTTTAAATCGGCAAGATAAGGAGTTCTTTTAAATATTTTTGCAACATCCATTAAATCAAATTTAATTCCAATTTCATTTGCAATCGCAGGTAAATGTAAACCTGCATTAGTAGATCCTCCTGTTGCAGCAACAACTGTTGCAGCATTTTCTAATGCTTTTCTTGTAACTATATCTCTTGGTCTGATATTTTTTTCTAAAAGTTTCATTACCGCTTTACCACTATTAATTGCGTACTTATGTCTTTCTTTATAAGGAGCAGGAGTTCCTGCTGAATACGGTAGAGCTAATCCAATTGCTTCTGAAACACACGCCATTGTATTTGCAGTAAATTGACCACCACAAGCACCTGCACTTGGGCAAGCTTTTAATTCTAATTTTCTAAGAGCATGAGCTGTCATTTTTTTTGATGTATATTTTCCAACACCTTCAAAAACATCAACAACAGTTACATCTTTACCTTCAAATCTACCTGGAAGTATTGATCCACCATAAATAAATACACTAGGAATATTTAATCTCACCATAGACATCATAAGACCTGGTAAGGATTTATCACATCCAGCTAAACCAACTAAAGCATCATAACAATGACCCCTTACAGTTAATTCAGTAGAATCTGCAATTACATCTCTTGAAATCAATGAAGATTTCATTCCTTCATGACCCATAGCAATACCATCAGTAACAGTTATTGTACAAAATTCTCTAGGAGTTCCTCCTGATGCATTTACACCTTGTTTTACAAATTGAGCTTGTTTCATCAAATTAATGTTGCATGGTGCAGCCTCATTCCATGTTGAAACAACACCTACAAAAGGTTTTGCTACATCTTTTTCAGTTAAATCCATTGCATAATAAAAGGATCTTTGTGGTGCTCTGTCAGCACCTAAAGTTGTATATCTGCTTGGTAGTTTTTTTTTATTAAATTTCCGCATTATAGACTTTCTAAAGTATAATTTAATTTATTAACATCTTTTTCTAAATTAATAAAGTTAGACTTTTCTTGCTCAACAATATCATTTGGAGCTCTTTCAATAAAACTTTTATTATTTAGCCTTGTATTAATTTTTTCCATTTCTTTCTCTATTTTATTCTTTTTATTTAATAATGTTTCTTTAATTTTTGACAAATCTACATCTTCATCAAAGTAAATTTTAAATATTTCACCTTTAATGACCAAGTTTGCTGAAGGTTTTTTAATATCTTCATTTACAAATTCATTAATTCTGCCAATTTTTTTTAATGTATTGGAGTTATTTTCAATAAATTTCTTAATTTCTGGATTTATTTTATTTATTAGTATTTTAACAAATGAACCTGGGCTTATTTCTATTTCATTTTTAAAAGACCTAATAGATGAGACAAATTCTATTATTTCATTTACTTCATCTGAGTCTTTATCTTTATTGGAACTGGCTTCTGACCAGTTTTTTAACATAAGAAAATCGTTTCCATCTTTATCCAATTTATTTTTCAACCATATTTCCTCGGTTAGAAAAGGTATGAATGGGTGTAAAATAACTAGAATTTGAGTAAATATGAAGCTAGCTACATTTCTTGTTTCTTCAATATTTTCATTATTTTCTGAATAAAAAACAGTTTTAGATAATTCTAAGTACCAATCGCAGAACGAATGCCATACAAATTGATATGCAATTCTTGCAGCCTCATCAAATCGATAACTATCTATTGATTTTTTAATCTTTTCATTAGTGTTAGTGAATTCAACAAAAATCCATTTATTAATATTTAGTTTTAGATCATTAGGTGTTTCTATATTTTCAAATTTACAATCATTTTGAATTAGAAAATTGTTAGCGTTCCATATTTTATTTAAAAAATTTCTATAACCTTTAACTCTATCTTCAGATAGCTTTACATCTCGTCCAGGAGATGCCATTGACAAAAGCGTAAATCTTAAAGCATCAGCACTATATTTTTCTATTAACTCTAATGGGTCAATTACATTACCTTTTGACTTTGACATTTTTTGACCTTTTTCATCTCTAACTAATGCATGAACATAAATATTTTTAAAAGGTTCTTTGTTTTGAAATTCCATTCCAAACATAATCATTCTTGCAACCCAAAAGAAAATGATATCAAATCCTGTTACCAATACTGAAGTTGGATAAAATTTTTCTAAATATTCATTTTTTTCTGGCCATCCTAAAGTTGCAAAAGGCCATAAGCCAGATGAAAACCATGTATCAAGAACATCTGGATCTCTAATTAATTCAACATCTTTTTTATAGTGTTCTTTAGCTAATTTTTTTGCACCTTCTTCTGTTTCATCTACAAATATTTCTCCATCAGGTCCATACCATGCAGGTATTTGATGTCCCCACCAAAGTTGTCTTGAAATACACCAAGGTTCTATATTATCCATCCATTGAAAATAAGTTTTTGTCCAATTAACAGGAAAAAAATTAGTTATTTTATTGTTTACTATTTCTTTTGCTTTTATTGAAAGTTTCTTTGCATCTGCAAACCATTGCTCAGTTAAATAAGGTTCAATTATTGAATTAGATCTGTCACCATATGGAACTTTATTTTTGATTTTTTCTTCTTTAACAAATAAGTTTTTATCAGTAAGTTCTTTTAGAATTCTTTTTCTAGCTTCAAATCTATCAAGCCCAATATAATTATCAGGAGCATTTTCATTAATTTTACCATCTGGTGTAAAAACATTTATAATTTCTAAATTGTTTCTCTCTCCTACTTCATAATCATTGAAATCATGTGCTGGCGTAATTTTAACAGCTCCAGTTCCTTGTTCAGGATCTGCATAATCATCTTCAATAATTTTTATTTTTCTATCAACTATTGGAACAATTACATTCTTATTTACTAATGATTTAAATCTTTCATCTGATGGATTAACTGCAATTGCTGTATCTCCTAACATGGTTTCTGGTCTAGTTGTTGCAATAGTTATAAATTTATCTGTTCCCTCGATTGGATATTTGATGTGATATAGTTTTGAGTTAACTTCTCTTTGATCTACTTCTAAATCCGATATAGCTGTTTTTAAAACAGTGTCCCAGTTTACTAATTTTTTTGATTTGTAAATTAATCCACTTTTGTACATTTCAACAAAAACTTTTAATACAGATTTTGATAGATTATCGTCCATGGTAAAGGCATTTCTAGACCAGTCACATGAACAGCCTAATTTTTTTAATTGATTAATTATTATGTCACCATATTGACCTTTCCACTCCCAAACTTTTTCAATAAACTTTTCTCTACCTAAATCATTTTTATCGATACCTTCAGATTTAAGCTTTTTCTCTACTAATGCTTGTGTAGCAATACCCGCATGGTCGGTTCCAGGTTGCCATAAAGTTTCAAAATTATTCATTCGATGGTAACGAGTTAATAAGTCTTGAATAGAATTATTTAATGCATGTCCCATATGAAGACTACCAGTTACATTTGGTGGCGGGATAACTATAGAAAATTGTTTTTTATTAGATTTTGGTTTAAATAATTTTTTTTCTTCCCAATAAGAATAAATCTTATTTTCAACATTTTCGTGAATATATTTGTCTGAACTCATGGATAATTATTTTATAAATTAATCATATCAATAAACAACAATGAAATTATCCGTTAAATTTATAGACTAAATTATAAAATTAATTATATATGTCTTCATTGAATATTTAATTCATGGCAACGTGGCGGAATGGTTACGCAGAGGATTGCAAATCCTTGTATCCCGGTTCGATTCCGGGCGTTGCCTCCACAGTTTATTTTTGTTGAGATAATATAAAAAAAAAGTAAGTTGTGATTTTACATTCCTCGGTAGCTCAGTTGGTAGAGCAGTTGACTGTTAATCAATTGGTCGCAGGTTCGAGTCCTGCCCGAGGAGCCAATTAAAATTAATTTATCCTGTTTTAGAAATATTTACCTGGTTGATTTGTATGTTTTTAGTAAACTTAATTTTTTGATCTTGAGTAAGTTCAGAATAAACTTTTACTAAAAAATTATAGTTTACGTTCATGTGACCTTCTTTAGATTTTTCTAAATTTATTAAGTATTCTGAAAAATCCTCAAAAAAATAGTTTATTGGCACTTTAAGATAATTAGATAGTTGTAGCAATCTAATAGAACTTACACCATTTGTTCCTTTTTCATATTTTTGTATTTGTTGAAATGTTACATTTATTGCTTTTGCGACTTTAGTTTGAGTTAAACCTAAAGCCAAACGTCTAAGTTTTAATTTATTACCTAGATGTTTATTGAAATTTTCTTCCATCAAAGACCCCTCTTTAATTAAAATAATAAGTTGAGTTAATAGAAATCAAAAAGTTATTTCAAGTAAAATAATTTTAAAAAGAATAATAATTTTTAGGATTTTATAAACCTGTCAAGCGACTTTTTAGCAATTTAGTTATAATTTTTATAATATTTGGCTCAAAAAAAGCTTTGTTCTATCGCTTTTTGGGTTAGCAAAAAACTCTTTGGTTTCTGCCTGTTCTACAATCATACCTTCATCCATAAAAATAACTTCATCTGCAACTTCTTTTGCAAACCCCATTTCGTGAGTTACAACAATCATAGTCATACCAGCCTTAGCTAAATTAACCATTGCATCTAAAACTTCTTTAATCATTTCAGGGTCTAATGCCGATGTTGGTTCATCAAAAAGCATTATTTTTGGCTCCATACATAATGCTCTTGCTATTGCACATCTTTGTTGTTGACCACCAGAAAGTTGGCCTGGATATTTGTATGCTTGATCAGCAATTTGAACTTTCTCTAAATGTTTTAATGCTAATGCCTCAGCATCTTTTTTAGGCATTTTTTTTACCCATATTGGAGCTAATGTACAATTATCCAATATTGATAAATGAGGAAATAAATTAAACTGTTGAAAAACCATTCCAACCTCAGCTCTTATTTGTTCTATATTCTTTGTTTCTTCAGTTAATTCAGTTCCATCAACAACAATTGATCCCTCTTGGTGTTCTTCAAGTCTATTAATACATCTAATTAATGTCGATTTACCTGAGCCCGAAGGACCGCAGACAACAATTTTTTTATTCTTTTCAACATCTAAATTAATGTTTTTTAAGACTTGGAAATCTCCAAACCATTTATTCATTTCTTTTATTTGAATTATTTTATCCGACATTATCTCTCAGTTTTATATTTTTGCTCTAAATTATAACTATATTTACTCATTGCATAGCAAATAATAAAAAATACTATTGATGCAAACACATAACCTTCCATAGCAAAACCTAACCATTCGGGATTTGTTTTTGCTAAATTAAGCATTCCTACGATTTCCAAAAGACCTACAACAAAAATTAAAGGTGTATCTTTTACAAGTGCTAAAAATGTATTAGCTATACCCGGAATTACTAATTTAAGAGCTTGTGGCAAAATAACAAATATATGCATTTTCCAGTAACCCATTCCTAAAGATTTTGCAGCATCATATTGACCTCTAGGTAAAGCCTGTAAACCCCCTCGTATTACCTCAGCTACATAAGCAGCTTCAAATAATGATATTGCAATTATAACTCTTACAAGTTTATCAATGAACATGTCCTCTGGTAAAAACATGGGAAACATAACAGACGACATAAACAAAACTGTTATTAAAGGAACTCCTCTCCAAAATTCTATAAATCCAATAGAAATGTATTTAATTATTGGCAAATCAGATCTTCTTCCTAAAGATAAGAATAATCCTACTGGAAAACAGAATATTAAACAGAAAAATGAAACTATGAAAGTTAATGATAATCCACCCCAAGCCCCAGTTTCAACCCATTCGAAAGCTTGTATCTTTCCTAATTCAATTAGTTCTTCATAAAAAAATACATACTTTAATAATATATAAATCGTGATTGGTATTATTAAAAAATAATACATTTTAAATTTCGAAGGGATAAAGAAACCAATTATAATAGAGATGACTGCTGCAATAATTCCATATGAAAAATCAAAAAATATTGGACCACCTGAAATAAAAAAGAATATAAATAAAAAGGCAATTACTGGATAAACAACAACATAATACAATGTTAAATATTTTTTAAATTTTTCAGTTGCAAAAAAACCTACTCCGCCAAGAAAAGCAAGAGCAATAAAAGATAAATTTATTCTCCACTGTTCTGCATTTGGATACATTCCATACATAAATCTATTAAACCAAGTTTTTATATAAGCCCAGCATGCTCCAGATCCAGAACATGCATCTTTTGAATCGCCAGCAAAATTTGCATCAATTATGAACCAACTTAACAATGGTGGTAACGATTTGATAACTGCAAATATAATTAATAATGATAAAAGAGCATTAAATTTATTTGTATTAATATTTTTGTTAACAATGTCTAAAAATTTTATACCTGAATATTCAATTCTTATTAAATGCAAGCCAATAAAACCTATTATCAGAGGTAAAAAGTAACTTATTGATCCTGGTAGAAAACTAGTCAAATCTAAACTGAAAAAAGAATTCAAGAATACAATTAAAATACTAAGAGAGAATAAACTAATACCTGAATACAAGTAAGCGTAAAGATTATTTTTGTCTGGTGATAAAAAATTTAATTTATTCATTATTTTTCTTTAATTGCTATTTTTTTATTATACCAATTCATAAATATTGAGATTGTTATGCTTAAAGTTAAATAAGTTAACATTGTAATTGAAACAATTTCGATCGCTCTCCCCGTTTGCATCAAAGCTGTTCCTGCAAAAACAAGTACTAAGTCTGGATATGCAATAGCAGCAGCAAGAGAAGAATTCTTTGTTAAATTTAAATATTGATTGGTTGTTGGAGGAATTATAATCCTCAATGCTTGAGGCATAACGACTAATTTAAGAACTTGATTAGGAGTTAAACCAATTGAAGCTGCAGCTTCTTTTTGACCTTTGCTAACACCCTGAACACCAGCTCTAACACATTCTGCTATAAACGTTGCCGTATATAATGATAAGGCTAATGCTAATGAGATTAATTCAGGAGGCAATTTAAGTCCTCCTTTATAAGTAAATGATGTTTTTGATAGTTGTTCAATAACTGGTATTTCAATTGACGCATCAACCCCGCCTAGTAAAAAACTTAATAATGGTAAAATAATTAAAAGACCAATTGATATTAATAAAACGGGAGTTTGAGCGCCTTGATTTTCTTGCTTTTTTTTAGCATATGCTCTTACAAAAAATATTGCAATTATTGCTGCAATTACTGAATAAATAAAAATATCTAGATTATTCCAAATAAAAGCTGGAATAAAAAAACCTTTTATAGTTAAGAAGAAAACTCCAAACATGGGTTCTGCTTTTTCTGGTAAAGGTAATGCTCTTAAAGCAGCAAAATACCAAAAGAATATTTGTAATAGCAAAGGAATATTTCTAAAAAATTCCACATATATTGCTGCAGTTCGTTCAATAAGATAATTGCTTGATAATCTGGCTATTCCAACTACAACACCAATAATTGTAGCAAATACAATTCCAATAACAGAAACTAGAATAGTATTTAATAATCCAACTAAATAAGCTCTAAAATAAGAATGCGAGCCGTCATATTCTATAAGAGAAAACTGTACGTCAAATGACGATTCTTGAGATAAAAATCCATAACCAAATGTTATACCCCTATTTTCCATATTAACTTGAGCGTTATATGAAAAAAAACCAAATACTAGAATTACAACTACTAGCGTAAGTAACTGGGGAAATATTTTCTTAAAATTCACTGTTAGTATGATTTATAAAAAAAAGGGCTAGAAAAATCTAGCCCTCTTTATGTTCTTTTTAAAAAGAATTATCTTGCTGGTGGTACGTAAAGTATTCCACCTTTTGTCCATAACTCATTTGGACCTCTATCAGGTAGAATTCCAGTATCAGCTATATTTCTTTTATAGCTTTCACCGTAGTTACCAACTTGCTTGATTATTCTTAAACTCCACTCATTATCTAAACCTAGAGCAGCGCCTAATTCACCTTCAGCACCAACTAATCTTTTTACAGCTGGATTATCCGAAGTTTTCATCATATCAGCATTTGCTGATGTTACGCCATACTCTTCAGCTTCGATCATAGTGTTTAGTGACCATCTTACGATATCTTCCCAAACAGAATCACCTTGTCTAACAACTGGGCCTAATGGCTCTTTTGATATAGTTTCAGGTAATACCATGTGGTCATCTGGGTTACTCAATTTAATTCTTTGAGCAGCTAAACCAGATTTATCTGTAGTATATGTATCACATCTACCAGCATCATATGCAGCTACAACTTCGTCAGCTTTTTCAAAAGTGACTGGCTCATATTTAATTCCTTTTGAATTAAAGAAATCTCTCATATTAAGCTCTGTAGTAGTTCCAAGGTTAGTACATGCAGAAACACCAGCTTTAAAATCATTAACTGATGATATTCCTGAATTTTTTCTAACCATAAAACCTTGACCATCATAGAAGTTTACTCCTACGAAAGTAAGACCGATATCCGCATCTCTTGAAAGAGTCCAAGTAGTATTTCTAGATAGAATATCTATCTCATTAGATGTTAATGCAGTAAATCTTTCTTTAGCACTTAGTGGAGTAAATTTAACTTTACTTGAATCACCTAGTACTGCAGCAGCTACTGCTCTACATACATCAACGTCAACACCAGTCCAGTTTCCTGCAGCATCAGCATTAGAAAATCCTGGTAGTCCTTGTGAAACACCACATCTCACAAAACCTTTTTTCTGTGTGTTTTTAAGAGTTTTTGACTTTTTTGCAGCCATAGTTTCTGTTGTAAAAGTAAATAAAACAGCAAACATAGCAACAACTGAAGTCAATCGTTTTACTAATTTAAACATTATATATCCCTCTTGTTTATTTATTTGTTAACAAATAATCCAAATTAATTTTTGAATTACCCAAGTAAAGCAGAAACAAAGAAACTCATCAATGTTAAATTAATCGCAATATCTTTGCTTTATTTGGTTTTGGCGCGCTCTGAAGGATTCGAACCTTCGACCTACGGTTTAGAAAACCGTTGCTCTATCCAGCTGAGCTAAGAGCGCATATAAATTAATTTATAATACTAATTTAATTTTTGAAAAGGAATTTTTTTAATAAGATAATAACAGATAAAAGTTCAATTCTCCCAATAATCATAAATATAATTAATGAAATTTTACCAAATATATTAAAATTATAAAAATCTAAATTTCCTAAACCATACATTTCAGAGTTAACGGTATTCATAATTGTCAAAATACCTAATTTGAAAGATGTTTCAAAATCTAAATTAGACAAAGTTAATAAAATTGATATTAAAAATAAAGAAATTATAAAAATAATTATTGCAAAAAAATATTTGTTAATATCTGTGATATTTGCACCAATTTTATTTAAAGACAATTTATTTGAATAAATTTGATTTGGTTTAGAATGAGACAAAAGATTATTTAAAGAAAATTTTATTAAGGTTAAAACTTTAATAACTCTTAAACCAGAACTTGTTGAAAAAAAAGAACCTCCTAATATCACCAATAATAAAAAAACAAAAACAAGATTTTTAGGAACTTTTTCAAATGAAATTCCTATGTTTGAAACACTACTTGAAATAGAAACTAATATATTTAAAAAATTATTATCATAATTAAAAAATATAAATGATAATACAATTACTATTAAAAGATAAATTAAAATATTTATATCTTCACTTAAATAGTTAATATTTTTTTTTTTAAAAAAAATTAGATTAAAGATAAAAAAAAGACTAAAAAAAGAAAATAGCATTGATACAGATAAAATAATTTTACTTATATCAGTGGCAAATGTTAAATCAAAATTATCATTAGGTAAAAATCCTCCCGAGGCTATTATTGAAAGTGAATAATTATAAGCCTCATAAGATCGTAAGTTTACAAACTTTAATAATATAAATATGAGAATTGTCATTGATACATAGATAACTATAATTTTAAATACTTGTTTAAATATTTCTAAAGAATTTAATGAAATATAATTTGTCAAAGATCTTTTTAAGTTTTCATCAAATAAATCAATAAGTAATAATATTGAAAATAAAAAATATAATCCACCTATCCATTGTGAGCTTGATCTCCAAAGAATTAGTGTTTGATCTAATTTATCTAAATCATTAAAAATTGAAAAACCAGTAGAAGTAAACCCAGATATAGCTTCAAAATAACAATTAATTAAAGTTAATTCATTAAAGCTAAAATAGTAAGGAATTGCTATAGTAATAGGTAAAATTAAATAGCCAATTAATACGATTACAATTCTTTCAAATAAATTAATTTTTTCATATTTGTGTTTTTTAAATATTATTAAAAATAATCCAATTATAAAAGTTATTCCAAAAGTTAGAAAATAATTACTTAGATTGGTTAATAGATTAAAATAATAAGAATAAATTATATTAAAAAATGAAAAAAAACTTATAACTAAAAAAAAAATACCAAAGTATTTTAGGCTAAATATATTCATTAATTAGATTGAGCTAATTCTAAATAAATTTTCTACCAAAGGTAATTGGTCTCTTTTGGCTAACAAAACAACCGTATCATCTTTTTGAAATATATATTTAGATGATGGTAGTATAAATTTATTATCTCTCAAAATTGCACCCACACGAATTTCTTCTGGCAAATCGGCATTTTTTAACTCTTTATTTACGAGTTCGGATGTTTCCAAAATATCGGCTTCTATTACCTCATACTCACCATTTAAAATAGTATAAGCATTCTCAATTGTACCTTTATGAACATGTTTTAATATACTTGAAACCGTGCTCATTCTAGGATCTATTAAATCGTCTATTTTTAAAGATGATTGCAATAATGAATAATTAGGTTTATTTACTAATGCCATAGTTCTTTTATTTTTTGAAAATTTTTCTACAAGAACACTTACCATAAGGTTATCCTCATCATCATTAGTTAGAGCTAATACAGTTTCAACTTCTTCTAAATTAGCTTCATTTAATACATCCTCATCTAAACCATTTCCATTTATAACAATTGTATCATTTAAATAATTTGCAATAAATTCTGCTCTACTTTTATCTTTTTCGATAATTTTAACTCTCGCTTCATCAAAATTATTTTCAATATTAGAGGCAAGATTGAATCCAATATTACCACCACCTATAATAAGAATTTTATTTGCAATTTTTTCATTGTGACCAAATACTTTTAATGTTTTTTCCATTTGATTTGAGTTTACTATTACATAGGCTTTATCATTATGCTGAAGAGTGTCATCTTTTTTTAATATTTGAAATTTTTCCTCTCTAATTACTCCTAATATATATGCATTTAAGTCTGGAAATTTATTTGTTAATTCCTTCAATTTTATTTCATGTATTGCACATTTTTCATCAATTAGAATTTCTAACAATCTAATTTTATTTTCTGCAAAAGGTACATTGTCTAAAGCTCCAGGTGCTTCTAATTTTCTTTGTAATGATTTTGCTATCTCTAATTCTGGAGATATGACATAATCAATGGGTAAATTTTCTTTATTAAAAAGTGTTGAAAATTTTGGATCTAAATATTCTTGAGATCTTATTCTTGCAATTTTTTTTGGAACTTTAAACAAAGAATATGCAATTTGGCATATAAGCATATTGATTTCATCATTTCTTGTAACAGCAATCAACATATCTGCATCTGAAGTATTAGCGCTATCTAAAATTTCTGGAGAAGTTGCTTTTCCTACTATTGCTTTTACATCGAGAGATTCATTGATTTTTTGAATATCTTCGCTTGATTGATCGATCACTGTTATAGAATGATTTTGTTCTGTTAACAATTTAGCGATTGTATAGCCTACTCTACCAGCACCACAAATAATTATATTCATTAATTTAGGTCCTTAACACCTAATAATTTTAATTTTCTGTGAAGAGCTGATCTTTCCATGCCAACAAATTTTGCAGTTTTTGATATGTTTCCCCCAAATTTTTTTATTTGAGAGATTAAATATTCTTTTTCAAAATTTTCTCTTGCTTCTCTTAATGGTATTGATAAATTTTCAGCAACAGAAAAAGTTTCATTTGCAGATTTAGATAAAGATTCTTTTATAATATCTAAAACTTTTTCTTCATCATTGCCAGGTGATAATATAGCAATCCTTTCAATTAGATTACGTAATTCTCGTACATTGCCAGGCCAATCATAATTTAAAAGATAATTATCATCTTTAATTTCAAATTTTTTATAATTGTAAGTATTACAAATATTTTCAATAAAATATTCTACAATTAATGGAATATCCTCAATTCTTTTACTCAAAGGTTCGATTTCAATATTAAAGACATTTAATCTATGAAATAAATCTTCTCTAAAATTTCCATTTCTTATTTCATTTTTAATATTTTTGCTAGACGCACAAATAATTCTGACATCGACTTTAATGTCATGATTACTGTTAATTCTTTTAAATTTTTGATCTATGACAACTCTTAATATTTTAGATTGTGTTTCTAATGGAATTTCTGTTACTTCATCAATTAACAATACTCCACCAGAAGCTTTTTCCAAAGCACCATAAACTATTGATCCATCTTTTTTTTCTTCACCGAATAGCTCCAATTCATATTTTTTTGAATCTAGTAAAGCTCCATTAATAATAACAAAAGGGCCATTTGATCTATTTGAATTTTTATAAATTTTTCTTGCTACTAATTCCTTTCCAGACCCTGTCGGACCGCTAATAAAAACTCTGCTTTCAGATTGCGATAATTTTTGTATTTGATCTTTGATGGAAATAATATTTTTACTTTTTCCAATTATTTCAAATGAATGAAACAATTTATTCGTTAGAGATTTATTTTCTTTTTTTAGATTAAAATTTTCAACAGCTCTCTTTACAAAATTTAATAATCTCTCTTTATCAAAAGGTTTTTGTATAAATTCAAATGCTCCAGATCTAAGAGAATTTATAGCCATTTCAATATTAGCATGTCCTGAAATTATTATTACTGGAATATCTGTATTTTTAGTTTTTATGTGCTCAAGCAACTGAATTCCATCGTTATCACCCTTATCCAATTTTACATCTATGATAGCAACATCAGGTAATTTTTTATCTATTTCGGATAAACCTTGATTAAAATTTGCTGCTAATCTTGTTTTATAACCAGCATCTTGAATTAATTCCTGAAGAATATTTCTAATATCTGCGTTGTCGTCTATAATTAGTATTTCTGTTGCCATGATTTATTTCGGAATTATTATTTGAACTTTAGCTCCATTATTTGTGTTTAAAAATTTAATAGATCCATTATGGTCGTTAATAATTTTATCTACTATAGATAATCCTAAGCCAGTTCCATTTTCTTTAGTTGTATAATATGGTTTTATAATATCTTTGGTTTTTTTATTTTTAAAACCTTCACCTGTATCAGTTAAGTTAACTGTTATATAGTCTCTTCTTTGATTAATTTCTATATCAATATTTTTCAATGAATTGTTGGTTTTTTTAACTTTTTCCCTAATGCTTTCGATTGAATTTTTAATCAAATTAAAAAATAGTCTATTAAATTGTTCATTATCAAAATTAATTATCACTTTATTTCCAGTTTTATTATTAATTTTAAAATTAATTGAATTATCAATTTTTTTTAACAGATCAATATTTTCATCTAAGACTTTAATTAAATCATTGTTTTTAAAATGAGGTTTGGGCATTCTTGCAAAATCTGAAAATTCATTAACTAAATTTTCAATTTGTTTTATTTGCTTCAATATAGTTTTTAAATTATTTTGATATTTAATTTTTTTTTCACGACTTATATCTGATAAATATTTAGAATTAAGGTTATCGATAGTTAATTGTATTGGAGTTAACGGATTTTTAATTTCATGAGCCATTTTTCTAGCAACAGTTTCCCATGCTTCGTGTCTTTCATTTGAAAGTAATTTATCTTGCTGATTTTTTAATTTTTCAATCATAGAATTAAAATTTCTATTTAATAACTCCATTTCTCTGTCAGCTTTAAGCTCAGGAACTTTGACATCTAAATTTCCTTTTCCAATTTTTTCAGATGCGGTAATCAGGTTATTGATTGATATAAAAAATCTAGATGAAAATCTGATTGCAATTGTGATCGATAAAAATAACAAAAGTGTTACTAAAGATATATATATAATCGCAAAAGAAATTCTTATTCCTAAGCTTTGATTCTCAACCGTATAATAAAAATTTACTGCCTCTTCTGACTCTATTAGATAATTTGATATATTCTTATCTAGACTTTTTACTACATACAGAAAAGTGTCTTCGAAATTTTGTAACCTTATTACGGCTGCTGATCTATTTTCAGGAGCATTTATAATTTTTAGAGGTCTATCGTCAGATTTTACCATTTGAATAGCCTGATCCTCAATCTTAATGTACTTATAATCATTTGCTGAAGTAATTAATTCACCAGCTGAATTAATTAAATAAAGTTGATCAATATCTCTGATTAGATTTTGAGTGTTTAAGAATGCCTTAAATCTATCTGGATCAGATTTGTAAATATTATAATATTTGTTTAGATCAAATGCGATTAAGACTATTTCAGATTGAATTTTATTTCTTTTTTCATCAACATAATTTTTTGCAATCTCATAAGAATTATTAACAGCAGTTGTAATTTTTTTATCAAAGTATTTTTCAAGAGCAAAAGAGAAAATAAACAGAGAGAATATCGCAATCAGCAAAGATGGAATTAAAGTAAAAAGCCCAAAGGAAATTATATATTTTCTATTTGCAACGGAACCTCTTACATTTATATTATTCCTAATTGAATTTTTGATATCAATAAAGATTAAAACAAAAAATAATAATAAAAAGATAATGTTGACAATTAATACTAATTGTAAGTTTTGTTCATTCAACTCAATAAAACTTCTATCAATAAATGTTAAAAATGTAATAAAAGATAGAAGTACAGTCAGAAGAAATATTATTATTATAAATAAATTTCTTTTTATGAATGTTAGCATAAACTATGAATATATATAAAAATTTATAAATAAATACATGAGTGATTGTTTTATATTATTATGTGCAGGAAAAAGTAAGAGATTTAAATCAAGATTGAATAAACAATTTATAACCTATAAAAATAAGCCTTTATTTGAGCATTCATTAAAAACTGCCTTAGACTCAAAACTGTTTAAAAAAATTTTAATAGTTTCAAATAAGAAAATTAATTATAAAAATATAGATGTAATAAAAGGTGGAAAAGAAAGACATAATTCAACCCAGAATGCTCTTAATTTTTTAAAAAATAAAAAAATTAAAAACGTATTTATTCATGATGCAGCAAGACCAAATTTATCAATTAATTTACTAAAAAAATTAAAAAAAGAATTAAAAAATAACAATGCAGTTGTTCCCTATTTAAAATCTGAAAATTCAGTAAAGTATAAAATTAAAAATAAAATAAATAATTTGGATCGAAATAAGGTTTTGCTTACACAAACACCGCAGTGTTTTAATTTTCAAGAGCTTTTTAAGTTATATAAATTAAATAAAGAAAAAATTACTGATGAAGCTAGTTTGTACTTAAGAAACAATAGAAAAATTAAGTTTATTCTTGGAGATAAAAAAAATTTTAAGATAACAACAATAGATGATTTAAATTATCTAAAATCAGAAATATATTTTGGCATAGGTTTTGATATTCATAGATTAATTAAAAATAAAAAACTTTTTCTAGGGGGTGTTAAAATCCCTTTTCACTCAGGTCTTAAAGGTCATTCTGACGGGGATGTAATTCTACATGCAATTATAGATGGATTATTAGGAGCGATGAGAAAAAGTGACATTGGAACACTATTTCCGAATAATTTAAATAGATTTAAAAATATCAGGTCCAAAAACATGCTAGAACCGGTTCTAATGCTTTTAAAAAAAAATAATTTTTCTATAAACAATATAGATATAAATTTAATTTGTGAAAATCCAAAAGTATCAAAAATTAGAAATAAATTAATAGAATCATTATCAAATTTACTCTCAATAAATAGAAATTTAATAAATTTAAAAGGGAAAACTGTTGAAAAATTGGGTATAATCGGAAAAGAACAAGCAATTGCATGTGAAGTGATTTGTTCAGTATCAAAATGAAAAAAATAAATATACTGATATCAACTTTTTTTGGAAATGGATATATTTCTAGAATTCCTGGAACTTTTACATCCTTAAGTACATTAATAATTCTTTATATATTGTTTGAGATATTACAATTTAAAAACCTAAATTATATTTTAATTTTATATTCAATAACATTTTTTTATTCTTTTTATGCTGTGATGGACTCTGAAACTGAATTTGAAAATAAAGATCCTAGACAAATTGTAATAGATGAAGTGTTAGGTCAAGCAATGCCGCTAATTCTTATTGTATATTTATCATCTAAAAATCTAATAAATATTCCTGTTGAAATATATTATTTCTTATCTTTTATTTTTTTTAGATTTTTTGACATCGTTAAACCTTTCCCTGTAAGTTATTTCGATAAACAACATAAAAATTTTTTTGGTATAATTATGGATGATATAATGGCAGGTTTATACACAATGTTAATAATATATCTTATTTCATTAAAATTTTAATGAGTATTGATAAGTTACACAAAAAATTGATAAAAACAAAAACCACAATATCTATAGCAGAATCTTGCACTGGTGGTTTACTATCTAGTAAATTAACTAAATTAAGCGGCTCATCAAAGTATTTTAAAATGGGATTAATTACATATTCTAATAATGCTAAAATTAATATTCTCAAAGTTAAAAAAAATATAATTGATAATCATGGGGCTGTAAGTCAAGAATGTTGTAAATCAATGGTAGAAAATTTATCAAAATTATCAAAAAGCAAGATAAACGTATCAATTACAGGTGTTGCGGGTCCCACAGGAGGTACAAAAAATAAACCTGTAGGCCTTGTATTTATTGGTATTAAGCGGGGAAATAAAATTTTTATTATCAAAAATTTATTTGGAAAAAAGAAAAGATCAATAATACAAAATAATACAGTTGAAAAATGTATTAATTTATTAATAAAAATTATTTAGTTATATATTACAAATTTTCAGCTCTTTTTTGAAAAGCATCAGCTATTTTATTAAGCCCGTATTGAAAAGATTTTGACATTATTATGTTAAGAAATTTGTTCTTAATTTCGAAATCGACATCAAAATGAACTTCGGTAAAATTATCTTTCTCCACAAACCTCCAATTATTTTCTAAATAATTCAAAGGACCATCAATATTAGTCACGTGAATGTGATCTTTTCTTTTATCATACCTGACATCACTTTTGTAAGTGTCTGTAAAAGGTTTTTTACCTATAGTCAAATCAGCGATTATATTTATTGAATTCTCTGCTTCTTTTTTTTGATAAACCTTAGAATGTATACAAAAGGGAATAAATTCAGGGTATTTTTCAATATCTAAAACAAAATTAATAAGTGTTTTTTTATCGCGTGCTATTAATCGCGTTACAGATGCTTTAGGCATTGAATTAATTATGTCTGTTTTTTTTTAATTTAGCAAAATCTTCATCGGCATGATATGAAGATCTAGTCAATGGGGAAGATGAAACTAATAAAAAACCTTTTGACTTAGCTATTATTTCTAGATCTTTAAATTCATCAGGATGATAATATCTATCTAAAGGATGATGTTTTACTGTTGGTTGAAGGTATTGACCAATTGTCAAAAAATCAACATCTGCAGATCTCAAATCATCCATTACTTGAATTACTTCATCTTTTTCCTCACCCAATCCAACCATTATACCTGACTTAGTAAAAATCTGCTTATTATCTTTTTTCGCATTTTTAAGAAGTTCTAAAGATGAGAAATATCTAGCACCAGGTCTAACCTTTACATATAATCTTGGAACAGTTTCAATGTTATGATTAAAAACATCTGGGTTAGCGCTTAAAATAATTTTATAAGAATCTCCTTTTCTAAGAAAATCTGGCGTTAAAACTTCTATTGTAGTGCTAGGATTTTTTTTTCTAGTAATTTCTACAACTTCTTTAAAATGAGCAGATCCACCATCAGGCAAATCATCTCTATCTACAGATGTAATTACAACATGTCTTAAATTTAATTTTTTAACTGCATTCGCTATTTTTATTGGTTCAAATTGATCCAATTTTTCAGGTTTCCCAGTTTTAACATCACAAAACGCACAAGCTCTTGTGCAAGTATCACCCATAATCATAAATGTTGCATGTCTTTTACTCCAACATTCAGTGATATTTGGACAGTTCGCTTCTTGGCAAACAGTGACTAAATTATTTTGATTAACTATAGTTTTGGTTAAAAAAAATTCTTTACTGTCTGAAAGTTTAGATCTAATCCAAACTGGTTTTTTTTTAATTGGATTAACTGGATTTTTAACTTTTTCAGGGTGTCTTGGTCTAATTTTGTCCATCTTATTTAACTATATAGGTAGTCTCTCCTTCTTTTCCAAATAAAAATTTGTCTCGTATTAAAATTTCAATAAAATCAAGGTCTATATTTTCAGTTAATAAAGAATTTTTATGCTCTAATTCTTGAATTTTGAATATCAAATCTGTTTGTTTTATCTTAAGTTCATTATAAGCATCCTTTTTTTTTAAATAAGAAATAAGACCTCTATCTCCACCTAGAAGATTAAAAAAAAAGTAAATAAATAAAAAAGTTAGAATTAAAATAAAATAATTTTTTTTTATTTTGTCAAACATTAATTAATACTATGCATTTTAGATTTTTTTCCAAGTTCATGTTCAATTCTTAATAATTGATTGTATTTAGAAACTCTCTCAGATCTAGCCAAAGAACCTGTTTTAATTTGGTTAGAATCAGTACCAACAGCAAAATCTGAAATAAAAGTATCTTCACTATCACCTGATCTATGTGAGATGATGGTTTTATAACCTATTAATTTTGCAAATTTTATAACTTCAAGTGTTTCTGTGACAGTACCAATTTGATTTAATTTAATTAATATTGAATTAGCTGAAATATTTAAGAAACCAATTTTCAATCGTTCTAAATTTGTAACAAAAAGATCATCGCCGACAATTTGTATTTTATTTTTTGTTTTATTCAAAAGTTTAGTCCAGGCTGACCAGTCATTTTCACCAAAAGGGTCTTCTATAGACATTATTTTATATTTTTTTATTAATTTAAAATAATTATCTATAGATTTATCAACACTAGTATATTTTTTAGAATGAATTGAATATTTTTTATTTTTAAGCAGCTCATTTGCTGCAACGTCCAAACATATTACTACGTCTTTTCCATTTCTAAAACCTGACAACTTTATAGCTTTTACTATAAGTTTTAGCGCACTTTCATTATCATTTATCATTGGAGCGAAACCACCCTCATCTCCTACAGACGTGGAATGACCCATCTTTTTTATTAAATCTCTTAATTTATTAATAACAATAAAACACATTCTGACACCCTCAGAAAATGTTTTTGCTTTATCCGGTCTTATCATAAACTCTTGAATTCTGAGACCATTATTTGCATGCGCACCTCCATTAATTATATTCATTAAAGGATAAGGTAATTTAAAATTTTTATTTATTAGTAAATTTTTATAAATTGGAATTTTTTTAATTTTAGATGATAATTTTTTGACAGCTATTGAAACTGAAAGAATTGCATTAGCTCCAACTTTTTTTTTTTGTTTTGTACCATCAAGTCTTATTAATAAATTATCTATTTTATCTTGTTGATGAATATTAAAATTTTTTAATTTCTTTGATATTACTTTATTTATAAATTCAACAGGTTTTAAAACACTTTTTCCAAGATATTTTTTATTTTTTGTATCCCTTTTTTCAAAAGCTTCATATGTTCCAGTTGATGCTCCAGAGGGACAGATTGCTGAAGCACTAATATCTTTTACAAATACCTCCGTTTCAATGGTTGGATTTCCTCGACTATCAAAAACTTGCCTTGCAATAACTTTAGATATTTTAGACATTGTTTTTTTTCACTAGATTATCGATTTCAACTATCTGATTTATAAGATTTTCTAATTTATTTAATGGAACCATATTTGGACCATCAGAAGGCGCATTATCTGGATCTTGGTGTGTTTCTATGAAAATAGCAGCAACACCTACAGCAACTGCTGCTCGAGATAAATGTTCAACAAATTCTCTTTGACCACCGCTTTTATCACCTTGACCCCCAGGTTGCTGAACTGAGTGCGTGGCATCAAAAACAATAGGATATCCATTCTTTGCCATTATAGGAATAGATCTCATATCAGATACTAAAGTATTGTATCCAAAACTTGCACCTCTCTCTGTTACAAGAATATTATTGTTGCCAGACTCTGATATTTTTTTTGTTACATTAATCATATCCCATGGAGCTAGAAACTGACCTTTCTTCACATTAATAATTTTTTTTGTTTTTGCAGCAGCAACTAATAAATCTGTTTGTCGACATAAGAAAGCTGGAATTTGTAAAACATCTACATGAGGAGATACAATTGAACATTGCTCCTCATTATGAATATCTGTAAGGACAGGAACTTTTATTTGATTTTTTATTTTGTCAAAAACTGGTAAAGATTTTTCTAATCCAGCTCCTCTTTTACCTTTAAGACTTGTTCTATTCGCTTTATCAAATGATGTTTTGTATATAAATCCTATATTATATTTATCAGTAATATTTTTAATTTCACCTGCCATATCTAAAGCATGTTGTTCAGTTTCTAATTGGCAAGGTCCTGCTATTAAAGAAATTTTATTTGAGTTAGAAATATTTAAACCCTGACACTTAACAATTCTATTTTCCATGATAATTTTTTGATGCTTTGATAAATGATTTAAATAATGGATGAGGTGATAATGGCCTTGATTTAAATTCAGGGTGAAATTGAACACCAATAAACCAGGGATGGTTTTTTAACTCAATTATTTCAGGTAATTTATTATCTGGAGACATGCCCGAAAATATTAATCCTTTTCTTTCAAACTTTGATCTTTGGTTATTATTAACTTCATATCTATGCCTGTGTCTTTCTTTTATTTCATTAGATTTATAAATTTTTTTTATGGCAGAATTATTTTTTAATTTAGCTGTATAAAGACCTAATCTCATTGTCCCACCTAAGTTTTTTTCAGTACCTTTAAAAACTTTTCCATTTTTGTTCCATTCGTGAATTAACCCAACACTAGGAAAACATTTTTTATCAAACTCTGTTGAACCAGCATTTTTTATATTCAATTTGTTTCTCGCAAATTCGATGATTGCCATTTGCATTCCAAAACAAATACCAAAAAAGGGTATTTTTTTTTCTCTTGCATATTTAATTGCTGCAATCTTCCCTTCTGTTCCTCTTTTACCAAATCCACCTGGTATTAATATTCCAGAGACACTATTAAGTTTTTTGCTTATTTCATTTTGTTTTATTTTATCAGATTCAATTCTTACCAAATTAACTTTTACATTATTTGCTATACCACCATGTGTTAAAGCTTCATCCAGGGATTTATAAGCATCTTTTAAATTTACATATTTGCCTATTATTCCAATATTAATTACTTTATTATTTTTTAGAACAGTAGAGGTAATATTTTTCCATGGATTTAAATTGGGTTTCTTTTTTGATTTTATTTTAAAATATTTTAGAACTTGTTTATCTAATTTTTGGTTATAAAAACTAATTGGAGCCTCATAAATTGTTCTAACATCAACAGTCTCAATAACATTTTCAATATCTACATTACAAAATAAAGATATTTTTTTTCTTTGCTCTAAAGGTATGTGTCGCTCTGATCTACATATAACAATATCTGGCTGTATACCGATACTTCTTAATTCTTTAACACTATGTTGTGTAGGTTTAGTTTTTATTTCATCAGAGGATTTCATAAAAGGAACTAATGTTAAATGAACAAATAATGTTCTAGATTTTCCATGATCGTTTGAGAATTGTCTTATAGCTTCTAGAAATGGTAAACTTTCTATGTCACCAACAGTTCCACCAATTTCACAAATTACAAAATCTTCGTTACTGATATCTTTGCTAATAAATTTTTTAATTCTATCGGTTATGTGTGGTATTACTTGAACTGTCTTACCTAGATACCCCCCTTGTCTCTCTTTTTTGATTACATCACTATAAATTTTACCTGTTGTAATATTGTCTGATTGCTTTGAAGAAATATTTGTAAATCTTTCGTAATGTCCTAAATCTAAGTCAGTTTCTGCACCATCATCAGTAACAAATACCTCTCCATGCTGAAAAGGACTCATTGTTCCCGGATCAACATTTAAATATGGATCCATTTTACGTATCCTAACTTTATAACCTTGTGACTTTAATAGATATGCAAGCGATGCCGATGATAATCCTTTTCCAAGTGATGATACCACGCCGCCAGTGACAAAAATATATCGCGCCATGGAAGTATCTTATAGACCTAAAACTTAAAAATTCAAAGTATTAATTATTACTATCTGGAACCTTTGGAGTATCATCAGTTTCCTCTATTTTATCTAAAACTGACGTTGTGGGAATTAATTCACCTCTTGAAAGAATCGTTAAACACAGACTACATATTATAAATAAAGTAGCAATTATTGCCGTAGCTTTGGTTAAAAAATTTCCAGCTGATCTTGAGAGCATGAAATTGTCCTGGGACACTCCAATACCTAATGCACCACCCTCAGATTTTTGAAATAAAACTAGAATAACTAGAATAGCTGCAAGAACAATATTAATTATTAAAAGTATATTTTCCACGAGGTTTAATTAGTTGATTTTTTAATTATATCAATAAAATTTTTTGCTTCCAAAGAAGCGCTTCCTATTAAAAAACCTTTTAAATCACTAATTTTTTTTAGCTCTGATACATTTTTAGAATTAACAGATCCGCCATATACAATTTTGTATTTTTGATTTATTTTTAATTTATTAATTATATTGTTTATGTCTTTAAAGTTTTTTCTTAATTCAGATGGTTTTGGTATTTTTCCAGTACCGATGGCCCATCTAGGTTCATATGCAAAAATTATATTATTAATTTTTTTTATATTCTTTAATGCGATTGTTATTTGTCTTTTAAGAACTGAGAGAGTTTTATTATTTTTTTTTTCTTTATATGTTTCTCCAATGCAAAGAATTACTTTTAATTTTTCTTTAAGTGCTGAGTGAATTTTTTTATTTATCAGTATATCATTTTCATGATTTCTAATTTCGGAATGACCGACAATAACATAGTCACCTCCTGCTGACTTAATTAATTTAGAGTTTACAGATCCTGTAAATGCACCATAATCATTTAATTGAGAAAGGTTCTGAGCACCTACTTTAATTTTAGTTTTTTTTACTTTATTTTTAACCGATGAAATTAGGGTAAATGGTGGGCAGTAAATTATTTGATTTTTATTATTTTTTGATTTTTTTAAAAATTTTATGGTTTTATTAATGCCAGAGATATGACTTTTTTCTCCATTCATCTTCCAATTAGCTATAAAGATCATATTATTATTTGTCATCTTAGATAATTTAATTTATAGGTTTGTTTTTTATAATCAATATATAAAGAATTACTCATGTTAGGAAAATTAAGAGGTTTTACAAAAAGCAAAATGGCAGGCGTCCTAGTTGCTATAATAATTGTTCCTTTTGTTTTTTGGGGAATGGGAAGTGTCTTTAGTGGCGGGAATACAAATAATATTGCTAAGATAAATAATAAATCAATTTCAACGAAAGACTTTATTGATCATATAAACCGATCAAGAATTAATCCTGATTACATAAAAGAAAATTTAGATAACAATATCTTAGAGAGAATTTTGAGTGACCTTATATCAAAAGATTTAATGTCAATGGAGTATAAAGATTTAAATGTAAAAGTTTCAGATAGATCATTAAAATTAAATTTACAAAATGACATAAATTTTCTCGATGATGACAAAAATTTTTCAAGATTAAAATATGAAAAATTTCTTTTAGAGAATAATATTATTGCAGCTGAATTTGAAAATAGACTAAAAAATTCTCAGTTAAGAAAAAGACTATTTGATTATATTGGTGGTGGTATTAAATCACCATATTATTTACAAAATAAGATTTACATAAATGAAAACAAAAAAATAAATATTCAATACTATGATCTTGAATATGCTTACGATAAAGATATTTCAGACGTTGAAATTAATAATTATATAATCGAAAATGAAGTAAACCTAAAAGAAGCATTCATTGATTTTAGTTATGCTAAAGTTGAACCCTCAAATCTAATTGAAATCAATGAATTTAATGAAGATTTTTACAAAAAAATTGATGAAATCGAAAACGATATATTAAATGAAGTTTCTTTAGAAGATATCGCTAAAAAAAATGAAATAACATTGCAAAAAAAAAACAATTTTAAATTCTTAAATGAGGATGATGTATTA
>CACJGL010000014.1 GCA_902592965.1 uncultured Pelagibacteraceae bacterium
CCTGGTGCTAATATTTTATTTTTAATCAATATTTTGTTAACAGCATCATAATTTAACAGGTTTGATCGCTTTTGAATTTTGCTATAAACTAATACTGAATTATTTGTTCTATAAAATTTTCTAAAAGATGCATCTCCTGATAACTGTTTAAATTTTTTCAAATTCATTAAAATCAAAATCAATATTATTAGATATAATTAAGTACCTATTTTCAAGCTTTTCATCATATTCAAATTTTAATGTAAAAGTACTATCTATATTTTGACCCAAGATTTCAGGCCATTCAATTAATCTAGCGTAATCTTCTAAATTTTCATTAATTCCTAAATTATATAAATCTTTTTTATCTTTAATTCTGTAAAGATCAAAATGTCTAACAATCAAGGAATTAATCTCGTATTCATTTATAATATTAAAAGTTGGACTAGGTATTTCTGTTGTTTCTAAACCATTTTTTGTTTGAAGATAATTAATTAGATACCTAATAAATGTAGTCTTACCTACTCCGATATTTCCATAAAAAAGCAAGGTTGTATTTTTACTAACTTTACTTGCAATTTTTTCAGCAATTTTTTGTGTGATAATTTCTTTTGAAATATCTATTTTGCTACTTTTAGTAGCGATAGGCATCTGGTTTATAAGGTCCTTCTGGTGTTACACTTATATATTTTGCTTGATCATCTGATAATTTGGTTAATTTAGCTCCAACTTTTTCTAAATGAAGTCTGGCTACTTTCTCATCTAAATGTTTAGGTAGAACATATACTTTTTTCTCATATTTGTCTGAGTTATTCCATAATTCTATCTGAGCTGTTACTTGATTTGTGAAAGACGCACTCATTACAAAACTTGGGTGTCCTGTTGCACATCCAAGATTAACCAATCTACCTTCTGCTAATAAAATAATTCTTTTTCCATCCGGCAATGTAATTTCGTGAACTTGTGGTTTTATTTCATCCCATTTATAATTTTTAAGAGCATCTACTTGGATCTCATTATCAAAGTGACCGATATTGCAAAGAATTGCTCTATCTTTCATTTCTCTCATATGATCAGCTGTCACAATATCTTTATTACCTGTTGCAGTAACAACAATGTCGGCTTCTTTTATCATTTCATCCATTAAGACTACTTCATAACCTTCCATTGCGGCTTGGAGAGCACAAATTGGATCTGTTTCTGTGACCATAACTCTTGCACCACTTTGACGAAGAGAAGCAGCGCTTCCCTTTCCAACATCTCCAAATCCAGCTACAATAGCTACCTTACCTGACATCATCACGTCAGTAGCTCTTTTAATTCCATCAACTAAGCTTTCTCTACAACCATATAAATTATCGAACTTAGATTTTGTTACTGAGTCGTTAACATTTATTGCTGGGACAAGTAAATTGCCTTCACTTTCCATTTTTTTTAATGCTAAAACTCCTGTAGTTGTCTCTTCTGATAAACCTTTAACATCATTTAATAAATCTTTATAATCTTTGTGCATCAATGCTGTAAGATCGCCACCATCATCAAGTATCATATTTGGTTTCCAGCCATCTTTTCCTTCAATAGTTTGCTTTACACACCACCAATATTCTTCTTCTGTTTCGCCTTTCCAAGCAAATACAGGAATGCCAGCTTTTGCAATTGCTGCTGCTGCATGGTCTTGTGTCGAAAAAATATTACATGAGGACCATCTTACTTCGGCTCCTAACTCAACTAAAGTTTCTATTAAGACAGCTGTTTGTATTGTCATGTGTAAACAACCAACAATCCGAGCTCCAATTAAAGGTTTTTTACCCTTATATTCTTCTCTAAGAGCCATTAATCCTGGCATTTCAGTTTCAGCCAGTGAAATTTCTTTTCTTCCAAATTCCGCTTGGGATATATCTTTTACTTTAAAATCTTCCATAGAAAGAGGCTTTTAACAATTTCACTTAATATATCAACAAAGATTTATGCTTCTGGGAAAATTATCTCAATTCTTGCCCCTTTATCTTTATTATTAGATGCGTTGATTTCACCACCATGAATTTCAACTAAATTTTTGACTATATTTAATCCCAAACCTGAATGTTCTCCAAAGTTTTCAGGTCTATTACTATAAAATCTATTAAATATCTTATTTGTATCCTTTTCACTAAATCCAGATCCCTGATCAACGACAACTAATTTAATTTTGTCATTTTTATCTTTTGATATTTCAACGGTAATTTCTTGATTATTTTCACTAAAAGAAATTGAGTTTTCTAATAAGTTTGCAATAATTTGTTCAATTCTATTTTCTATCCCTAAGATACTATAATTTTTAATTCCATTAGATTTCAATTTAATTCCAATCGATTTTTTTGTTTCATAGATACTGTTAAAATCGTCAACAACAGATTGAGCAATCTCTTTTAAATTTAATTTTTGCATTTTCTCAGAGGAAATTGCAGCCTCATCTCTTAGCATTTGAGAGTAATCAGTTATTAATCTTTCAATTCTCTCTACGTCATGTGATACTATATTAATTAATTTGTTTCTTTGAGATTTATCATTTGTTTCAGAAATTATCTCAGAGGCACTTTTTAGAGATGCTAAAGGATTTCTGATTTCATGCAAAAGATCTGTTGAATAATTTTCTGCTGTAGTAATTCTTTTGTTTAATTCATTAGTCATTTCATCAAGAGAATTTGATAATTTTCCCAATTCGTCATTTCTTTTTTTTATATTTCCAATATTGGTCTTTTCCTTACTTTTGTTCTTTATAATATTTGTATATTGAACCAAATTTTTAATTGGTTTTAAGAAGTATCTATTTAATACATATGAAAAAATTAAAATTACTAATGCAACAAGCAAAGCAGTCCTGATTATAAAATTTCTTCTTTCATCTATTGCAACCTTTATTTCATTGGCATTTTCAGTAATAGCTAAATAGCCTATTGTTTTGTTTTCACTGACTACATTTTTAACAGTTACTAATAAAAATTGATCATAGTTTTCTTTAGAGTAAGTTAACGGTTTTCCATAATCTGATGAATATGAGTACTTTTTTAAATCTTCAAATATTTCTTTAGTTTCAAAGCTTTTATTACTCTCTTCCAAATTCTTATTTTGAATACTTTGATTATTTAAGTCACTCATTTCAATTATGTTTAGACTTCTTGAGAAAGCATTTGGATCTAAGTCTAATGTGTCGGTATCTCCTAATAGATTAAATTCACTATCAAATATCTGTACTCTATCTATACTTTGAAATAAAAATTTAGTGGAAAACAGAAACTCTCTAATATCTTCAGATGAGAAATTTATTTTTAAACGATCAATATTTTCTGTTGTATTATCAATAATTTTTATGTGCGAGGCAGTTTTATTTTTAATGAGCGTAGGTTTTACTGTGTTAAGGTAAAATAATGTTAATACACCTATCACTAAAAAAATAATAAAGTTGATAACTAAGAATTTTTTTAAAATAGATTGATTATTAGATTTTGAAGTAGCCATTATTTAACATTCCAACGATAACCACTACCATATCTGGTTTCTATCGCTGAAAAGTTATTATCTACTTTTTTAAACTTTTTTCTAATCCTTTTTACGTGACTATCTATTGTTCTATCTTCAATATCTGTGTCTTCTCTGTAAGCAACATCCATTAATTGAGATCTTTCTTTAATGATTCCAGGTCTTTTTGCTAATTCCTTTACAATTAAGAATTCTGTTGTTGTTAATTTATCTGGCAATTGCTTGCCATCCCATTCACACTCTAGCTGTGAAGGGTCAAGTTTTAATTTTCCATGTGAAATTATATTTCTATTATCCTCTAAATTATTATCTTTTTTTCTAAGTTGGACACGAATTCTTTCAATAAGAACTTTAGTTGAAAAGCCACCTGATTTTTTTACAAAATCATCAGCCCCTAGTTTTAGTCCTAAGAGCTCATCCACCTCTTCATCTTTTGAAGTTAAAAAGATAACGGGCATAGATGTTTTTTTTCTCAATTTTTTTAACAATTCTTCTCCATCCATTCTTGGCATTTTAATATCTATAACTGCAAGGTCTGGTGGATTTCTTGACAAACCTATTAAGGCACTTTCTCCATCCAAATAAGTTTGAATATTAAAACCCTCTTTTTCTAGAGCGATACTCAAACTAGTTAATATATTTCTATCATCATCAACAAGGGCAATTGTTTGTTTCATGTTTAACTATAAAAATACTAAAATGTTTAAAATTGGGCAATTAAATGTTTATTAATGAAGCTCTCCCCAATTATCACCTATGTTTACATCTACCGATAATGGTATTGAAAATGAATGCAAATCACTATCTTTCACACTTGTCATAATATCTTTAATCTTTTTAGAAGCAGATTTAGTACTATTATCAATTACCTCAAAAATCAATTCATCGTGAATTTGAAGCAACATATTAAATTCATTTGTTTTTTTAGTATCAAGCTCATCGTTGATTCTAATCATAGCAAGTCGCATTATTTCTGATGCAGATCCTTGGATAGGTGCATTTATAGCTGCCCTTTCTTGAAAATTTCTAACATTAAAATTTTTGTCATTGATCCCTGGAATATGAGTTTTTCGACCAAAAATATTTCTTACATATCCACTTTTTCTACAGAATTTAATTGTGTTATTCATATATTCTTTAATTTCTGGAAATTTAATAAAATATGAATTTAGAAATTCTTCGGCTTCATTGTTTGATACACCAATTTGTTTGGCCAAACCATATTGAGATATTCCATAAATTATCCCAAAATTAATAGCTTTCGCTTTTCTCCTCATATCAGCATCAATTTTTTTTATATCTGCACCAAAAACCTGGCTAGCGGTTAATGAGTGAATATCCTCATTATTTTTAAAAGCTTTTTTTAGTTCTTTTACATCAGCTAGATCAGCCAAAATTCTCATTTCGATCTGATTATAGTCTGCTGATATAAGTTTTTTATTTTTTTCTGATATGAAGGCTTTACGAATATCTTTGCCCTCCTCAGTTTTAATAGGAATATTTTGTAAATTTGGATCACTAGATGCAAGTCTACCTGTTGTAGTTGCTGCTAACAGAAAAGACGTATGCACTCTTTTTGTATTAGGATTTAAATGCTCTGGCAAAGAATCGGAATATGTATTTTTCAATTTACTAGATTGCCTCCATTCTAAAACCAATTTAGGAAATTCATTCCCTTTGTAAGCTAAATCCTCTAGAACTGCTGCACCAGTTGCAAAACTCCCTTTTTTAGTCTTTTTTAGCGATGCAATTTTGAGGTCATTATACATTATTTCACCCAACTGTTTAGTCGATGCAATATTAAATTTTTTTTTTGAAATTTTAAAAATTTGTTTTTCTAAGTCTTGAAGTTTTTTTTCAAATTTAACAGATAATTTTTTAAGAAAATTATTATCCAATTTTATGCCATTGATTTCCATTGATGCTAAAATTTTAATTAAAGGTTTTTCGAAAATTTCATAAATATTTAGTAATTTTTCTGATTTAAGCGATTTCAAAAATATTTTGTATAAACGGTAAGTTATATCAGCATCTTCTGCCGCATAATCTTTTGCAATATTTAACTCTACTTGACTGAATTTAATTTCTTTTTTTCCAGATCCAACAAGATCTTTATATTTAATTGTTTTGTGACCAAGATGAATATCTGAAAGGGTATCCATATTATGTCTATTTTTCCCAGCATCTAAAACGTATGACATCAACATTGTATCTTCCATACTTTGAATATCTATATCCCTTTTACGAAATATTATGTAATCGAATTTAATATTTTGCCCAATTTTTTTTAAACTTTTATCCTCTAAATATGGTTTTAAAATTCTCAAAACATCTTTTTCATTTAGATTATTTTTATCAATATGACCTGTTGGAATGTAACAAGCTTTACCTATTTTGCTAGAAATTGAGATACCAACTAAATTTGCCTGGTGTGGGTCAAGAGAATCTGTTTCAGTATCAATAGAAAATTCACCAGCTTCTTCGGCTTCTTGCATCCAATCTTTTATTTCAGATAAATTTTTTATCAAAACATATTTATCTTTTGATATTTTAGATGTTTCTTTTTTGACTTCTATTTCATCACTAAATTTGGATTGACCATATGTCGAAATTGCCGAACTCAATAACCTATTAAATTCCATTTCTCTCAAAAAATTGTATAACTTGTCTACGTCTACTTTTTTTAAAACAAAGTCAGTTAATTTGTCTTTCACCGGAACATCATTTTTTAATGTGACCAGTTTTTTACTTACCAGAGCCTTATCTTTATTTTCTAAAAGTGTTTCTCTTCTTTTATTCTGTTTTATTTTATTTGCGTTTTTGAGAAGGTTTTCTAAATTTCCATATTCCTTAATTAATTCTGCTGCTGTTTTTACACCAATTCCTGGAACACCAGGTACATTGTCTGTACTATCCCCTGCAAGTGATTGAACATCAATTACTTTATCAGGACCAACCCCAAATTTATTGATTACATCGTCATTAGAAATAAATTTATTCTTCATTGGATCGTATATACGAACCTTTTTTTTGAAAAGTTGCATTAAATCTTTGTCAGATGATACAATTGTAACCTTTGCACCTTCGTCTAATATTTGCTCTACATAGGTGGCTATCAAATCATCAGCCTCGTAATTTAACATTTCTATAGAGGGTAAATTGAATGCTAATACTGACTTTCTAATATAATCGAATTGTGGAATTAGATCATCGGGAGCATCAGACCTATTTCCTTTATAATCTGAATATATTTCGTTTCGAAAATTCTTTCTTGCAGAGTCAAAGATTACCGCAAAATGAGTTGGTTTTTCTAAATTTTCGCTTGATTTAGAGTCCTCTAATAATTTAAACAGCATGTTACAAAATCCACTTACTGCTCCTACTGGCAAACCATCACTTTTTCGTGTTAATGGTGGCAATGCATAATAGGCTCTAAATATGTATCCGGACCCATCAATAAGATAGAAATGATCAGTTTTTTTAATTTTACCCATAATTTAATTTATAATAAATTGACGTATTATAGTAAGAATAAAACATCCTGTTAATAAATATTAGTGGATTAAACTTTATTAAAATAGTAATTTAAAGCTAATGGAATTAGTAAATTCAATTTCTAATAATAAAATAATTAAAATCATAATATTTGCATTAATAGGTTCTATTTTATTGACAATATCTGCAAAAATTAAAATACCTTTTTATCCAGTTCCTATGACTATGCAAACATTTATAGTTCTGTTTTTAGGAATTTCCTTTGGATATAAAGTCGGGGTACTTTCGGTAGTTTTTTATTTGATAGAAGGAATTATGGGATTACCGGTATTTTCTAACTCACCAGAGAAAGGAATAGGATTAGCTTATTTTGTTGGTCCCACAATGGGATATTTAATAGGTTTTATATTTGCATGTCTGATAGCGGGCATATTTACATACGATAAAAACCATATATTAAATTTTTTAAAAATTATAATTGCAACATCAGTAATTTATATTTTGGGTATTCTATGGCTTGGAAATTTAATCGGTTGGGATAAACCAATATTAGAATTTGGTGTTTACCCATTTCTCTATGCTGAATTATTTAAGATATTATTACTAACAGCTTTAGTTAATAAAATTACTAAACTTAGAAATTATATTTAGAATTACCTTGGAGATCTTTTTGATAGAATTCTTTGAAGTGTTCTTCGATGCATTTTAAGTCTTCTTGCAGTCTCAGATACATTTCTGTTACATAATTCAAAAACTCTGTGAATATGTTCCCATTTAACTCTATCAGCGGACATTGGATTTTCCGGTGGAGCAGCTTTTTTATTTGGATCAGCTAAAAGTGCTTTTTCTACGTCATCTGCATCTGCTGGTTTAGCTAAATAGTCTATTGCACCTTCTTTAATGGCTGCTACTGCAGTTGGTATATTTCCATAACCAGTAAGCATCACTATTCTACTCTCTGAGTTATTTTTCTGGATTTCTTTTACAACCTCTAGTCCGTTTCCATCGTTTAGTCTCAAGTCAACAACCGCAAAAGCAGGTTTTTTTGATTTCACAGACTCTATTCCAATTTTTACACCCTCTGCTTGTGAAACAGAAAAGCCCTTTTTCTCCATTGCTCGAGCTAGTCTTTCTCTAAAAGGATTATCATCATCTACTATAAGTAGAGATTTATCCTTAAATTCTGTTATTTTTTTTAATACTTCTGCTTCTGGCATGGGCCTTATATGGAAACATTCTAAATTATTTCAAGGGTACATTTTTACTTTACATTGGCTCATTTTTTGCATAAATGCTCGTTTTATATAAACTTGCATAGCAGTTATGCCGGTTTTTTTTGTTAAATTTTTTTTGGAGCTTTAAATGCAAAAATTTAAATCAGTTGATAAATTAGTAAATCAACTGAAACCAACAGAACCTGTTTATTGTATTAGAAGAGATTCTATAAACATAGCTTCTAAATTTTTTCAGAATAAATTTCCTGGTAAAATCCTATATGCAGTTAAAACTAACCCGCATCCATTAGTGTTAAAAACTATCGTGGAAAGCGGAATTAATGATTTTGATATCGCTTCAATTAAAGAAGTTGAGGCAATTAGAAGTGTTAGCCCAGATGCAAAATGCTCGTACATGCATACTGTAAAAAGCAAGGAAAGTATAAACGAAGCATATTTCAAATATAATATTAAGACTTTTTCAATAGATACAAAAGATGAATTAATAAAAATTCTTAATAGTACTAATCAAGCTAAGGATTTGGAGTTATTTGTAAGAGTTGCAGTTTCTAATGAACACGCAGAAATAGATTTATCTAAAAAATTTGGCGCACAAACTTCTGAAGCAATAGGGCTTTATAGATTAACAAAACAGTATGCAAAAAAAATAGGATTAAGTTTTCATGTGGGTTCGCAATGTATGCATCCAATATCCTATTCAAAAGGGATTAATGAAATTAAATATATAATAAAAAAAACAAAAATAGTTCCAGATGTTATAAATATAGGTGGAGGGTTTCCAACAATCTATCCTGACTTAGTTCCTCAATCATTAGACTCTTATTTTGAGGAAATAAAAAATTCATTAAATAAATTAAAATTAGAAAAAAAACCAGAAATTATATGTGAGCCAGGTCGAGCAATTGTTGCAGAAAGTGGTTCGACAATTGTGAGAGTAAACTTAAGAAAAAAACAAAAGCTATATATTAATGATGGAACATACGGAACTTTATTTGATGCAGGTGTGCCTAATATAGTTTATCCATCAAGGATAATTACAAGTGGAAGAATTATATCAAAAAAATTGACTTCATTTGATTTTTATGGACCAACATGTGATAGCATGGATTATATGAAGGGACCTTTTATTCTACCTAATAATATTAAAGAAGGTGATTACATTGAATTAGGTCAATTAGGAGCATACGGATTGACATTTCGAACTCAATTTAATGGATATTATTCTGATAGTATTTACGAAGTTTGTGATGATCCAATAATGACGATGTATGACAAAGAAACAAATAAAGAGTTTCTTGTTGCATAATGTCAGATACAAAAAATCTTAATCATAACAGAAAAAAAGACTTTTTAAGTAAAGAGGTTGAGCATATTGATATTACATCTTTTGACTCTAGAAAAATTATATCTTCTATGGAAAAAATGTCTTTTGTTTCAAGAGAAACTGCTAATGCATCCAAGATATATAATGAAATGCTTAAAGATAAAGATTGTACAATATTCCTAACTCTTGCAGGGTCTACTTCTGCCGCTGGATGTATGCATATTTATAGAGATATGGTTAAATACAACATGGTAGATGCAATTGTAGCAACTGGAGCATCTATAATAGATATGGATTTTTTTGAAGCGCTTGGATTTAAACATTACCAAGGATCACAATATCAAAATGATAATGAACTTAGAGACAATTATATAGATAGGATTTATGATACTTACATCGATGAAGAGGAGCTCCAGGTTTGTGATAAAACAATAGGAGAAATAGCAGACAAACTTGAGCCGAAGTCTTACACATCGAGAGAATTTATTAAAGAGATTGGCAAATATCTAAAAACTAATTCTAAAAAGAAAGGTTCTTTAATTGAAACAGCTTTTGATAACGATGTACCTATATTCTGTCCTGCATTTACAGACTCAAGTGCAGGTTTTGGATTAGTCATGCATCAAGAAAGAAATCCAAAAAATCATATTACAATAGACTCAATTAGAGAATTTAGAGAATTAACAGAGATTAAAATTAGATCTAAAGGATCGGGATTATTTATGATTGGTGGTGGAGTTCCTAAAAACTTTATACAAGACACGGTAATTTGTGCTGAACTTTTGGGAAAAAATGTAGATATGCACAAATATGCAATACAAATTACTGTTGCTGACTCAAGAGATGGAGCTTGCAGTAGTTCAACATTAAAAGAAGCAAGTTCATGGGGTAAGGTTGATACTACCAAAGAACAAATGGTATTTGCTGAAGCTACCAGTGTTTTACCTTTAATAGCAAGTGACGCCTATCATACTGGAGAGTGGAAAAATAGAGACAGAAAAAACTTTTCCAAAATATTTTGATAGATGATCAAAAAAGTAAAAATTGGAATTATTCAAAGCAAAATTTCAGATAATATTCAAAAAAATATAAATTCAGCTATTAAAAATATAAAAAAAGCAGCATCAAAAAAAGCTAAAATAATTTGTGTACCAGAATTATTTTTATCAAATTATTTTTGTCAAACAGAAAGTCATTCCAACTTTAAGCTAGCAGAAAAAATACCTGGTAGAACTACAAAAATATTTTGTGAATTAGCCAAAGATTTAAAAATAGTATTAATGATTTCATTATTTGAAAAAAAAACACATGGCTTCTATCATAATACCAGTATCGTTATTAGCGAGAAAGGTAAAATTTTATCGAAATATAGAAAAATGCATATACCAGATGATCCTGGTTATTATGAAAAATTTTATTTTACTCCTGGAGATTTAGGTTTTAAATCTGTTAAAACAAAATTTGGTAAAATTGGACCTTTAATTTGTTGGGATCAATGGTTCCCGGAAGCTGCAAGATTGACTGCACTTAAAGGTGCACAAATAATTTTTTACCCTACTGCTATTGGATGGCATCCTAAAGAGAAAAAGAAATTTGGAAAATCTCAACTAGACTCTTGGATAACAATGCAAAAATCTCACGCAATCGCAAATGGTACTTATGTGGTTGCTATAAATAGAGTTGGAACAGAAAAAAAAGGTAAGAAGAAAATAGAATTCTGGGGAAACTCAATGATTATAGATCCTAGTGGGCAAATAATTGGAAAACTTGGAAATAAAAAAGAAGAAATTTTAATTCGTGAAATAAACTATAAAAAAATTGATTCAGCCAGAGAGCATTGGCCTTTTTTAAGAGATAGAAGAATCGATTTTTATAAAGGCATAATAAAAAATCCTGCAGATGAATGAAAACTTTAATGGATTTAGAATGCCGGCTGAATGGGAGCCTCAAAATTCAGTTTGGATTGCTTGGCCTTATAATAAAAATGATTGGCCTGGATTATATCAATTTATTCCTGAAGTAATTTTAAAGATTATAAAAAAAATTTCAAAAAATCAGAAAGTTAACTTAATCGTTAGCAAAAATATAAAAAATATAAAAAAATTAATAAAACTTAATAAAATTAAAAATATCAACTTACACTATATTAAAACTGATAGAATATGGTTAAGAGACTCTGGACCCATATTTATAACAAATAAAGTTGAAAAGAAAAAAGTAATACTAAATTTTGGTTTTAACGGTTGGTCAAAGTATAATAATTATAAAAATGACAATAAAATCAATAATAGTATTAGTAAAATTGCTAATTTTAAAAAGATTGATCCAATAATCAAAAAAAAAGGCAGAATTAGAAAAATAATCATGGAAGGTGGGGCGTTTGATGTAAATGGCTCAGGTACAATTCTATTAACTGAAGAATGTTTGTTAAGCAAAATTCAAGAAAGAAATAAAAATTTTAAAAAGAAGGACTACGAAAAAATGTTTAATAAATACTTAAATATAAAAAACTTTATATGGCTTAAAAAAGGAATTGCAGGCGATGATACACATGGACATGTTGATGACATATCAAGATTTGTTTCAAGAAATACGATTATGACTGCGGTTGAAAATAATAAAAAAGATATAAATTATAAAAACTTAAATAAGAATTTAAATATATTGAAAGAAAGTAAATGTGAGAAAGGAAAGAAATTCAAAATTATAAAAGTTCCTATGCCTTCACCAATTTATATTGAGAATACAAGAGTTCCTGCAAGTTATATGAATTTTTATATTTGTAATAAAAAAATAATTCTTCCAATATTCAGAGTAAAAGAAGACAATATTGCAATTAAAATTTTCAAAAATTACTTTAGAAATAGAAAAATCGAAACAGTTGACTGTAGCAAATTGATATGGGGATTTGGTGCAATACATTGCATGACCCAACAAGAACCTAAAATTTAGTTATGCTGCTTTTAGTGTGCCGAGTAATAATCTAAAAGGTATCAACATTACAAGAGCAACAAATATTTTTACCGCAAGATCTCCTAACGATAAAGTTACCCAAGGAATTTCCGTTCCATAGAATGATATTGAGAAAAATAAAAAAGTATCAACTGTTGAACCTATCAAAGAAGACGTCAAAGGTGCTATAAACCACTTCTTTTGTCTTAATTGATCAAATATCTGAACATCTAAAAGTTGAGCAATTATAAAAGCTGTTCCTGAACCAATTGCTATTCTTATAGAAATAAGATCAGTAAAATTAGTTGAAAATATTAAAGTAAACAAAATTCCAATTGTAAAGCCTATATAGACAATTTTTCTTGCTACTAATTTTCCAAAGGATCTGTTGGCTAAATCTGTAATTAAAAATGCAATTGGATAACTAAAAGCACCGTAAGTTAAAATTTCCTCTAAACCGTAATATTTTATAGGAAATTGAACTAAATAATTAGATGCTAGCACAACCAATCCCATTAAAAATGAGAGAGTAAGGAAAACTTTATTCATTATGCTGTTTTTGCAATTATTGATTTTTTAAGCTTTTTTAATCTTAACGATAAATCTCTTGATTTTGCAGATTTCAAGAAATTATCAAAGCTACCTTTTTTATCTACAGATCTAACACCTGCATTTGAAACTGTTAATCTCAGAGATTTTTTTAAAAGTTCACTTTTAAATTTTACTTTCTTTAAATTTGGAAGAAATCTTCTCTTAGTTTTATTGTTAGCGTGACTAACATTATGGCCTTTTAGAGGGATTTTACCGGTAAGTTCGCATTTTTTAGACATAAATTTTCAAGATGTATATGGTCTTAAAGAATACCAGTCAAGATTAATTTTTTGTTCCAATAGCTTCAGAAATATTTTTAAAACCTTCTCTTTTTACAATTTCGTCGAGATCTTTATTAATCTTTGAAGCAATAGTTGGTCCTTTATAAACCATGCCTGTATACAATTGCACAAGAGTTGCACCGCTTACAATTTTATTAAAAACGCCTTCGGCAGAGTCAACGCCTCCAACTCCAATTATTAAGATTTTTTTTCCAACTAATTTGAAAAATTTATTAATTAATTCATTGGAGATATTTTCAAGTGGTTTTCCAGACAAACCACCTTTCTCTAATTTATTTATATTAGATATACTTTCCCTATTTCTATCTGTCGTATTTGAAACTATAACTATTTGAACATTATATTTTAAAAAAAGTTCTGATATTTCATCAATACTTTTTTCATCAATATCAGGAGATACTTTGACTGCTATTGGCACATTTGAATTTAAATTTTTCTTTTCTTCATTTATGCATTTTAAAAGATTATCTAACTCTTCATTTTTGTGAAAGTTCCTTAAATTTTCTGTGTTAGGAGAAGAGATATTAATTGTAATATAGTCTGCTAAATTATGAAATTTTCTAAAACAAATTAAATAATCTTCAACTCTGTTTTCAGTATCTTTATTAGGTCCTATATTAATACCAAGTAATCCATTAGGTGAATTATTTTCAATATTTTTTTTACTTTCTTCTGATCCAATATTGTTAAATCCAAGTCTATTAATTAAAGCCTCATCTTCTTCCAATCTGAACACTCTTGGCTTCGGATTTCCTATTTGTGGTTTGGGAGTAATTGTACCTACCTCAACAAAACCAAATCCTAGTTTGTAAAGAGGATTGTAAACTTCTGCGTTTTTATCAAATCCAGCAGCTACACCTAGAGGAGAATTCAAAGTTTTGTTTAAAAATTTAGTTTGGATACTAACTCTGGTTGTTTTATCTATAGCTGGTATCTGATTTAACTTTAAAGCCTTTATTGCTAGTGAGTGTGCAACTTCAGGGCTAAATTTAAATATAAATGGTCTTATAAGATTAAACATTTTCAACCTTTTTTCTTATCAATTCTTTGGTTTCATTTACTCCAAAAAAACTAATGAAGAAGCCCATTCTGGGTCCATTTTCGTCACCAAAAACAACCTCATAGATAAGCTTAAACCATTCTCTTAAATTTTCTTTATAACCATTTTCTTTTCCTACCGTAAAAATATTTGTCTGAATATCTTCAGGAGCCATTTTATCATTACAATTATCTAAAGACTTAATTAATGCTTTCAGTGCAACTTTCTCTTTTTCGTTTGGAGTTTTGTAAATCTTTTTTGTTTTTATAACATCATTGAAATATTTTATTGCATACTCGATTAAATTATCAAAAATTGGATGATCATTTTCATTAATTTTTGACTTGTATTTTTTTACAAATTTCCAAAGTAATTGTTTGCTGTCCGCATTACTTGTTTCAACTAAATTTAAAAGCATTGAAAAAGTCATAATTGTATTTTCCTCTGGCATTGATCCATTGTGTACATGCCAAACTGGATTCATTAACTTCTGTAAATCATTTTGAGTTTTTCCTTTTTCTATAAAATCTAGATATTCATCAACAGCTTTTGGAACAACTTCTCTATACAATTTTTTTGCTCTTTTAGGATTTTGATACATGTAAAGAGATAGACTTTCAGGAGATGCATAATTCAGCCATTCATCTATAGTTACTCCATTACCTTTTGATTTAGATATTTTTTCACCTTTTTCGTCCAAAAAAAGTTCATAAGCAAAACCAGATGGGTTAGATTTACCTAATGTTTTAATAATCTTAGTTGAAAGAATTGCACTCTCAATTAAATCCTTTCCATACATTTCAAAATCGACATCTAAAGCGTACCATCTCATTGCCCAATCAACTTTCCATTGCAATTTGCAGTTCCCGTCTAAAATACTTTTTTTCAATTTTGATCCGTTATTGTCAAATATGATTTTAGAAGATTTAGAATCAATTTCTAAAACAGGTATTTCAAGAACTTTTCCAGTTTCTGGGCATATTGGTAAAAAGGGGGAATAGGTTTTCTGTCTTTCTTTGCCTAAAGTTGGAAGAATTATTTCCATAATTTTTTCATAATTATCTAGAACTAATTTTAGGGTGTCATTAAAATAACCAGACTTGTAGAGTTCTGTAGAACTTTTAAATGAATATTTAAATTTAAAATTATCAAGAAATTGTTTCAACATATTATTATTATGTTCTCCAAAACTACTAAATTTTTCAAATGGATCAGGGACATCCGTTAAAGGTTTGTGAAGATTATTTTTGAGTTTTTCTTGATTTGGAACATTTTCAGGTACTTTTCTAAGACCATCCATATCATCAGAAAATGTAATAATTTCCTTTGGAATATCTGTTAAATGATCAAGAGCGTTGACAATCATTGTCGTCCTTGCAACTTCTCCAAATGTACCTATATGTGGTAGACCACTAGGACCATAACCAGTTTGTAAAACTATTTTATTTTTTTTTTCTATGTTCGATTTTCTCTCTCTTAATAGCTTTTTAGCCTCGACAAATGGCCAGGCGTTTGTTTTGTCAAAATTTGTTTTGTCTATCACAACTACTTAAATATCCTTAATATAAGCCTTTTTAATAATTCATATAGAGTTGAAATTTATTTACCATAAAATAATGTCCATTCAAAATGTCCAATTATAAAACTGTCTTTTTTACATTAGGGGTTTTGCAAATTATTTTAGGTCTTTCAATGATTGTACCTATTTTGGTTCAATTATTATTTGATCAAATTGATGCAGGATTTATCGGATCAATGATTGTTACTATTGTTTTTGGATTTTTATTTTTCATTTCTAATTATGATCACGATAAAAAGATAAGTTTACCTCAAGCTTTTTTGCTCACAGCACTTTCGTGGTTAAGTATTGCTATATTTGGTTCTTTACCTTTAATTTTTTCTAGTACGGATTTGAGTTTTACAGATGCGTTTTTTGAGAGCATGTCTGGTATTACAACAACAGGATCTACAATTATCACAAATCTAAATGAAACATCTAAAGCGATATTACTTTGGAGAGGAATGTTACAGTGGTTTGGCGGTATTGGAATTATTGTAATGGCAATCACTTTAATGCCTTTAATGAATATAGGGGGTATGCAACTTTTTAATATTTCATCTAATGATACTTCTGAAAAAATTTTTCCTAAAACTAAAGAAGTTTCTTTGAGATTATTATCTATATATTCCTTATTAACTTTAACATGTGCTTTTTTTTATTTTATATTTGGGATGAGTTTTTTTGATAGCATCGTGCATGCTATGACAACAATAGCGACTGGAGGTTTTGCAAATTATAATGAATCTATAGGTTATTTTAACAGCTCGTTAATAGAAATTAATGCAATAATATTTATTATTCTTGGAAGTATACCTTTTATTAGTTACATCAAATACTTAGCTGGAGATAAAAAAATATTTTTCAAAGACACACAAATAAAAACTTTTATAATTTTGGTTATTATTTCAATTCTTTTAATGTTTTTTTATTTATCTGTTATAAATAAAAGCTTAACTGAAATAAGTTTTTTGTCTGTTAGCTTTAATATAATTTCTATTTTGACTGGAACAGGATATGCTACAGAAAATTTTAGTAATTGGGGACAATTTCCATTAGTATATTTCATAATTTTAATGTTCATTGGCGGGTGTGCAGGATCTACAACTTGTGGGATAAAAATTTTTAGAGTTCAAATTTTGTGTCAATTTATATCAAACCAACTGAAAAAAATAATTTACCCTCGAGGAATTTTCAAAATTAAATATCAAAATAATAATGTGGATGAAAAATTTATGGACTCAATTATTTCTTTTATATTCCTTTATATATTGGTATTTTTTGTTGTGACTGCGCTTTTATCGCTTGATGGATTAAATTTTATCACTGCAATTTCAGCAGCTGCAACGTCAATTTCAAATGTTGGTCCAGGTTTAGGTGATATTATTGGTCCAAACGGAAGTTTTTCAAGCCTGTCAGATTTTTCTAAATGGGTTCTCAGTGCTGCAATGATACTTGGAAGGTTGGAATTATTTGCAATTCTAGTATTATTTATTCCATCTTTTTGGAGAAAATATTAATGTTTGAAAAAAAACAAACCTGGTCGGAATCTATTTTAGTTTACAAGGATATTCGAATGCTAAGAATATTACTTCTTGGTGCAATTAGTGGGTTTCCTTGGGTTTTAATTGCCAGCAGTTTAAGCCTTTGGCTAAAAGAAGAAGGTTTAAGTAGATCGACTATTGGATGGGCAGGTTTAATATTTGGAGTGTACGCCTTTAATTATTTGTGGGCACCAATAATTGATAGAATACAAATTCCATTTTTAACAAAAAGATTGGGGCATCGACGAGGCTGGATTGTCCTTATGCAAATTATAATTTTATTTAGTTTAATTGTTTGGAGTTTTATTAACCCTACGGAAAATTTGGCGTTACTAATTAGTGTTGGATTGGTTATAGCGATTGCTTCGGCTACACAAGATATTACAGTTGATGCGTTGAGAATCGAACAAATTAATGCTGATGAAGGAAAATCTATGGCAGCAGGTGCTGCTATGGCTGTAGTTGGATGGTGGACTGGATATAAGTTAGGTGGTGTTATAGCATTGTTTACAGCCGAATTTTTTCAAAATATTGGAATTGAAGATTACTGGCAAACTACTTTTTTAGTTCTTGGTGTTGTGGTAATCCTGATGAATATTGGTTTAATGTTTATACACGAGCCTATAACAACAGATAGGCAAAACAAACAAAAAGAAACAGACGAAGTAATACAATCAAAACTTGGATCAAATAATATAATAACAAAATTTATTGCTTATATTACTGGTACAATAGGAGGTCCAATAGTTAGTTTCTTCAAAAAAAATGGTTTCTCAATTGCAGTTGGAATCCTAGGCTTTGTCTTTCTTTTTAAAATTGGAGAAGCCTTTCTTGGAAGAATGTCCATAGTTTTTTATAAAGAGGTTGGATTTTCAAAAGGTGAAATAGCGATATACTCTAAAACTCTAGGCTGGATAACGACAGTTGTATTTACATTATTAGGTGGAATATTTGCTATGAGAGCTGGCACAATAAAAACAATGTTTGTTGCCGGTGGATTTATGGCAGCAACAAATTTATTATTTGCTGCTCTTGCGTGGTCAGGAAAATCTGAATGGTTGTTTGCTTTAGCAGTTATCGCTGATGATATATCTGCAGCATTTGCAACTGTTGCTTTTGTAGCCTTTATCTCTCTTTTAGTAGATAGGACTTATACCGCTACACAGTATGCACTTCTAGCTTCAATTGGAACTGCAGGAAGAACGACACTTGCTTCTTCATCCGGTGCTTTAGTTGATTGGCTAAATGGAGACTGGGGAACCTTTTTTATAATTACCACTTTAATGGTTATCCCATCTTTAATTTGTTTATGGTTTATAAGGAATAAAATTAAAATTGGTGCAAAATAGTTTTTTTTTAAAAGAGCCTTTTGTTGATATATTAGAGGAACCAAAGAAGAACTCTAATATTAGCTCTCAACTTATCTACGGTGAGAGTTTTAAAATAATTAGTAAAAAAAAAAATTATTTTAAAATAAAGACTTCATATGACAAATATTTAGGCTTTATAAAAAAAATTGATAGCTACAAAAAATTCAATCCAACTCACAAAGTTGGAATTTTAAAAGCTAGAATTTATTTGGGTAATAAAAGAGAAAAATCAAATAAGTTTTTACCATTTACGAGCAAAATACAAATTTTAAAAAGAAATCAAAATTTCATTATGTATAAAAAAGATAAATGGCTAAGATCAAAAGATATATTTCCAATTCAAAAAAAAAATACTGATTTTGTAAAAATATTTAAAAGTTTTCTAAATTGTAAATATAAATGGGGTGGAAAAACATTCGAAGGAATTGATTGTTCAGCTCTATTGCAAATATTTTATAAATTTAATAATAATTTTTTTCCGAGAGATACGATTGATCAGGTTAAATTAAAAAAAGGTGTAGAATACAAAAAAAAATTTAAAAAAGGTGATATTATTTTTTGGAAAGGACATGTTGCTATATGCATCAATACAAATGATCTTATCCACGCTTATGGTCCAAAAAAAAGAGTGATCATAATGCCAATTAAAAAAACGATAAAACTAATTAAAGAAACCGCAAAATTAGATGTAAAGAAAGTAACAAGGATCTGAATTATTCTCGACCAAAATCAGGTTTAGAAATATCTTGTTTTTGAGAAATTATTTGTTTTCTTACTACTTTTGAATTGACTAATTTTTTTATTATCTTTGAATTTTCCTTCCTGCTTATATTCTTCTTAAAATCTTTTAAATTTTTCATAAAAAGATTTATTGCTTCAATCATATTAGTTTTATTCTCGAAAAATATATCTCTCCACATTATTTCGTTGGATGCAGCAATTCTTGAGAAATCCCTTAATCCACCTGCACTAAATTTAATCAAATTTTTATTCTTTTTTTTCTGAAAATCCTGAGCAGTTTTTATTAAATTGTAAGCAATCAAGTGAGGTAGATGGCTAGTGACTGAAAAAATTTTATCATGATCATCAGGGTTCATAATAATTATTTTGGATCCTAAAGATTTCCAAAATTTCTCTACTTTTTTTTGTTTTGTAACATTTTTATCATTTATTATTATGCACCACTTGTTTTTGAACAAATTAGCATTACCATATTTGGGCCCACTAACTTCGGATCCTGAGATAGGATGACTCATCACCCAATCAAGATTTTTTGATAATTTTTTTTTTTTTAAAGAAATTAGATTTTTTTTTGTTGAACCAACGTCAGTTATAATTGATTTACGATTGAGATTTTTATTTAATGACGAAAAAAATTTAGGATATTCACTCATAGGAGTGCTTAAAATCACAAGATCAATTTGTTTTAAATTTTTATCTAACCTTGTTAAAAATTTAATTTTTTTGTTAAATTTTTTAATAATAGATTTATATTTTTTTGATTTTTCAAATACAAAAAAATTTTTAGAAATTTTTTTTTGAATTGACGCCTTTAATATTGACGAGCCTATCAATCCGCAACCAATAATAAGAATATTATTAAACATTTTTAAAAATAGTATTCATCCTTTTAAGGAATATTTGGTTTTCTTTTGTATTGCCAATTGTAAGTCTTAGACAATTTTTTATGCCATAGGAATTCATTTCTCTTAGTATAATTCCATATTTCTGTAATTTTTTTAAAGTTGTATCTGCGTTAAATTTTGCTTTTTTGAAATCTAATAAAAAGAAATTTCCAGATATTTTGTTTGTACCAATATTAAATTTTAACATCTCATTTTTAATTTTTTTGCACCATTTAAGATTATGTATTACTGACTTTTTAACAAATTTATTGTCTTTAAGTGATTCAACAGCACAAATTTGAGCAAATTTATTTACGTTAAAAGGTGGTTTAATTTTATATAATTCTTTAATTATAGATTTATCACCGTATCCCCAGCCTATCCTTAATGAAGCTAGACCATAGATTTTTGAAAATGTTCTTAAAATAAATACATTTTTAGAGTTTTTAAATAACTCAATTCCAGATTTGTAATCCTTATTCTTCATATATTCAAAATATGCATCATCAACAACCAATAAAATATTTTTATTTAATCTTCTCCTTAAGTCTAATAGCTCGTTTTTTGTTAAATAAGTTCCCGTTGGATTATTTGGATTTGCAATAAAAACAATTTTTGTTTTTTTTGATGTCTTTTTAAGAATTTCTTTAACTGAAACTTTAAAATTAATTTCTTTAGCTAATTTTACATTTGCTCCAACGATTTTGGAATATATCCTATACATGAGGAAACTGTACTGAGGAACAACAACTTCATCATTTTCTCTAAGGAATAATTGACAAAGCATTTGAATTACTTCGTCAGAACCAGAGCCACAAATTATCTTGGATTTATCACAACCATACTTATTTGATATTTTTTGTGTTAACTCCGAAAATTTACTATCTGGATATTTTGATATATCAAATTTAGACTTAACAATTTTTTCGACATTTTTACTGACACCTAAAGCAGACTCATTTGCGGATAACTTAATAATATTTTTATTACCAGCCAATAAGGATTTTCCTGGTTTATAACTCTGTAATTTTATGTTTTTAAATCTTGGCAATGTCATAGTAAATATTTCACTATAAATAGTCTTTTAACTAGATAAAACAATAATTAATTGAGCAATATTTGACATATAAATTCCTTTGAAGTAAAAGCTGCATGCGCTGATTTATACTGAATTGCGAGCGCTATAAAAAAACCGCTAAAATGTTTTTTTTCTCACAATTCAATCAGTACAATTATTATGAATAAGAATATTGATACAAAAAAAATAATTATATCAAATCCCCTTAAATTGGATTGTGGTAAGGAAATTAATAACTTTCCAATAGCATATGAGACATATGGGGAATTAAACAGTGAAAAAAGTAATGCAATATTAGTTTTCCATGCTTTAACTGGAGATCAATATGTTTCTGGAAAAAACCCAATAACTAATAAAGATGGTTGGTGGAGTTATGTTGTTGGAAAAAATAGGCCGATAGATACAAATAAATTTTTTGTGATTTGTGCAAACGTTATTGGAGGCTGCATGGGATCTTACGGACCTAGCACAATAAATGAGTCTACTGGTAAACAAATAGGAACTGATTTTCCAATTATAACTATTAACGACATGGTTAACGCTCAATATGAGCTAATTAAATATTTAGAAATTGAAAAACTTTTTGCTGTAGTAGGTGGTTCAATGGGTGGAATGCAAGTGCTACAATTTGTTGCCAATTTTCCAGATAAAGCAAAACTCGCAATACCGATTGCGTGCACATCTAGTCACTCGGCACAAAACATAGCGTTTAATGAATTAGGAAGACAAGCAATTATGGCTGACAGTAATTGGGAAAATGGATTTTATAGTAATTACAAATTAAATCCTGATAAAGGTTTAGCAGTAGCAAGAATGGCAGCACATATTACTTATCTTTCTGAAAAAGGATTGCAGGAAAAATTTGGAAGAAAATTGCAAGATAGGGATAGCCTAAGATATGGATTTGAGGCAGATTTTCAAATTGAGAGTTATCTTAGATACCAAGGATCTGTATTTGTTGATAGATTTGATGCTAATAGTTATCTATATATAACTCGTGCAATGGATTATTTTGACTTATCCAAACAGCACAAAGGAAATTTATCTGATGCATTCAAAAAAACTAAAACAAAATTTTTTGTAATATCATTTACATCAGATTGGTTGTATCCAACATCGGAGAATAGAGAAATAGTTATGGCACTAAATTCTATTGGTGCAGATGTCGGATTTGTTGAAATAGAATCTGATAAGGGGCATGACTCTTTTTTGCTTGATGTTCCAAGTTTCCTAAAGACACTTGGCGATTATATTAATTCAACCTACAAAGTTATAAATGAAAGAAGAATTTAATATTATATCTAATTTGATAGAGGAAAATACTAGAGTTCTAGATGTCGGTTGTGGCAATGGTGACTTGATGAAATTTTTACAAGAAAACAAAACTAAAGATATTCGTGGATTAGAAATTTCTAAAGAAAAAGTTCAAAATTGTTTATCAAAAGGATTAACTGTTATAGAGGGTAATGCTGAAAGCGATTTAAAACAATTTCCTAAATCGTCTTTTGATTACGTTATTTTAAGCCAAACATTACAAGCTTTTCTTAATCCTGAATTAGTAATTAATGAATTACTTAAAGTAGGAAAAAAAGTAATTGTTACAATACCTAATTTTGGTTACTGGAGAGTTAGACTACAATTATTGTTTAAAGGTACAATGCCTGTAACAGAAAATTTACCTCATGAATGGTACAATACACCAAATTTACATATGTGCACAATTAAAGATTTTTATAATTTTTGCAGTAATAAGAATATTAAAATATTTAAGTCTATCGCTTTAAAAAAAAGTCGAATTTCAGAAATAAATAAATCAAATTTAAATTATAAAAATCTTGACTCTCACTTAGGTATATTTTTAATAGAAAGTTAAATGAAAGTAGAAATTATTAAGTGTCTGGAAGATAATTTTTCTTACATTTTAATTAATGAAGCTAATAGAAATTGTTGTGTTGTTGATCCTGGTGAAGCAGATCCAATTATAAATTATTTAGAGAAAAATAAATTAAATTTAAAATATATATTAAATACACATCATCATCATGACCATGTTGGCGGGAATGAGGAATTAAAAAAAAAATTTAATGCAGAAGTAGTAGGTTATGTTGGAGATAAAAACAGAATACCTCAAATTGATATCTGCTTAAGTGATGGTGAAATTTGGAAGAAAGATATTTTTGAAGCAAAAATATATCATGTCCCTGGCCATACAATAGGTCATATCTGTTTTCATTTTTTTAAAAATAAGTTAATTTTTACAGGAGATACTTTATTCTCTTTGGGATGTGGAAGAATTTTTGAAGGGAGTTATGAGCAAATGTACAACTCACTACGAGTTTTAAAAAATTTAGATAAAGATACAAAAATTTATTGTGGACATGAGTATACTTTAAAGAATTCTGAATTTTGTTTAGCACAAGATTCCAATAACAATGAATTACTAAACAAAATTAAAGAAATTAAAGAAAAAATTAAACAAGGTAAAACTAGTATGCCATCGACGATTGGTGAGGAACTTAATTGTAACATTTTTCTTAAGTCAAACGATCTAGAAAATTTCAAAAAATTGCGGGATTTAAAGGATAATTTTTAAGTTATTAAACTTGACTATAATACAACCCGGACTATATTGCTCCCTATAAAAATTAGGACTAACTATGTCATTCGCAGTAATTCAAACAGGTGGTAAACAATATAAAGTTAAAGCTGGAGAGATTCTTAAAGTTGAAAAACTCGAAGATTCAAAAGAAAATTCAAAAATAGAGTTTAATGAAATACTAGCTTACGGAGATGATAAAAATTTAGAGTTAGGAGAGCCAACTATTAGTGGAGCTAAAGTTGAAGCTGAATTAATAAAAAATGGAAAAAATAGAACAGTTCTTATTTTTAAAAAAAGAAGAAGGCAAAATTCGAGAAGAAAGAATGGTCATAGACAAAAATTTACAATGGTAAGAATAAGTAAAATCTATTCAAAAGATGGTAAAGTTATTTCTGAAGCAGAAAAAAGAAAAGAAATACCATCAAAAAAAACAGTTGAAACTAAGGAAGCAGCTAAATAAAAAGTAATTTATGGCAACGAAAAAAGCAGGTGGATCGTCAAGAAACGGAAGAGATAGTGCAGGTCGTAGACTGGGTGTGAAAAAATATGGCGGCGAGATGGTTGTGCCTGGCAACATTATTGTAAGACAAAGGGGAACTAAAATATTTCCTGGAGAAAATGTTGGCATGGGTAAAGACCATTCGATTTTTTCAGTTGTTAAAGGTAAAGTAGAGTTTAAAAAATCAAAATCTGATAGAACTTACGTTTCTGTAAAGCCCAATTAATAGTTACAACACTCACATAGTTGTTATATGAAATTTCTAGATCAAGTTAAGATATATGTAAAAGCTGGTAACGGAGGGTCAGGATCTCCAAGCTTTCGTAGGGAAAAATTTGTAGAGTTTGGTGGCCCTGATGGCGGAGATGGAGGCAAAGGAGGATCTGTAATTCTTATAAGTGAAAGAAATCTTAATACTTTGATTGATTACAGGTATCAACAACACTTCAAAGCTGAAAGAGGAAAGGATGGCAGTGGAAAAAACAAAACTGGGAAAGGTGGTGATGATTTATATTTAAAAGTACCTTTAGGAACACAAGTTTTTGAAGAAGATAATAAAACACTTATTTATGATTTTAAAAGTCAGAAAGAGGAATTTTTAGTAGCAACTGGAGGTAAAGGGGGATTTGGAAATACAAGGTTTAAGTCCTCAACCAATAGAGCCCCAAAGAAATTTACAAAAGGGGGTCAAGGAGAGGAATTTTGGATTTGGCTTCAACTAAAAACAATTGCTGATATCGGTATCATAGGATTACCCAATGCTGGGAAATCCAGCTTGCTTGCATCAATGACGAGTGCAAATCCAAAAATAGCAAACTATAAATTTACTACAATTAATCCAAATCTTGGGGTTGCTAGTTATGATGACAAAGAAGTTACTTTAGCAGATATACCAGGCTTAATTGAGGGCGCTCATACCGGAACTGGTCTTGGAATAAAATTTTTAAAACATATAGAAAGGTGCAAAACTTTGCTGCATTTAATAGATATAACTGAAGATGATTTATTTATTTCTTACAATCAAGTCAGAAAAGAATTATCAAAATACAGTAAAGATTTAGTTAAAAAAAAAGAAATAGTAGTTTTAAATAAAACTGACTTAATAGATGAAGAGGAAAAAAAAGAGAAGATAAAAAAACTCAAGAATAAATTAAAAAAAAATATCTTTTTCATGTCAACAATGGATAAAAAATCAGTATCAGATATAAAGTCAAAGTTGGTAAACTATGTATCTTAAGGACTCCAAAACTGTAGTAATAAAAATAGGTTCATCTTTATTAATAAATGACAATAAAATTATTAGAGAAAAATGGCTTTTGGAATTTGCTAAAGATATTAAAGAGTTACAAAAACTTAAAAAAAACATTGTTATAGTGAGTTCTGGAGCAATTGCTTTAGGGTGTAAAAAATTACAATTAAATAAAAAAACTTTAAAGCTTGATAAAAGCCAAGCTGTTGCATCAATTGGACAAATAGAATTAATGAATCTTTTTAAAAAGACATTTAGCTCAAATAAAATAAATATTTCTCAAATTTTAATTACTTTAGAAGATACTGAACAAAGAAGAAGAGCTATAAATGCTAAAAGAACTTTCGAAAACTTATTTGAGCTTAATTTTGTACCTGTTGTTAATGAAAATGATAGTATTGCAACTTCAGAAATTAAATACGGAGATAATGACAGATTAGCATCAAGAGTTGCACAAATATCAGGTGCAGATTGCTTAATATTATTGTCTGATGTTGATGGATTGTATTCTAAAAACCCAAAAATTCATAAAAATGCTAAATTGATTAAAGAAATAAAAAATATTGATTCTAAAATTGAAAATTTTTCAAGTAAAAGCACAAGTGAGTATGGTACTGGTGGAATGAAAACGAAAATTGATGCTGCAAAAGTATGTCAAGTCTCGGGTTGCTATATGGCTATTGCAAATGGTTTAATTAAAAGACCAATTAAAAATATACTGGAACATAATTCTGGGACATGGTTTTTGCCAAAAGTATCTAAATTAGATGCAAGAAAAAAATGGATAATTAGCTCTATATCTCCAAAAGGAGAAATTATTATAGATGATGGTGCTTTAAATGCTTTAAAAAATGGAAAAAGTTTATTAGCTGCAGGTATTAGAAAAGTTTCAGGGAAATTTGTTAAAGGTGATCATGTTAGAATTTTGGATAAAATAACAAAGAATTTGCTA
>CACJGL010000015.1 GCA_902592965.1 uncultured Pelagibacteraceae bacterium
CCACCATTTGCAATTATTGCATAGGCTTTTGCAAGTTGAAGTGGTGTGGTTGTTATACCATGACCATATGCTGATGTAGCTAATTTACATTTTCCCCATTTAAACGGAATTGGATTTCCAACTTCCTCTATATCAAATTGTATTTTATTTAATAAATCTAAATTTTCTAGAAAATCTTTAAAATTTTGTAAACCGACTTTCTGAGCAATTTTGATTGAACCAATATTTCCAGATCTAATTAATATTTCTTCAGCGGTAAGACTTGATGGAATATCCATATCATATTCAGAGATTGACCTTCCAGCACATTTTATTTTTTTTGGTAAATTTTTAAAAAGGGTATCTTCTTGGATAACATTTTGTTGAAGCCCGGCAGCTAATGTAAATGTTTTAAAAACTGATCCAAGTTCATAGACACCTTTTGTGGATCTGTTTATAAATTTTTTATCAGAAATGTCTTCTCTTTTATTTAAATCAAAATCTGGTAGAGAAACCATTGAAAGAATCTCACCACTATTAACATTCATTAAAATAGCTGTACTTCCATAACTATTAAAAATTTCTTGAAATTTTATCAATTCCTCTCTTATCAAATATTGTATTTCAGTATCTAAAGAAAGCTTTAGTGGCTTGTTTGAAGTTGTTAATTCATAGTCAAAAGATTTTTCTATGCCAGACACGCCATTGTTATCTGTATCAATCTGTCCTAATATATGACTAAAAAGGTTACCGTTAGGATAAACACGAGCAATGTTTTCTTCCTCTTTGAACGATTTTTCTCCCAGTAATTTTATTTTTTCAAGTTTTGCTGGAGATATTTTCTTTTTGACATAAAAAAATTTTTTTCCATTGATTTCCTTTTCAAAATTCTTGTCAGGAAATATTAATTTTAAAGAAATTAATAATTTTTCTTTATTAATTAGTTGATTTGGATTTATGCCCAAATTAGTCACACGCACGGTTTTGGCAATAATATTTCCATTTCTATCCATGATAGATGCTCTATATTTCTCTTTTTCTTTTAAAGTTACAGTTTGGTTTGTTTTCTTAAATCCTAAATAGATAGTTTTAGACGTAAAAATTATAGTAATTATAAAAAATATGAAGAAAATAAATGATATACGTTCAAAAGATATTTTTAAATTTGATCTATTTACTTCAAATTTAAAATTTTCGTCAATATTATTCATTATTATATTTAAAAATTTTTAAATCTGTAATTTTTTTTTTTTTTAATTCTTTATCAAAATATATTTTGGAGTATTCCATTAACTTATTTGGTGATGTAAGATAGTTGTAATCAAATAAAACTAACTCATAAATATCATTGAGAGCTCTGATATCTTCTTGAATTTCAAAAATTTGTTTATCAAGTTTTTTTGTAGAATTTTTTGTAAATGCAGTTGAAATTATAAGAATAATAATTGGTATAAATAAAAGAATTTTTTTATGCATCAAAGTTCAAATTTTCTATATCTTTTAAGTAATTAAAATTACTAACAAATTTTTTAAAGTTACATCCATTCTCTAATTTGTATGCAAATCTAAGTTTTGCTGACCTTGACGGAGGATTAATATTAATCTCGCTCAATGATGGAGTTATTGGTTTTTTTTTCGTTAAATTAAAATACTTTTTAGTTGAAATACTTTTGGGTAAATACCTAGATGAATTTTTTACATCTGAGTATTCTTTAAAAAAAAACTTTACTATTTTATCCTCGATAGAATGAAAAGTAACAACTACTATTACTCCACCAACTGGCAAAATATTATAGGCTTTTATTAAACCATATATCAGCTCAGTTATCTCTTTGTTTACAAAAATTCTAAGAGCTTGAAAAACTTTTGTGGATTTATTTTTTCCACTTTTCTTTTTTTTTACACCTTCAATGATTTCTACTAAATTTTCAGTTTTAATTTTTTTACTTTTTCTTAATTGTACTATTTTTTTTGATATTGGTTTTGCATATTTTTCATCGCCAAAATATTTGAAAATTTTAAAAAGACTTTGTTGGCTCATTTTTGAAATTACATCATCACAAGAAAAATCATTTAATCCCATTCTCATATCTAGTTTACCTTTGCTATTAAAAGATATACCTCTATTTAGATCAGAAATCTGATTTAACGAATATCCCAGATCAAAAATAATTGCTTTAATATTATCTTCCTTTATTTGATCAATATCCGAAAATTTTTTGTTATAAAATTTAAATCTTTTTTTATACTTAGTGTGGAATTGATTAGCTATACTATTGACAGAATTATCTCTATCTAGGGCTGTTATATTATTTAAGTTATTCTCTAATATCTTTTTTGAATAACCCCCTGCGCCAAATGTGCAATCGATAAATGTGCCACCATAAAGAGGGGAAATAATACTAATTAATTCGTTTAGTAATACTGGAAAATGTTTTTCCAGATTTATGGTGGCACTCATTTATTTTTTTGAAGACCATTAATTCTTTTGTCTTCTCAAAAATGCTGGAATTTCTAAATCTTCTTCTTCCTCAGAGTTTATCTCTTGTGGTGAAGTTGATAACTCCTCGTTAGCATCTGAATTAAATAGCTCGGGGGTATCATCATCACTCAACTCAAAATTCTCCAAACCATTGTTTTCAGATACTTGTTTATCTATATTGCTTTCAAATTCAGAGTTTACTGTGTTGGCTACAGGTGCTTCGGTTAGCTCTAAATCCTCGCTATTTATAGTGCTTGATGACTCATTTGCATAATTAGTATCTACACTTTCAGAACTCAATTCTTCATTTTTCTCTTCTTCCTCTATTTTAAGAGCGTTAGCTCCATTAGTAATTATTGAGTTGTTATTTGTAAATTGGAAAGATTGAGTTGACGCAGAATTTGAAAACTCAGAATAACCTGGATTTCTATTTTGAATTCTATGTACCATGTTAATTACAGATTTAGGCTCGGGTTGTTGTCCATCTAATGCAGTAGCAACAATTGAAACTCTCATTAGTCCATCTAAACTATCATCAGTTATAGCTCCTATAATTAATTCTGCCTCTGGATCGACTTCGGCTCTTACTTTATTCACTGCTTCATCTACTTCAAATAATTTTAAATCTTTACCTCCAGTGATGTTAACCAAAAGTCCTTTTGCCCCTTTTAAAGAATAATCGTCAATCAATGGGTTATTAATTGCTGACTCAGCAGCTTTGACTGCTCTGCCTTCTCCTTCAGCTTGACCTGTGCCCATCATAGCTTTGCCCATTGAACTCATAACAGTCTCAACATCAGCAAAATCTAAATTAATAAGCCCCGGTCTAACCATTAAATCAGTTATACTTTGAACACCATGAAGCAAAACATCATTAGATAAAGCAAAAGATTCTTCAAAAGTTGTTTGTTCACTTGCGATTTTGAATAAATTTTGATTTGGAACAACTATGATAGTATCAACATGTTTTCTAAGTTCTTCTAACCCTTGTTGAGCTTTTCTCATTCTTGAGGGACCTTCATATAAGAAAGGCAGAGTTATAACCCCAACTGTTAAGATATTAAGTTCTTTTGCAGCTCTAGCAATTACATGAGCAGATCCAGTTCCAGTTCCACCACCCATTCCGGCTGTAATGAAAACCATATTTGCACCCTGCAATATATTTACAATTTCATTTAAAGACTCGTCTGCAGCAGCTTGACCTATATCTAGTTTTGCACCTGCTCCTAGCCCTTTAGTTAAATTTAATCCCATTTGTATTTTCGTTTGTGCCTTACTTAATCTTAAATCTTGAGCATCTGTATTGACTGCAATAAACTCAACTCCCTGAAGGCCGGCATCAATCATTCCATTGATTGCATTTCCACCCGCTCCTCCTACACCTAATACTAGAATTCTAGGTTTCAGTTCTTTTATATCTGGTGTTTTAAAATTTATTGTCATATTTTTCCCCTTTTAGTTATTAAATTGCTTTTCCCATTTAAGACTTGCTCTATTAATATTAGATTTTTTCCTAGCGTTTGCCCTAAATTTTTCAAAATGTGTTGGTTCCCAAATTTGAAATGTTTTGCCTTGACCAACAAATAACATGCTGTTTTTAATTCTTGCATGTTTTAGTAATTTTGACGTTATTTGAACTCTACCTTCACTATCAAATTGTAAATTTATACTTTCCGATAATATAGATGTTGCAAAGTAATCTTTCTTTTCTTCAAACGGATTTAATGAATCTATTGCATTAGATATTTTTTCAATTCGATCTTGTGGCCATGCTTCAATACATAGATTATTAAATGATGGATAACAAATTATTCCATTGTAACCTATATTTGATAAATATGACCTATATGATGCAGGCACTGAAACCCTTCCCTTTTTGTCCAATTTGTTTTCGTAGGTAGATAAAAACATAAACCATATTATCCTTAATTTGGGTTTTTATGGGATATTATGGGTTTTATTACAAAGCGTCAATAGCTAATATTATGGAACTCTAATGTGAAAATTTAATAATTATTTGGATTTATTTTATTGAAAAGCCAGATAAACTATAAGCCGGGTTCTGTCTTTTAAACTTATCATTTATCTAGGCTTTAAATCACTTTAAAGCTCAAGCAACTAACCCTGATGACTAGCCAAAGACCGCTTTTAGTTATTTCTAACAATGTCATCTCTACTCAGTCTTGCTCCCAGTGGGGTTTTCCATGCACTAGTTGTTACCAACATAGTCGGTGTGCTCTTACCACACCTTTTCACCCTTGCCTTGATAAGGCGGTATATTTTCTGTGGCACTATCCCTGGGGTTTCCCCCGCCAGCTGTTAACTGGCACTGTGTCTTTGTAGAGCCCGGACTTTCCTCTTTAATAAATTAAAGCGATAAGTCATTTATCTGGCACAGAAAGAATTATTCTATTTTTGTTAAATTTCAACTAAATTTATTTCAATTAAATCAAGGATTTTAGAATTGCAAAAGACTCTTGATCAACGATGCTGCTAATTAATTGTGGTCTAAATCTTCTCTGAAAATTTTTATAAATTTTAGTTTTATCTTTATTTTCATGTGTAGATTTATAGCCAAACTTAAATAATAACTGAAAAAAAATATTACTATCATTTAGTTTTATACCTCTTAATTTTTTGCAATTTTTTTCACTTAAATTATGCCATATACATATTTTTTTCTTATTTAATAATTTCCATGGGAATTTTTCACCTGGATCTTTTTTTCTTAAAGGAGCAATATCAGAATGTCCTAAAATATTCTCTTTTTTAATTTTATATTTCTTCTTTAAATGTTTTGACAGATTAATAATCGAAGTAATCTGTTTTGTATTAAAGTTCTGATACTTATAAGCATGTCCAGGGTTTGATATCTCTATTCCTATTGAATTTAAATTAAGAGATTTATCTTTTTTCCATGAAGACGTTCCAGCGTGCCAAGCAATATATAAATCTGGTACAATTTTTATGATTTCTCCATTGCATTTAATGAAATAATGACAACTCACTTTTGAACTTTTGTTTGTCAGTTTTTTTATGGCAGCATTTTCAGATCTCATGCCCGTATAATGAAAAATTAAGTACTTCACTCTTGAAACGCTTCTTTTATTTGAATTGAAATTTGGGGAGTAATTTATTGTCATTTTTTCAACATTTTTCTGCATAATTTGAAACAATTTATCTTTATATTAATGTTAATTATACTATAAATATAACTATTCTATGAACAAACTGTTTTCAGTTTTAATTATTGTTTTATTATCATTTCTTGGTGGCATTGCAATTGCCGGGGATGACGGAAAGCTAAAAGTAAACGGAAATAAAAATAATAATGGATATGAGGAAGTTGGTGACTGTTTTGAAAAAATTAATAGAGGAGTTTTTGCTTTTAACCAAGCTTTAGACAAAGTAATTTTTAAGCCACTTGCTAAAGGATATAGAATGTTTCCCCAACCTATAAGATCTGGAACTAGCAATGCATTAAGTAACCTAGGTAATGTTGTAACTATTCCCAACAATGTTCTTCAAGGTCAATTCAAGGATGCTAGTGTAAATTCTGCAAGATTCATAATTAATTCAACTTTAGGAATTGCGGGAATATTTGATGTCGCATCTTATTATGGATTAAAAAAACGTGATAAAGAAGACTATGGACAAACATTGGGAGTTTGGGGTGCTGGCCCAGGATGTTATTTTGTTTTGCCAGTTCTAGGACCAACTACCGTAAGAGATTCACTAGGATCAGTAGTTAATATTATTGGAGGGGATGCATGGTACAATGTGACAGTAGTCAATGATACACAATATTTTTCAGAGGCAGACTACTATGCTTCTAGATTACTAGATGGAATTGACTTTAGAGCAAAAAATTTAGAGTCTTTTAATAGTCTAGAAAATAATTCTGTAGATCTCTATGCATCTGTTAGAAGTCTTTACTTACAAGATAGATACAGAAAAGTAAGAAATATAGACAAAACAACAGAAACACTTAGTGACGACGATTGGGAAGAATTAGATAGTCAATAACTAATCAGTAAATGAAATCTTTTAAAAGTTTAATAATATTTTTATTTTTATTTAATTTTAATAATATTACATTTGCAAAAGATCCTAGTGCATTAATAAATGAAATAGTAGATGAAGCTGCATCAATATTGTCTAGCGATGATCCTGTGGAGTCAAAAATTATAAAATTAAATGCTATTGCAGAAAGAAGTGTAGATATAAATGGAATAGGCATGTACACACTTGGAAAATATAGAAAATCTATTAATGATGAGCAAAAATCTAAGTATCAAAAACTATTTAGAAGTTATTTTTTAAAGAGCTTCTCTAGTAGATTAGTTGATTACACAAATCCAAGGATTAATGTGGTATCTCAAAAAAAAATAAACGATAAATATACCATTGTTAATAGTGTTTTAGAAGCTACAACGAAAAGACCTCAAGTTAAAATTGATTGGAGAATTTATACTAAAAATCCAGATAGACCCTTAATAAGAGATCTAATAGTAGAGGGGTTAAGTTTGGCAAGAACACAAAAGGAAGAATTTAATTCAATTATTCAAAATAATAATGGAAATATAAACTCTTTATTTAAAACACTTGAAGAATTTTTAATTAAATAACTTAATAAAATCCAATTTCACTTAAGCAGATATCTGACTCAAAATCATCAAAACCTGCAACTAACCCAACTGATTTAATACTTTGTCCTAATAAACTTTTTGGTTGATAGAAATTAGATTTTTTAAATTGTTCGAATGGTGCTCTAATTTCAATCCAATTTTTTGTTGTATTAAAAGTGTAGCTGTAATATTGCCATGGCGCTAATGTTAATTCTGTTCTCAAATGAAGATTATAATTTTTTTCATTACCGTAAACTTTTATATATACTCCATTATACTCTTTGCTACTGACCACAGGATTTAATTTTGTTCTGATTTGAATAAATCCACCATTATTTTTTGTGGATACATCGCCAGTCATTCTATAACACATCACTCCGTCAACTCTCTCAACTATAAATTTTCCAGTTGATACACCTCCCATTACTTGATCGGTGATAAAATTCCATTGTTGAGATTGATTTGTTAGTGTAGGGTTTTTTAATTGATCTAAAATCATATCTTTAGAAAAGACGTTACTGTGACATACTAAAAATAAAATTGAAATTATTATTTTTTTCAAAATAGAGCTACTTTTTTTTTGCAAGTTGTTGTAGAAGGTAAATTTCTTTCTCCGTGAGGGTATTTTTTTCCTCCTTAATTTGGTCCTCTAAACTGAATAAAGTAATTAGTGAAAAAAAAGATACTAAACCAGTTAATAAAATGAAATAAATTGAACTCAAATTAACAATGAAAAGTATTATAAAAACACTTGTCCAACCAATAAACACTCCTCTTAAAATTGTACGATGACTTTTTAGATCGGGTATTTTTATAAACTGGATAAATAAAAGTATTAACAGAAGCATTATTCCTGAAATTGAAGCACGCAATAAGACCAATGTATCTAATCCTCCACCATATAATTCTCGGTGAATTAGATATGCAACAATTCCTTTATAAGCAAAGTAAAAAAGGATTATAGAGAAGACTAGTATTGAAACATAATAAGAAATCCTAGGTTTAATTTTAATTTTAAATTTCATTTTAACTATAATGATAATACAGTTTTTGCTTAAATTTTAAAAAATATTATTTATTAATACAAATTTTGCTTGATTTGGTGGGCCCGCCAGGACTCGAACCTGGGACCAATACATTATGAGTGTACTGCTCTAACCAACTGAGCTACAGGCCCAAAGTTAATCAATTAACTACAACATATTTACCAAGTTATCAATTAGAGATAATTAAGAAATGGTGGGCCGTGTTGGTTACGCTCCAACTACCCCTGCAATGTCAATGCAGTACTCTACTATTGAGCTAACGGCCCTAACTTTCCAAAAAGCTTTTTAATTGTTTAGATCTGCTAGGGTGCTTTAATTTTCTAAGAGCTTTCGCTTCTATTTGCCTAATTCTTTCCCTCGTTACTGAAAATTGAAGACCTACTTCCTCCAATGTATGATCGGTATTCATCCCAACACCAAACCTCATTCTTAAAACTCTTTCTTCTCTTGGAGTTAGGGTTGATAAAATTTTGGTAGTTGCCTCACTTAAATTTGATTTAATCGCTTGCTCTAAAGGCGCAAGAGCTTTTGTATCTTCTATAAAGTCTCCCAAACTACTGTCTTCTTCGTCACCAACTGGTTTTTCAAGTGAAACCGGTTCTTTAGAGATCTTAAGAACTTTTCTTACTTTTTCTAAGGGCATTCTTAATTTTTGTGCAAGCTCTTCTGGGGTTGCTTCTCTTCCAAACTCACTTAGAATTAATCTTTGAGTTCTGACTATCTTATTAATTGTTTCGATCATGTGTACTGGAATTCTAATTGTTCTTGCTTGATCAGCAATTGATCTGGTGATTGCTTGTCTTATCCACCAAGTTGCATAAGTTGAAAATTTATATCCTCTACGGTATTCAAACTTATCAACGGCTTTCATTAACCCTATATTTCCCTCTTGAATTAAATCTAAAAATTGAAGTCCTCTATTCGTATATTTTTTTGCAATAGATATGACTAATCTTAAATTAGCTTCAACCATCTCTTTCTTAGCAATTCGTGACTCTTTTTCACCTTTTTGTACTCTACTAACCAACTTTTTATATTCTGTAACAGAAACTCCCAATTTGTTACTTATTTCAATTAACCTTTCCCTAATATTTTTAAACTCAGCTTTATTTTTTTGGAAAAACTTTTTCCAAACATCATTTGTATCTAAAAATTCTTTCAAGTTTGGATTAATTTCATTACCAACGTAAAACTTAATAAATTCATCTCTTGAGATTTTTGCCTCAATTGCAAGTCGCAATAAATTTCCCTCGAGCGAAATAATTTTTTTATTTTCGGAGTAATGTTTTTGTACTAGTTCTTCTAGAACAGAAGGTGAAAGCTGGAGAGATTTTATATTCTCTAGTATATCTTCAACAATTTTTTGATAATTTTTTTCTTTTGAAATCGAAAACTTTTGAGAATTTAATACGCAATCAAGTTTTTCTTTCTGATATTTAATTAACTTATTGTAATCCTTTGTAAGTGTGTGAACTGTTTGTAATACCTTTGGTTTAATTTCAATCTCCATTGCTGCGAGTGTAGGGTTAAATTCATCCTCATCAGCACTATTATTTTCTTCGGAGCTTTGGGTTTCATCTTGTTTTTTTTGTTTTGATCCATTACTTCCTTCTTCATCGTCCATATAATTCGTATCGATATCAATTATTTCTCTAACTAAAATCTCATCATTTTGCAATTTATTATCCCACTCAAAAAATTGTTGTGCTGTGATTGGACTTTGAGATAAAGCATTTAGCATTACATCCTTTCCGGCTTCTATTCTTTTTGCTATTGCTATCTCTCCTTCTCTTGATAGTAATTCAACACCACCCATCTCTCTTAAATACATTCTAATTGGATCATCGCTTTTTTCTAAAGTTTTTCCCTCCTCTTTGGAAGAAGCATCTTTTTTTCTTAATATTTTGTAATCAGATTTTTTTTCGACTAAAACTATGCTTTCATCTAATATATGCATAAAAGCTTGAGCAAGGTTTTCACTTGATAAATTTCTTTTTCCTAAAGATTTGTTTAATTCTTCATGTGTAATAAATCCACGGTGGATCCCGCGACCCATTAATCTTGCAAATGATTTTGTTATTATTCGTTCCACAATAAAAAGTTTGAGGAACTTATATAATGTCTAATACAAAAAAATCTATGTGATTTTTTTAAAATTTAGTTGATTTTTTGTTGTTTTTTCAACTCTTTTATCTCATTAAATGTGCTTTCGCTCATATCTTTTGAAAACTTCGATTCTAATTCAGATATTCTTTGCTCTAATTCATAATTTTTAAGATCTTGTATAATCTCAGTCAGAATTTCTAAAATTTTTTCATCATCATTTAAGTTCTTTGAAATAATATGTTTAATTGAAGCATAATTCATTACTCTGCTAACTAGAATTTTATCTACTTTTAATTTTTGTAAGTCTAAGTTTAATAAATTTTCCGATTGGTTTAAAATTTCAGCAAATAATTGTTTATTCTCATCACTATATAATTTGACGTTATCTATTATATGAAAGTTTTTATGAATTAATTTTGGTTTAGCGAGTAATATATATAAAAATGAAAATTCTTTAATTTCAAACGATTTTAATGATTTCGTCTCATTATAATAACTTTTTGTTTTAGCAAGAGATTTTGGAAATATTTTATAATTTTTATTAAATTTCGAATTAATATTTGGAGTTAACTCTGATACTTTTTCAAGAAAATACTCTAGTGTATATTTTTTTACAAGACTGTCTTTAATATTTGATGCAATTTCTCTTAGTTTTTTTTCAAAGATTGCTCGCGAGCTAGGACTTTCAGATGTTTGACCTATATAATGTTCAAAAATAAATTTATGTATAGGTATAGATTTTTGATTTGAAATTTCTAAAAATTTATCTTTTCCAAATTTATTTATGTAATTATCTGGATCTAAATTATCTTCTAAAAGCAGGAATGAAATTTTTTTGTCAGGTTTTAATTCATCGATAATATTCTCTGCTGCTCTCAGTGCAGCATTATAACCGCTTTGGTCGCCATCGAAGCATATAATTATATGATTATAGAATTGATTTAAAATTTGTATTTGTTTACTTGTTAAAGCAGTTCCTAGATTTGCAACGGTATTTTCTATTCCATTTTTTGATAAACCAATAACATCCATATAGCCCTCAACCAAATAAACATCCTCTAATTTGTTTGATAACTTTCTTGCTTTATCAAGATTATATAAGTTTGATCCCTTTTTGAAAAAAGGTGTCTCAGGTGAATTAATATATTTAGCTAAATTTTTATTATCGTCTACAATTCTTCCTCCAAAACCTATTATATTTCCTGATATATTATTTATTGGAAAAATTATTCTGTTTCTAAATCTTGAAATATATTTTTTTTTCTTTTCATCAAAATAAAATAGGCCTGTATCTTTAATAATTTCTTCTTCAAAATCTTTTTTTAGAATTTCATAATAATCTAAATCCTCTGTTACAAAACCAAGATTAAAATTTTTAACCTCAACGCCAGACAGTCCTCTTGATTTAAGATAATTTTTTGCGTTAATTGAATTCTCATTTTTAAATAATTCATTTTTATAAAATTCAGAAAAATTACTACATATAGATTTATATAATTTCCACTTATTCTCTCTTTCCTCATCTTGTTTTGAAAACGTATAAGGTTGCATACCTGCAAGATTTGAAAGCGTTTTGACTGCCTCACCAAATCTAAGATTTTGGGTTTTCATTACAAAATCAAAAATATTTCCGTGCTCACTTGTGCTAAAACAATGGTAAAATTCTTTTTCATCATTAACTGTAAATGATGGAGTTTTCTCTGTTTTAAAAGGTGATAAACCAACGAACTCCTTGCCTCTTTTTTTAAGTTTAACAGTTTTAGAAACAACTGTTGAAACTTTTAATCTAGTTTTAATTTCGTCTAAATATTCTTTTGGATATTTCATTAGCTATTAAGTAAATTTTTAATAATCTGACCTGCCTTCGAAAAATCAATTGTATCAGCATGGTTTTTTTTCAATTCACCCATGACTATACCCATATCCTTAATTGAAGAGGCTCCAGAACTTTTTATAATTTCTTCACATATCTTTTTTGTATCTGCCTCAGATAATTGCTTAGGTAAATATTCAGATAAAACATCAAGCTCCCCTTGTTCAATTTCTAATAAATCTGACCTGTCATTTTTTTTATATATTTCAATTGATTCGGATCTTTGCTTGATCATTTTTTTTAGGAGTTTTTTTATATCCTCATCGTCTGTCTCCTTTTTATTTGGGCCAGATCTGTTGTTAATATCTAAATCCTTAACTCCAGATAAAATTAACCTATAAGTTGATATCTTATTTTTATCTTTTGATTTTAAAGCATTTTTGTAATCGTTATCTATTTTATCTCTTAAGGACATATTAGAATGTACTTCATAGACAAAATTGTTCAAAAGAAAAAATTGTATTTTTAAAAAATTATTATAGATCTGTTGCGGATAAATACGTTTTATTGTATTAACCTTTAACTCATGAGTTGTAATTGACTTTAAAACGAAAAAACAAAACTTCACATCTCTCTAATTTTAACACAGCTATTTTAGCTCTTGAGAATAAATCAGTCTTTAAAGGGATTGGACTGGGACATATGGGAGAGGCAACCGGAGAGGTATGTTTTAATACCTCTTTAACTGGTTATCAAGAAATTATATCTGATCCATCGTATGCAGGACAGATAATAAATTTTACATTTCCACACATTGGAAACGTTGGGGCTAATAAAGAAGATATAGAGTCTGATAAAATATGGACAAGGGGAGTTATTTTTAATTCAGAGATAACAAGCCCTTCTAATTATAGATCTCTGCTAAATTTAGATAAATGGCTTAAAAAAAATAAAATAGTAGGCATAACTGGTCTAGATACTAGAAGTTTAACAAATTTTATAAGAGATAAAGGGGCTCCAAAAGGAACAATATCAAACAATAAAAATGGTAAATTTAATATTAATAAACTAATAAATAAATCAATAAAATGGGCTGGTTTAAACGGAATGGATCTTGCTCAAGAGGTCACAACTAATAAAACTTATATTTGGAAAGGATATAAAACTTGGAAAAAAAATAAAGGCTATGAAAAAAATTATAAGAAAAAATTTAGGGTTGTGGCGATAGATTATGGAATTAAAAAAAATATACTTAGGTATTTTTCTGATTTTGATTGCGAAGTTAAAGTTGTTTCCTGCAAGGAAAATGCAAATAATATACTTAATCTAAAACCTCATGGAATTTTTTTGTCAAACGGTCCTGGGGATCCTGCTGCAACAGGAAAGTATGCAATTAAAGTTGTAAAAAATTTAATAAAAAAAAATATTCCATTATTTGGGATATGTTTGGGTCATCAAATATTAGCTTTAGCTTTAGATGCAAAAACCAAAAAGATGAGATTAGGACATAGGGGTGCAAATCATCCAGTAAAAAATTTAATTACAAAGAAAGTTGAAATTACAAGTCAAAATCATGGATTTGAAGTTATTAAACAAAGCTTAAAAAAAAATACAGAAATAACTCATCTATCATTGTTCGATAATTCAATAGAGGGAATAAGATTAAAAAATAAACCAGTTTTCTCAGTCCAATATCATCCTGAAGCTAATCCTGGACCACAAGATAGTAAATATTTATTTAGTAACTTTATTAGAGAAATAAAAAAATATGCCAAAAAGAAAAGACATTAAAAAAATTTTAGTTATTGGAGCTGGTCCAATTATTATTGGTCAAGCTTGTGAATTTGATTATTCAGGAACACAAGCATGCAAAGCATTAAAAGATGAAGGTTATAAAGTAATATTAATCAATTCAAATCCAGCAACTATAATGACTGATCCTGGTGTTGCTGATAAAACTTATATCGAACCAATATCACTGGAAGTACTAGAGGAGGTTGTCAAAAAAGAGAGGCCTGATGTTATTCTGCCTACAATGGGTGGACAGACAGCATTAAATCTTGCAATTAATGCAGAAAAAATTGGTTTGCTTAAAAAGTATAAAATTGAACTTATTGGAGCAAAATCCAAAGCAATAGCAAATGCAGAAGATAGAAAAAAATTTAGAAAAAATATGTCTGACATTGGTATTGATTTACCTAAATCAGAAGTTCTTAATAAATTTTCAAACGCGAAAAAATGTTTAAACAAAATTGGTCTTCCTGCAATTATTAGACCTTCTTTTACTTTAGGAGGATTAGGTGGAGGAATTGCCAGAACATCAAAAGAATTTTTTAAAATTGTTAAAGAAGGAATGAGCGAGTCTCCTCAAAATCAAGTTTTGGTTGAAGAATGTTTAGATGGATGGAAAGAATTTGAGATGGAGGTTGTTAGAGATAAAAACGACAATTGTATAATTATCTGTTCAATAGAAAATGTTGATCCAATGGGAACTCACACCGGTGACTCTGTTACTATAGCTCCAGCTTTAACTTTGACAGATAAAGAGTATCAAGTAATGAGGAATGCATCTATTGCTTGCTTAAGAAAAATAGGTGTTGAGACAGGAGGTTCAAATGTTCAATTCGCCATAAATCCTAAAAATGGAAGGATGGTAATTATTGAAATGAATCCCAGAGTTTCAAGATCATCTGCATTAGCCTCTAAAGCAACTGGCTTTCCAATAGCAAAAGTGGCCGCAAAATTAGCAGTTGGTTATACTCTTGATGAACTACAAAATGAAATAACTAAAGTAACACCAGCCTCTTTTGAACCAACAATCGATTATGTTGTAACAAAAATTCCAAGGTTTACGTTTGAAAAATTTTCTGACACAGAAGCAATTTTAGGAACATCCATGAGATCAGTTGGTGAAGCAATGGCAATTGGGAGAAACTTCAAAGAATCTTTTCAAAAAGCCTTGGTTTCACTTGAAACTGGTTTATCAGGATTAGATAATATTTTTAAGTATTCAAAAAAAGAAATACTGAAAAATTTAAAAATTAATATTCCAAATAAATTGCTATTAATTGCTGAAGCTTTTAGAAAAAAAATTTCTTTAGATATTATATATAAATTATCAAAAGTAGATCCTTGGTTTTTAAATCAAATTAAGGAAATAGTTGACGAAGAAAAGATATTAAATTCAAAAGGGCTGCCCAAAACTTTTGAGGAATTTAATAGGATAAAATCAATAGGCTTTTCTGACAAAAAGATCTCACAATTAACTGGTCAAAAAGAAACAGTCGTCAAATCCAGAAGAAAAGGGCTTAAAGTTATTCCTGTTTTTAAGAAAGTTGATACCTGTGCTGCTGAATTTAAATCTTTCACACCTTATATGTATTCTACGTATCAAAGAAATTTTTCTATTAAAACTGAATGTGAAGCTGATCCAAGTAATAAAAAGAAAATAATAATTCTAGGTGGAGGGCCAAATAGAATTGGTCAAGGTATAGAGTTTGATTACTGCTGTTGTCAGGCAAGCTTTTCTTTAAAAGAAGCAGGTTTTGAAACAATAATGATAAATTGTAACCCGGAAACTGTTTCTACAGATTATGATACAAGTGATAGATTATACTTTGAACCTTTAATTGAAGAGTATGTTGAGAATATAATTTTAAAAGAAAAATCAAAAGGAAATCTAATTGGGATTATTGCACAATTTGGAGGCCAAACCCCTATCAAATTAGCTAAATTTTTAGATGAAAATAAATTACCTATTTTAGGGACACAATATAAATCGATTGATCTTGCAGAAGATAGAGACAGATTTAGAGAGTTACTTATAAAGCTTAAATTAAAACAAGCTGAAAGCGGAATAGCCTACAAATTCGATCAAGCTGTTAATGTTGCTGAAAAAATTGGATTACCTGTAGTTGTTAGACCTTCTTATGTTTTGGGTGGAAGAGCTATGGAAATTGTTCATGACAAAAGTCAATTGAAACAATTTATAAATGAAGCCTTCAAAGCATCAGAACAAAATCCAATCTTAATTGATAAATTTATAGATAATGCGATGGAAGTAGATGTAGATGCGATTTCAGATGGAAAAGATGTTTATATTGCTGGAATAATGCAACACATCGAAGAAGCAGGAATTCACTCAGGAGACTCTGCTTGCTGCTTGCCGCCGGTATCAATAAAGGCAAATCTTTTAAGAGAACTTAAAATACAAACAAGAAAATTAGCTCTGGCTTTAAAAGTTAAAGGATTTTTAAATATTCAATTTGCAATTAAAAATGATGAAATTTTTGTCATTGAAGTTAATCCTAGAGCAAGCAGAACTGTACCCTTTGTTTCAAAAGCAAACGGCATTCCACTTGCAAAAATTGCATCAAGAATAATGTCTGGGGAAAAATTAAGTAAGTATAAATTAAAATACAAAACCAATAAAAAATTTGCTGTTAAGGAAGCAGTATTTCCATTCAATAAATTTCCAGATAGTGATTTATTACTTGGCCCTGAGATGAAGTCTACTGGTGAGGTAATGGGTTTTGACGATGATTTTGGAATGGCTGTTGCAAAAAGTCAAATTGCTGCTTCTAATTCATTGCCAACTAAAGGAATGGCATTCTTATCAGTAAAAGACTCTCACAAGCAAGAAATAATAGGTGTTGCACAAAGATTAATAAAACTTGGATTCACACTTTCTGCAACCAAAGGAACGTCAGAGATTCTAAAACAAAATGGAATGAAATGTAAAAAAATTAATAAAGTGAGCAGTGGTAGACCACATATAGTAGATGTTTTAAATTCTAAAAAAATATCTTTGGTAATAAATACTGGGGGTGGAAATTCTGAATACCGGATTAGTGATGCTAGAGCATTAAGAAGAGGAACTCTTGCAAACAAAATTCCTTATTGTACGAATATGTCTACAGCCTATTCATTTTTAGAAGCAATAAAATCATTAAAAACAACAAAGTTAAGGGTAAAATCTCTGCAAGATAATTAATTTTAATTGACTTTCCAATCTGTCTCAAATGTAACATAATTTACTTGAAGACATCTTCTCTCTTTTACTATTTCTTTTTTTTCCATACCATGCCAAGTGTTAGGGCCACTTGAAAAGAAATAGCCATAATTATCCTTATAAGGAACAGTTTTTGCTAATTTTAGATTTTCATCATAAAAATCTGTACCTAAATCTTCTTTTTCATCATGCTTATTTACGAATAATAAACATGACATCAGTTTCTCTTTAATATCGCAATGTGGTTTTAACCAGAATCCTTTTCTATCACAGATAACCTCAACTCTTACATATGAATTTGAAAGATCTTTATTTATCATTTCAGAAATTTTTTTATAAGTTGATGGATTTTGAAGTTCTTTAATAAATTCAACAAGATTAGGAAATTGATTTGAATTTTCTTTTGTAACAAAACATCTAAATTTTAATGCTTTGCCTCCGTCTGATATACCCTCTCTAAACTTACCCTCACCTCCATCAATTGCTCTTGTGCCATCATAGTTTAAATTATGTTCTATCGGATTAGCTATATCAGCGTTTACAATTTCCTGAACTTGGCCATCTGTTAGTGGTTGATTTAATTCCCAGTGTTCAAAAGGAGTTTTGTGATTTGAAGAATTTTTTAATATTGAATTTAAAAATGCCATTATAATTGAATTTTATCTTTAATGATATTTGCTACTCTATTCGTTTCATCTAATTTTTCATAGTTCCAATTTTCTAATTTTTCTCCTAATTCTCTAACAATTTTCATTTCTTGAAATAATTTTCTAAAATTTTTAAATCTTTTATCGCTTTTTTTAGGTGGAATAGTGGCAATATAAATTGGCTTACCTGTTAAAGCTGCCTCTGAAATCATGGAGCTTGAATCGCAAGTAATAACTAAATGTTTTGATTGTGAAAGAGCACTTAAATAAGCTTTTTTATCAACACCATCTAATACTAAATGATCATTTCCAAAATATATTTTTGCATGTTCTATAGTTCCCTTTGGCGTTCTCATAGAAGGAATGACTACTAAATTAAGATTATTTTCTTTAACTAAATAATTTACTTTTGAAAAAATTTCTTGGATATTTCTATCTGAATAATCATAATACTGAGTAGGACCACCAATTATTAAAGAAATAATATTTTTATCCCTTAATTTGCTTGAAATACTAAACAAATATTCTTTGTCTTTTTCAATTTCTTCACTTGTTAAATAATGAATAGCTCCTTTTGTTTTTAATACATTATGTCCATCAAGATTATCGTGCTCAGGCACTACAACTAGATCAAAATTATCTAGTTTTATCTTTGGGTTTTGAATATGAATGTTAAATACTTTTTTCTTTGAATTTTTTTTTAAGAATAATGATGGAATAATACTTTTTCTCCCACAGGAAATTATTAAATCAACATCTTCGCATTCAATTTTTTTAAAAACTGAGTCGGATACTGGAGTGAATTTTGGTGGTATAACTTTCCAGAAACCTTTTGTTTCAACTGTGTGGTGAGAATAATTTAAATCTAAAGATTTAGCCAAACCTTCTACTTGGCTAATCATCCCATGCATACCTTCTGTTAATAATATACCTTTCAATTTAGTCATTAATCATTATATAGCTTTCATATGAGTGAAAATCCAACTAAACACACAAAAGTGTTAATAATTGGGTCAGGTCCCGCTGGATATACAGCAGCAATTTATGCTGCAAGAGCAATGTTAAAACCAATATTAGTTCATGGTATGGAACCTGGTGGCCAGTTAACAACTACAACTGATGTTGAAAATTTCCCTGGATTTAAAGATGTAATACAAGGGCCGTGGCTTATGGATCAAATGAAAGGTCAGGCAGAAGTTGTTGGAACTGAAATGATACAAGATCATATTGCATCAGTAGACTTAAAATCTAAGCCATTTAAAGCTGTTGGAGATAGCGGCCAAATTTATGAAGCAGACTCAATTATTATTTCAACTGGAGCTCAAGCTAGATGGTTGAATATAGACTCTGAACAAAATTTTAGAGGTTTTGGTGTATCTGCATGTGCAACATGTGATGGATTTTTCTTTAAAGACAAAACTGTTGCTGTTGTCGGAGGAGGAAATGCTGCAGTTGAAGAAGCTATGTTTTTAACAAAATTTGCCTCAAAAGTTCAGCTTATACACAGAAGGGATAGTCTAAGAGCAGAAAAATTACTTCAAAAGAAATTAATGGAAAATAAAAAAATTGAAATAATTTGGGACTCTGTTGTTGATGAAGTTATTGGGGATAATGATCCTAAAAATGTAACTGGATTAAAAATTAAAAATGTTAAAACAAATAAAATAGACGAACTAAAAATTGATGGATTGTTTATAGCTATAGGACATGATCCAGCAACGTCATTATTTAAAGATCAACTAGAAATGGATAATGAGGGTTATTTAATAACAAAACCAGAATCCACAGAAACAAATATACCAGGAGTTTTTGCTGCTGGTGATGTAAAAGATAAAATATTTAGACAGGCCGTTACAGCAGCTGGTATGGGATGTATGGCGGCATTAGAAGCTGAAAAACATTTATCCGAATAGATGAATGAAACAGTATTGTTAACGGGTATAAGTGGATGGATCGCTAAACACACCGCAATTGAACTATTAAATTCAGGATATAAGGTTTTAGGAACTGTTAGAAACTCCAAACTAATTGATCAAACAAAAAAAACCATAAATAAATATGCGTCAATTGATAAATTATCATTTGTCGAATTAGATCTTTTGAAAGATGAAGGTTGGGATGAAGCATTAAAAGGTTGTAAATATGTAATGCACGTTGCTTCCCCTTTCCCTTTAAAAACTTCTAGAGATCGTGAAAGTCTTGTTCCAACTGCTAAAGATGGGACCATAAGAGTTTTAAAAGCTGCTGTTAATGCGGGAGTCGAACGTATAATTAAAACATCGTCAATTGTAGCAATGTTTAGAAAGCCTAATAGGACAAATCCATATACATTTGGTGAAAATGATTGGAGTGACGAAAATTGGCATGGTTGTAATGATTACTTTGTTTCAAAAATAAAAGCTGAAAAAGCTGCTTGGGAATTTATGGAAAATAAAGGTTTAAAAAATAAGTTGATATGTATATGTCCTGGAGGTGTTTTTGGTGACGCTTTAGATGCAAAAGAAAAAACTTCAATAAGCTATATAAAATTATTTCTTAAAGGTAAATATCCGGGCGCACCTGATTTTAGTATCTTGGTATCTGATATGAAGGATGTTGTAAAAGCTCACATCAATTCTTTAACAAGACCAGATGTTGGTGGAAGACGACTGATAATTGGCTCAGAGGTCAAAAGAATGATAGATTTTTCTAATATTATGTCTGAAGCATTACCTGAATATTCAAAAAAACTTCCAAAAAGAGTTTTGCCAAACTTTTTGATAAAAATAATCAGTCATATAGATACAAGTGCAAAAATGATGGTCCCTGACCTAGGAATTCAAATGCAAACCGATGCTTCGTATGCTGAGGATTTGTTAGGATTTAAATTTCAGCCAGCAAAAGGGTGCATCGAAGAAGCAGCAAAATCAGCAGTTAGACTCGGATTAGTATAATATCAGTAATTTACAAGCTATTTCAGTATAGAATAAAAAGTTATTATAAATTATAAAAGAATGTAAATGGAAAACATTGTAAAGCAAATCCAGCTTGTAGCATTAGTAATCATTTTAGTTAGTACAGTTATTGCTTTTGGGCAAGAGATGTATCAGATGATACTGGTGCAAAGAGTTACTTTAGCAGATCTACTTTTGCTTTTTCTATATCTTGAAGTGCTTGCAATGGTTAGAGTATTTTGGGAAAGCCAATCAATTCAAATTACTTTACCTTTATTTATAGCTATAACAGCACTCGCTAGATTTATTATTTTACAAGGAAAATCTTTAAATCCAGAGATATTACTTTATGAAGCTGGTGCGATTGTTTTAATTGCTTTAGCAATTGTAATTTTAAGATTTAGAAATTCTTCTCTAATTGGACTAAATAAAAAAAAATAGGTTTATCCTAAATCCTCACAAAACTTTTTAATTCTAGCCATTGCTATTTTAAGTTTTGCCATTGAAGTTGCGTATGAAATTCTAAAATATCCATCTAAACCAAACGCTGAGCCTTGAACAGCAGCAACATTTTGTTTTTCTAAAAGCTTTTGGACAAAATCAGTATCTTTTTTAAGTTTAGTTCTTTTATTAAGAAGTTTTTTACAATTCGGAAATACGTAAAATGCACCATTAGGTTTCAAGCAGCTGATACCATCAATATTATTTAAACTTTTGACAACAAAATCTCTTCTTTCTTTAAAGGATTTTGCTCTTTTCTTAATAAAGTCTTGTTTGCCATTCAAAGCTTCAACGGCTCCTGCTTGACTAATTGATGATGGATTCGAAGTAGACTGAGATTGAATTTTTCTTATTGCAGAAATTATTTCTTTTGGTCCAGCCGCATAACCAATTCTCCAACCGGTCATCGCATAAGATTTGCTCACTCCATTCATTGTTAATGTTCGAGATTTTAATTTTGAAATTTGAGCAATAGTAAAAAATTTAAAATTATCATATTTAACATGCTCATAAATATCATCGCTTAAAATGTGAACTTTTTTGTTTTTTATTAAAACCTTTGCTAATTTTTGAATTTCTGATTTGCTGTATCCAGATCCAGTTGGATTAGATGGAGAATTAAGGATTATCCATTTCGTTCTTTTTGTAATGGCAGCTTTTAATTTTGCAGGTGTAATTTTAAATCCATCTTTTTCGTGACATTTTACTATTTTTGGTTTTCCTCCTGCTAGGAGAACCATATCTGGATATGAAACCCAGAATGGCGCAGGAATAATAACTTCGTCTCCTTTATTTAAAGTTGCCATAAAAGTGTTATAGAGAACTTGTTTCCCCCCAGTCCCAACTGTGACTTCGTCTAGTTTATAATTTAGTTTATTTTCTCTTTTAAATTTTTTTAAAATTGCTTTTTTTAATGCTGGAGTTCCATCAACTGCAGTATACTTTGTATCTCCGTCTCTTATTGCTTTAATAGCTGCATTTTTAACATTGATAGGAGTATCAAAATCTGGTTCCCCTGCCCCAAGTCCAACTACATCTTTTCCTGCAGCTCTTAATTCTCTTGCCTTTTGAGTAACTGCAATAGTTGGGGATGGTTTAATTCTTTTTAAATTATTAGATATTATGCTCATTGAATTATGAAATTATTCAATTACGTTGTTTAATATATGGAGAATACATATCAAGACCTAATTACAGACATTCAGAGTAAAAACCCAAAAATCGGTGGAAAACTCGAAGGTGGAAAAAAATTCAAAATAAAGTCAGATTTTACCCCAGCTGGTGACCAGCCAGATGCAATTAAAAGGCTTGTCCAAGGAGCTAAAAAAAATGAGTTTAATCAAGTATTATTAGGAGTAACTGGATCTGGAAAAACTTTTACAATGGCAAAAGTTATAGAAGCTACGAATAGACCAGCGTTAATATTGGCACCAAATAAAACTTTGGCAGCTCAACTTTACGGTGAGATGAAAACTTTTTTTCCAGATAATGCAGTTGAGTATTTTGTATCTTACTATGATTATTACACTCCAGAAGCTTACGTGCCAAGATCAGATACGTATATAGAAAAAGAAGCATCAATAAACGAGCAGATTGATAGAATGAGACACTCTGCAACAAGATCTCTTCTTGAAAGAGACGATGTTTTAATTGTTGCAAGTGTTTCCTGTATTTATGGTTTGGGATCAGTTGAAGCTTACAGCAAAATGACTTTAACCCTACAGAAAAACTATGAATATAATAGAGAGCAAATAATAAAATCTCTTGTTGCTCTTCAGTATAAGAGAAATGATCAAAATTTTTTTAGAGGAACATTTAGAGCAAGAGGAGAATATTTAGAAATATTTCCATCTCATCTAGAGGATAGAGCATGGAGACTAAGTTTATTTGGTGATAAACTAGAGAAGATTGAAGAATTTGATCCTTTAACAGGAGACCAGGTTAGAGACCTTAGCCTTGTAAAAGTTTATGCTAACTCTCATTACATCACTCCTAAACCGACTGTAGAGCAAGCAATTATAAAAATAAGAAGAGAATTAGAAGAGACTTTAAAAAAACACAAAGCAGAAAATAAATTATTAGAAGCGCAACGATTAGAGGAGAGAACTAAATTTGATTTAGAAATGATTGAGGCAACTGGATCTTGTGCGGGAATTGAAAATTATTCAAGATTTTTGTCTGGTAGAAAACCAGGAGAGCCACCACCTACTCTTTTTGAATATTTTCCTGATAACACATTAGTTTTTGTAGATGAATCTCATGTTACAGTTCCCCAACTTAATGGGATGTTTAAAGGAGATAGATCTAGAAAAAGCACGTTGGCTGAGTATGGTTTTAGATTGCCATCTTGCATGGATAACAGACCTTTAAAATTTGAAGAGTGGGATTTGATGAGAACACAAACTGTATTTGTTTCAGCAACTCCTGGCCCGTGGGAATTGGAACAGACTAAAGGCAAGTTTATTGATCAAGTCATAAGACCTACAGGCTTAATTGATCCACCAGTTGAGATTAGACCAGCTAAAAATCAAGTAGATGACCTTATGCATGAATGTAAAAAAGTAGTTGAAAATAATTATAGAGTTTTGGTTACAACACTTACAAAAAAAATGGCAGAGGATTTAACGGAGTATCTTCATGAAAATGGGATAAAAGTAAGATACCTTCATTCTGATATAGATACACTTGAGAGAATAGAGATTATGAGAGATCTTAGAATGGGTGTATTTGATGTTCTAGTCGGAATAAATTTATTAAGAGAAGGTTTAGATATTCCAGAATGTGCATTAGTTGGAATACTAGATGCTGATAAGGAAGGATTTTTGCGATCAGAAACTTCACTAATTCAAACAATAGGAAGAGCTGCAAGAAATGTGGATGGAAAAGTTATTCTTTATGCCGATAAGGAAACAAAAAGTATAAAGAAAGCAATTAAAGAAACTGAGAGAAGAAGAAAGATTCAATTAGAGTACAATAAGAAAAATAAAATCGACGCTAAATCTGTAAAAAAAGAAATAAGTGACATTTTAGAAAGTGTCTACGAGAAAGATTACGTCAAAATAAGTGAGGGTTCCAATATTGGTGGCAACCTTAAAAAACATTTAAAAGGATTAGACAAAAAGATGAAAGAAGCTGCATCTAATTTGGAATTTGAGGAAGCCGCTAAAATTAGAGATGAGATGAGAAAACTTCAAAGTACTGAATTAGAAATTACTTTAAACCCCAAAATTAGACAGTACGATGTTAAAAATAAAATTTATCCTAAAGGTAGATCAAAACTAGGTATGCCTGGCACAAGGGTCACAAAAAAAAGAGATAAAAAATGGAAGCACGGAAGATAATAATTACTGGAGCAGCAACTCGTATGGGGGCTGCGATAGCTAAAAAATTATCTGGGCCTAATATTGAAATTGTTATCCATTATAACAAATCTAAGTCCAAAGCAGAAAGTCTTAAAAAAGATTTAAATAAAAGCGGTACAAAAATTTATTTGGTAAAAGCAGATTTAACTAAAGAAAAAGAAATAGAAAGAATGCTTAAATTTTCAAAATCAAAATTGAAGTATTTTGATTGTTTAATTAATAATGCTTCATTATTTGAGAACGATAAACTTGAAAATTTCACAACAAAAAGTTGGGAAAGCCATTTAAAAGCTAATTTAAAAGCTCCAGCTTTATTATCAAAGGGTTTTGCTAAAAATGCTAGAGGCAAAAACAATAATATTATTAATATAATTGATCAAAGAGTATTCAAGTTAACTCCATATTTTTTTTCATATACATTAAGTAAAACTGGTCTTTATACTTTAACCAAAACTAGCGCCATGAGTCTTGCCCCAAATATTAGAGTGAATGGAATTGCTCCAGGTCCAACTATTAAAAATAAAAGACAGTCTGACAAGCATTTTAAAAAACAATACATGGCAACACCTCTTAAAAGACAAACAAATGTAGAAGAAATCTGCAATGCTGTTGACTTTTTTATTAAAAATAGATCTATTACCGGTCAAGTTTTAGCAATTGATAGTGGCCAAAACTTAAACTGGCAAACTCCAGACATAATGGGTGGTAAGGAATGAAAAAATTAATACTTACAATTTCAATATTTTTTACATTAATTTCTTTAGCAGAAGCTAGAGAATGTAAATCTGGAGATATCAATGGAGACGCATTTATTTATAGTGATGGAAAAAAAGTAACTGTAATAAAAGGAACTGATATTCCAAATCCAGAAAATAAAATCATAATGATCTATAATACAGGAGGATGGACAGTCAAAAAGAAATGGGGAGAATGTAAAGATTTTCTTCCAAAACAATTAGGTCAAATATCTGGAACTAAAATTAAAGGTAAAGAACTGGTTTTAATGCTTAATAGAAGGTTACATAAAGCAGGTGGAGATGATGGATATGGTTGTGCATGGAAATTCAAAGGTGCATTTCACAAACCTTGGTATGATTGTATTTTAGAAAATTGGGGAATAAGTAAAAGAGTCGATGTAAATAAAGAAATAATTGATGAATTAGTTTCAAAAGGAACTCCAAGAAATCAAATATTTATGTCTGGATTGTCTTGCGGAGGTATTGATACACTTAGACACAAAGGTCTTTATCCAGAAGACTTTAATGCAACTATTTCCTTCATGCCTAATTGTTGGGATAGAAATCCAAACACTCCAATTAGAAAAATGCAAATTGACGAACTGAAAAGTTTTAAAAGAATAGATGCTCTAGTTTTTCATAGCCCCGT
>CACJGL010000016.1 GCA_902592965.1 uncultured Pelagibacteraceae bacterium
CTCCTTATAAAAAAAATATTATATGAAAGATTGTTTTACTAAGCAAACTTTTATAAAGTTAAGTATTTATGATATTTGAACAACTTTTCGATCAAAAATCTTCTACATACACTTATATAATTGCAAGTGGTGAAGGTAGAGAAGCATTAATAATTGATCCAGTCATTGAACATTCTGATGAGTATTCAACTATATTAAATAATTTAGATCTTAAACTTGTAAAAGTAATTGATACTCACATTCATGCTGATCACATCTCAGCATTAAATGAATTAAATAAAAGAACAAACTGTATAAGAGTTATGGGAGAAAAATCTAAATCAGAAGTGATAGATCTAAGAATTAAAGATGGTGAAAAAATTAAAGTTGAAGAAGTTGAACTTCAAGCAATTTATACTCCTGGTCATACTGACTGCTCTTATAGTTTTTTGATGAATGATAGAGTTTTTACTGGAGATACACTTTTAATAAATGGAAGTGGTAGAACAGATTTTCAAAATGGTAATGCTTACGATGCTTATGATTCTATATTTAATAAATTATTAAAATTACCCGAAAAAACTCTCGTATTTCCAGCTCATGATTATAATGGCAAGAAATTTTCCACTATTGAAAATGAAAAAAATAATAATCCAAGATTACAAGTAAGTTCAAAGGAAGAATACGCGGATATAATGAATAATCTAAATCTTGCAAATCCAAAAATGATGGATGTCGCAGTGCCAGCTAATGTAAAAGGGCTTACTTTAGACAATATTAATTAACTTTAAATTTCAACATTAATAACTATATAGGCAGTTCATGAATGACTATTTGCAATCAATTATTGATAGGGATCCAGCAGCAAGATCTAAGTTAAGTGTAATATTAACTTACCCTGGCGTTAAAGCTGTATTTTTTCACAGAATTGCAAATTTTTTTGCTACTGCAAAATTTGATCTTATCGCAAGAATAATTTCTCAATTTTCAAGATTTTTAACTGGTATTGAAATTCATCCAAGAGCTAAGATAGGTAAAAATTTATTTATTGATCATGGTATGGGCGTTGTTATAGGTGAAACATCTGACATTGGAGATAACGTAACAATTTATCATATGGTTACTTTAGGTGGAATATCTCCAAGCATAAACTCCAATGATCAAAGAGAAATTAAAAGACACCCTACTCTTCATGATAATGTTGTTGTTGGTTCAGGAGCGCAGATTTTGGGGCCTGTAGTTGTAGGGAAAAATGCAAGAATTGGAGCTAATGCAGTTGTAACAAAAAATGTTCCTGAAAATGCTGTTATGGTAGGAATACCTGCTAAGAATGTTGGTACAGCAACTGAAGAATTTAAACCTTATGCTGTTACTAATGGCAGTGAGGAAAAAGAATAATGAAAAATTACAAGGATGATTTTATCCAATCAATTGGAAATACTCCTTTAATAAAACTAAAAGCTGCATCTGAAATAACTGGCTGTAACATTTATGGTAAAGCCGAATATTTAAATCCAGGAGGATCTGTAAAAGACAGAGCAGCTCTCGCTTTAATAAGAGATGCTGAACAAAAAAAATTAATATCTAAAGGTGGAACAATTGTTGAAGGTACAGCTGGAAATACTGGGATTGGATTATGTTTATTAGGAAATTCACTAGGTTACAAAACTATTATTGTAATGAACGATAATCAAACTCAAGAAAAAAAAGATACATTAAGAAATATTGGTGCAGATCTAAAATTAGTTCCACCAAAACCTTATAAAGATGAAAATAACTTTGTTAAAATTGCTGCTAGAATGGCTGAAGAGCTAAAAAGTTCAAATAATCACGGAGTTGTTTGGGCTAACCAATTTGATAATACCGCAAACTCTAAAGGTCACTACAATACAACGGGTCCTGAGATATGGGAGCAAACGGAGGGAAAAGTTGATGGATTTGTATGTTCTTCTGGAACTGGTGGAACTATTGGTGGAGTAAGTAGTTTTTTAAAAGAAAAAAATAAAGATATAAAAATTTATCTATCAGATCCAAAAGGATCATCTCTTTACAATCATATTGAAAACGGAGAGCTAAAAGCTGAAGGCGGATCAATAACTGAGGGCATTGGATCCAGCAGAGTAACTGCTAATTTTGCAGAAGCAAAAATAGATGGAGCTTTTTCAATTGAAGATAAAGAATCTTTGCCAATACTATATGATTTAATCAAAAATGAAGGTTTAAGTCTTGGAACAAGTTGTGGAGTAAATATTGCAGGTGCAATTAGATTAGGGAAAAAATTAGGACCAGGTAAAACTATTGTCACTATTCTTTGCGACAAATCAGACAGATACAACTCAAAGATGTTTAATAAACCTTTTTTAATTGAAAAAGGTTTGCCTTATCCCGACTGGATATAATCACGCATACCAGCACTGTAATAAAACCATTACATTTTTAATTTAGAATGAATAATAATTATCAAATAATTAAAGGAATTTTATGAACGCAAAAGAAGTAGTAAAAAAAGGATATGAACTTTTTGGCAAAGGAGATATGGAGGGATTTATGGAAATGGTACATGATGATATCACTTGGATTTATCCTGGAGATAAGCATCCAATGTCAGGAACTCATAAAGGCAAAGAAGCATATATGAAAACCATGATGCAAGTTCCAGATCTATGGAGTAATTTTTCAGTAACCCCTGATATGATGATAAGTGAGGGGAATAAAGTGTTTGTTAAAGCAATTGCTAAGGCAGATGGCATGGATACTATTTTTGGTCATTATTTTGAAGTAAGCGATGATGGTAAACTGACATTGTTTATTGCGTTTGACGACACATTGAGCATGTTCAATGCAATGAAAAAGTAATAGTTTATGAAAAAATTATATTTTTTTTTAATTATCATATTTATGTCGAGCACAGCTTTTGCTGAACAAGGACAAATTAAACAAAACGGTTTTTTTGCAGGTACATCAAAGGTTTTAGGTGACGATAAAGGTAATTTTACAATTATCTATGATGGTATGTTGGGTTTAAAAGCATTAGATGGAACGACTTTTGGAGATAAATCTTCAATGAGATGCGTAGGTTCAATAGTTGTTTTTGCAGGAAAAGGATATGAAAGTGGTACTTGCGTAAATAAATTTGAAGATGGTGGTACAGCAACTTCACAATATAAAGGTGTTTTTGGAAAAATGTTGAGATGGAAATATGTAAGTGGAACCGGGAAGTATAAAAATATTTCAGGTGGTGGAACTGCAACTATAAAAAGTATGAATTCTGCACAAGAAGGTATTGTTCATTCTTACAATGAAATTACAGGAAATTACAAGTTAAACTAATTAGTATTTGTTCAGATTTAAATAATTGAAAGGAAAAAATGAAAAAAACAATTTTAGTATTAATATTAAGTTTATTTACAGCTAATGTTTACGCAGATAGCCATGTAAAGAGAATTCTATCAACAAGTCAAACAGGAATGGGAAATGATATTGTATACCCTACTGGAAAAGCAAAAATAACAGCTTTTGAATTTACTGTACCTGTAGGAGCTCCAGTAACTCCTCATACGCACTCATTTCCAGTTTTAATTATGATCCAGCAAGGTGAAATTGAATTAATTCATGAAGGAAAAACCCAAGTATTCAAAGCTGGTGATGCATTTGTTGAAGATGTTGGAATTGTACACGAGTCGAAAAATATTGGAAATGTTCCAGTTAAAGCGATTGTAGTTGCAATTGGTGTCGAAGGACAGAAAATTATGACACCGGTAAAATAAAAAGGAAAAAGAAATGATCATAAAAATAGAAGAAAATATAAAATCATTTTCATCTTGGATGAATATGGTAAAAGCGAATGCTGAAAAAATTAAAGGATTTGGTGCTACGATTATTTTTGCAGGTGTATCAAAAGAAGACCCTACAAAATTTACTGTAATCGTTAAGTATGCAACCATGGAAGGTTTTGAAGCATTTAAAAATGACAAAGAACTTCATGCAGCAAGAGCTGAAGCAGGCGTGGATTTAGATTCAGCAAAGGTTACACCGATGCATGAAGATTTTATGGAAAATTTTAGTGGATAAACAATCAATATAAAGAAAGGATAAAATATGGAAACAGAAACACTAGTAGTAGCTCATTTAAAAGAAGGTATGTTAGAAAAATTTATGGGCTTTATGCAATCAGATGCTGGTATGGCAGAAAGATCGAAAGTTGCAAATGTATCAAAAACAATTGGAACAGTTGCACCTGACAAAAAAACAGTAATGTTTAAAATTTTTGTGACCGATAAAGCTGCTCTTAAAGCTTTTATAGATGGAAGCAATCCAGTATCAGCTCCAGTTATGAAAGAAGTTATGGAAAGTTACAGTGTCTACGAATTAAATAAAGTAGATATGTAATAATTTTTGTAATAAGGTTTGTAATGCCTTCAGGATATATCATATTAAATATTAATGTGTTAAATCCTGAAAATTACAAAGAGTATTTGGAAAAAGCTCCTCCAACTGCTCAAATGTTTGGTGGCGAATACATTATAAGAGGTGGCGAAAATGAAGTCATTGAAGGTGAGTGGAAATATCCAAGAACTGTTGTAATTAAATTCCCATCTTATGAAAAAGTTTTTGAGTGGTACAATTCAGAAATATATAAACCTATCAGACAAATTAGATTAGATAATACAGTATCAAATACATTAATAATTAAAGGAGCATAAAGGAGAAAAAAATGTCAATATTAGAAAAATATAGTGCTGCAATTAAAAATAAAGATGAAGCAGCAATGAACGAGCTTTTGCATGATGATTTTAAATTCACAATGCATAAATCAGGGAGTGTTTTAACTAAAGGTGATGTTATCAAATGGGCAATGAGTGGTGATATCAAACAAGATAAAACTAGAATTGTTTATGAAAATGATGAAGTTGGTGTTCACCATGCGTTCGTAACATTTGATGACGGTAATGTAGAAGCAGTTATGGCAGTCTACAAATACCAAGATGGTAAAATGATTAGTTTAGAGACTGGCGCAACGCCAATGCCAAAATAAGTGAACAACATAGATTTTTATTTTTCTATTGGAAGTACTTATACCTATCTTTCAGTTACTCGAGCACTAGAAGCAGAAAAACAACATCAAATTAAGTTTAACTGGACTCCTTTTAGTGTGAGAGCAATAATGAAAGAGATGAACAATGTTCCCTTTCCTAAAGAAAAAAAAAATAAAGTAGATTACATGTGGAGAGACATAGAAAGACGAGCAAAAAATTATGGATTTTTTGCCAAAACACCAGTCCCTTACCCTTTAACAGAATTTGATTTAGCTAATAAAATTGCAATATTAGGTTTAAAAAATAATTGGGGTGTAGATTACATTCAGCTTACGTATAAACGATGGTTTCAAGAAGGAAAAGAGCCTGCTGTTGAACCCAACTTGAGTGAAATCTGCAAAAAACTAAGCTTAGATAAAGAAAAGATTGTTTCAGAGGCAAGCTCTGAGGAAATAAATAATATTTATTTATCAAATACAGAAAAAGCTAGAAAAAATAAAATATTTGGAAGTCCGTCATTTGTTGTAAAAAATGAAATATTCTGGGGAGATGATAGAATGGAAGATGCAATCAAATGGTCGAAGGCAAATGAATAATATAACTGCTTATATAATTTTATTAATCGCAGTAATTCTTGGAACAGCATCTAACAGTTTTGCTAAAAGTGCTCAAGGTTTTACATTATTAATACCTAGTATAATCACAGCAGTAACAATTGTTGGATGCATGTATACTTTGTCTTTAGTTATGAAAAGTATACCAGTTGGAATAACGTATGCCTCTTTTGCGGGCCTATGTATAATTGCTACAGCTGCTGTTGGTGTTATAAAATTTAATCAAGTACCAAATTTTTATACAATAATTGGATTGATTTTAATTATATCGGGTGTCTTAATAGTTAACTTATTAGGAACAAATAAATGAAACCATTATCTGGTTATATTTATTTAGTATTAGCTATATCAACAGGAATTGCCGCAAATAGTTTTGCTAAAATTTCAGATGGATTTTCAAAATTAACTCCAACGATATTATCAATAGCTTTTATGTGTATAACTATGTATGGACTTGCAAAAGCAATGTCTATGATACCAGTAGGTTTTACTTATGCTACTTATAGTGGGATAACAGTGGCTGCTATTTTAGTCTTCGGTATGATTAAATATAACCAGATACCAAATATGTATGGGTTAATTGGGATTTTTTTAATTATTATTGGTGTCGTAATGGTTAATTATCTTGGAAGAATTAATTAGCTCTTATTTAATAATAAAATTAGTACACCTACTACAAATATAATTATCCCTAAAATTTCTGTAATTTTGACTTTTTCTTTAAACATATACTTTGAAGACACATAACTAAATAATAATTCTATTTGGCCGATAGCTCTGACAAATGAAGACTGTATTAACGTAAAAGCATAAAACCAAGACAATGTTGCAAGAAATCCAGCTAACCCTGCTGTCAAACATTCATACTTGTTTTCATATAATTTTTTAAACTGTGACTTTTCAAATATAATTAAATAAATAGTAACTAATGTTGTTTGTATAACTAGACCAAAAAATAGTGTTGCTATAGCTTTTTCAAAGTTATTACTAAAATTTTCCAATGTTAATGCTGCTGCTCTAAAATATACAACGCTTAAACCTAAGAATAGTCCTGCGGATAAACCAATTAAAGTTGTTTTTGAAAATAAGTTTTTTAGAAATAAACTTAAATCTTTAATTGATAATATAATTACTCCAATTGTAGATACAATAATTCCTGTTATTCCAAATTTATTTAATTTGTCCCCTATTATCAAATATTCAAAAATCGCAACCTGAATAACTTCAGTCTTACTTAATGAAGTTCCAACAACAAAATTAGCAAATCTAAATAAATAGAGTAAAACAAATGTAAAAATTATTTGGAAAATTGAACCTAATAATACGTTAAATATAAATTTTTTTTGACTTAGAATTTCAGGAATTACATTTAAGTCCTGAAAATATAAAAAAAATAAAACTGTCCCAAATGGTAATGCAAAAGCAAATCTTACATAAGTAGATGCAATAGTTGATACTTTTTGATTAAGTTTTTTCTGTAAAGTTGATCTAAGATTTTGAAAAAAAGCCCCAGAAATAGCTACAATTATCCAATTCATTGATGATTATTAATATTGTATTTAATTTTAAAGTCGACTTAAATAGTCTCATTTAACAAAAAAGAGGGAAATAACATGAAAATCTTTAAAAGAATAATATTTTCTCTAATTTTCGTTTCTTTTGCCAGTGCAAGTTTGGCTGAAACAAAAATGAGAATTACACTTCAATTACCATTAAAGGCTCACTTAGGTCAGAACCTTTTGGTATTTAAAAAAGAATTAGAATCAAGATCAGACATTAAAGTAGAGATTTACGACTCTGCACAACTTTACAAAGATAAAGAGGTTCCACAAGCTGTAGGTTCAGGAGCAATCGAAGCTGGTGTTGCATCTATAACAAGATTTGCAGGAACTAATCCTGAAGTTGATGTTTTCTATCTTCCATTCTTATTTGATTCAGAACAAAAAGTAAGAAAAGCAACTCAAGCTGGATCTGAGATAAGAGCTATCCTTGATCCTGCAATAGCAAAGACTGGAGCAGTTCCACTTTATTATCAAGCTTATGGATCAGCAATAATGTTATCTAATGGTGGTCCGATGAAAACTCCGGCTGACTTTAAAGATAAAAAAATTAGAGTATTTGGAAAAACACTTGGAGCTTTTGTGAGTTCTTTAGGTGGTAAACCAGCATTAATATCTGGATCTGAGCAATACTTAGCTTACCAAAGAAATACTGTTGATGCAGGTATGACTGGTGTATCTGGTGTAAAATCTAGAAAATTATATCAAGTAATGGATACTTTAACAGTTACAAATCATGGCGATATCGAATTCGTAGTTGTTGCTAATGACAAATGGCTAAGCTCATTAACTCAAAAACAAAGAGACGCTATAGCTGAAGCATCAAAAGTAGCTGAAAAAGCTGTAAGAGATGACATGGCTAACATCGAAGCTGGTGCTTACAAAGAAGCAAAAGCAAATGGAATGAACATTGTAAACCTAAGTAGTTCAGAAGTTTCTGCTCTTAAAAAAGCATCATCATCTGTTATTGATGATTACATTTCAAGAACAGGTGGAGCTGGTGGAGTTGGTGATCAACTTGTAAAAGCTGCAAACAAACTTTAAATCATATAAATACCCCGCACTTAAGTGCGGGGTTTTCAAATGAATACCTACGACAAAATTGTAAAATATTCTGGCTATTTAGCTTCAGCGTTATTTATTATGATAGGCTTTATAGTTTCTTATGAAGTTATCATGAGATACATATTTAATTCACCTACTATTTGGGTAAATGAAATTTCTCGATTTTTACAAATTTGGGCTACTTATTTAGCTTTAACTTATACTTTTCATAAAAATGATTTTATCAGAATAACAGTTATATATGACAAAGTAGGAGATAAAGGAAAAAAAATATTAGATTTAATAAGTGCAATATTCATTTTAATTTTTAGTGGATTTGTACTTTATTATGGATGGTTAATTGCTTACGACTCTCTTAAAGTTGGAAGAACAAGCTCTACAATTTTAGATGTTCCATCCTTTCTTACAGAATTTGCAATACCATTATGTTTTGCATTTTTGGTATTAAGAGTGCTTTTCGAAGTACCTAAATACATCAAAGATATAATTAAATGACAGTAGCAATAATCTTATTTTTGTTATTTTTTGTACTTTTTTTAGGAGTGCCAATAGCATTTGGTTTAGGTTCTATAGGATTGGGTTTAATGTTATTTGGAGATATTTCTCCTTTAATGATCCCACAAACTTTTTACAGTGTGGCAGATAACTTTATTTTATTAGCTGTTCCGATGTTTTTGATGATGTCTAATATATTATTAAAAGCAGGTGTTGGAGAAGATCTTTTTAATTTTGCTCAAAGCTGGGTTGGAAATTTTCCAGGCGGTTTAGCAATAGCAACTATAGTTTCTTGCAGTATTTTCGCTGCTATATCTGGATCATCAGTGGCTACTGCAGCAACAATTTCAACTGTAGCATTTCCTGCAATGATTAATAGAGGTTATCACAGAAACTTTACTTTAGGTATTTTGGCAGCAGGCGGAACTTTAGGGATTTTAATTCCTCCATCAATTCCAATGATTGTATATGCATTTGTTGTGGAAGAGTCTGTACTAAGTATGTTTCTTGCGGGAATTGGGCCAGGAATAGTTTTAGCATTATTTTTTATTATCTTTTCAGTTTTTTACGTAAAATTTTTTAATAAAGAAGTTCAAAATGTATCCAGCACTTTAGAAGAAAAAATTAAATACACAAAAAGAGGTTTGCCAATATTATTAATGGCCTTCATCATGCTAGGTGGAATTTATGCTGGAATTTATACACCAACAGAAGCAGGTGGTATTGGTTTTTTAATATCATTTATCTATGTTGTGGCTAAAAAAAGATTAGATTTTAAAGGTTTTATCGAAGCTGGTTTGGAGACAATGAAAACTACAGTTACAATATTTATAATTATAGCAGGAGCAAAAGTTTTTGGTAAAGCAATTTCTCTTTATAGAATTCCTCAAGATTTATCGTCTTTCATAGTTACTAATATTAATGAGACTGGTTTATTTATACTAGTTGTTTGTATTACTTTGCTAATCTTAGGATTTATAATGGAAACCCTGTCATTAATTTTAATCATGATGCCTATATTTTCGATTTCAATTGCTGCAATGAACATTGATTTAATTTGGTTTGGAATAATTTTTACACTAATGATTGAGTGTGCATTAATTACACCTCCTGTTGGACTAAATATTTATGTTCTCCAAGCAATTGGTAAAGCAAAAATGTCAGAAATAGCTAAAGGTGTGATACCTTTTGTCATTATAATGTTATTTACAGTATTTGTTATTTACTTATTCCCTGACCTAGCATTATATATACCTTTTAAATTATAAATATGTTTTCAAAAATAAAATCAAAAGATAAAGCAGAACAACTAAGACAATTATTAAATGGACCAGAAATAATTGTAATGCCTGGATGCTTTGATGCATTATCAGCAAAATTAATTGAAAGAGAAGGTTTGAAAGTTGGATTTATGTCTGGCTTCAGTGTTTCATCTACAAAACTTGGTATGCCAGACACAGGTTTAATTTCTTTCTCTGAAATGGCAGAACAAGTAAGAAATATATGTAATGCTACATCAATTCCAATAATATTTGATGGGGATACTGGATATGGAAATTCAGTAAACGTATTTAGAACTGTAAGAGGATATGCAGATGCAGGAGCAGCTGGTGTGATGATTGAGGACCAAAAGTGGCCAAAAAAATGTGGTCATACAAAAGGTAAAGATGTTGTCGATCTTGATGAAGCAAACTCAAGAATTAAAGCTGCAGTGGATGCAAGAGAATATGGAAATAAAGATATCTTAATAATGGCAAGAACTGATGCCATAGCAACTAGAGGATTAGATGATGCAATTAAAAGAATGCAATCATTTTCAAAACTTGGTGTTGATATTTTATTTATTGAAGCTGTTAAAAATAAAGAGGATATGAAAAGAATTATTAAAGAAGTACCAGGTCATCATATGTTAAATTTGATCGAAGATGGTGAAACCCCATTATTAGAAATTAATGAAATAGAGGAAATTGGCTATAAAATTGCTGTAATGCCTCTAACCCTAATGAGTGCATCAGTAAAAACGATGCAAGAATGTTTAAATAATATGAAAAATAAAATTTATAATAAAAATGTTTCTAAATTTTCAGACTTAAGAGATATAGTTGGCTTCAACGAATATTACGATATTGAAGACAAATATAAATAATGTTTCCAAAAAAATTTTCTAAAATTCTTTTCGTTTTTTTTATGGGTTTAGGAATGAGTTTGTTAATGACCCTAATTATTACATTTATAAATACAGGTTATGATGAATTTTATTATAAAAGATTTTTCAAAGCTTGGTCTATTAGTTTGCCAGTTGCATTAGTTGCAACAACTTTTGTTGCACCGTTGGTTAATAAATTAGTGGAAAAAATTACTAAATAGAGAGGATGTCATATGAGTGAAAATATAGCTTTTATAGGAGTTGGTAATATGGGAAACCCAATGGCCTGTAATTTAAAGAATGCAGGAAAAAAAGTTAAGGTTTTTGATGTTTCTAAAGAAATGATTGATAAAGCCATTGAAAATAATCTTGATGTTGAGAAGGATTTTGGAAAATTAATCAATAGTGAAACGTCTGTTGTAATCACTATGCTGCCTGAGGGTAAACATTCAAAAGAAGTTTATTTAAAAGAAAACGGTGTTCTAGATAAAGTTTCAAAAAATTGTTTACTGATAGATTGTTCAACAATCGATATAGATACTTCTAAGGAAATAGGAAAGAAAGCAAATGAAAAAGGTATTAAGATGATTGATGCACCAGTAAGTGGTGGAGTGATGGGTGCACAAAAAGCAACTTTAAATATTATGGTTGGTGGATCAAATGATGCATTTAATCAAGCTTTACCTATTTTAAAATTAATGGGTAAAAATATTTATCATGCTGGAGAGATAGGAAGCGGAAACGGTGCAAAGATTTGTAACAACATGTCTCTTGGAATAACAATGATTGCTGCTTCAGAGTCATTAATGTTAGCAAGAAGATTGAATATAGATATAAAGAAAGTTCATGAAATTATGAAAAATGCTTCTGGAAATAGTTGGCCTATTTCAGTTTATCCACCTTTACCTGGATTAATTGAAGGAACTCCATCTAACAATAAATATAAGCCAGGCTTTTCTGCAGGTATGATGAACAAAGATTTAAAACTTGCAAATGAATGTGCTAAAAATGCAAATGCATCTACTCCATTAGGAGAGATGGCATTAGAAATATATTCAAAGTTTTGTGAGGATGGAAACAGTTCGAAAGATTTTTCTGCTATATCAAAGGTAATTGGTGGAGATGCTTGGGATTATCCAATAGAATAATTACCAAGAGGAATTTGGACTCTCCAAAAATTTTAACTCATCTGGTGTAGATTTTCTCCCCATAACTTTATTTCGATGAGGATATCTATGAAATCGTTTAATTGCAGCGGTATGATCTTTCCAAAATTTTTTTATCTCATTATAGTTTGGATGATTAGATAAATAGTTATCCAACAATTTATATGCTCTATCATGATCTATAACTTCTTCACTGTGAATGTATGGCAATAGCATGAAAAAACGTTGATATTCATCCATTTGATCAAGATACCCGTTATAGACTGCATCATTTACAATCAGTCTTGCTTTATGATCAAACTCAAAAGCTTTTTTATCATCTCTATATAAATTTCTTGAAAATTGATCCAATAAAATAACTAAAGCTAGAGTGCTTAATGGTTCATCTTGCCAATCATCATATTCATTTAAAGTAGCTTTTTCATGATCATCTTTGAATTTGTCTCTAATCAATTGATCAAAATTATCATCTCTTTTAAATCGCTTTTCAACGACCATATCATCAAACCAAAAATCTAATATTGCTTTGGCTCTATCATTCATAAACTTTGTCAACTTTTACCTGATATGATTCAACAAGTCTGTTTGTTTCATTTGCCATTGCAACAACTGCAATAAGTTCGCTTAACATCTCTGTAGTAGCACCTTTAGATTTAGCAGCGATACTGTGAGATTTAATACAATACTCACAACTATTTGTCATTGAAACTGCAACATAAATAAGCTCTTTTGTCATTTCATCCAAAGCACCTTTTTTCATCACTTGCTGTATAGAAGTCCAAGTTCTCTCTAAAGTTTCTGGGTTGTTGGCTAACATTTTCCAAAAATTGTTTATGTAGTCTGTATTTCTCTTCTTTTTTATATCTTCAAATACCTCTTTCACTTTTCCTGTAGCATCAGCTTCTTCAATCATATTAAAAACCGCCATTTCACCTCCTTAATTGTAAATTGTTTCTATTTTAGGCATTAATCTTAATAATTCCTTAGTATATTCATGATTTGGATTTTTAAACAACTCTTCCGTCTCAGACACCTCGCATAGTTTTCCATTCCTTAAAACTCCAATATCATCACACATTTGTCGAACAACTGGTAGATCATGACTTATAAAAAGGATAGTTAAATTAAGTTGTTCTTGTAAATCTTTAAGTAAATTTAGTATTTGAGCCTGAATACTCACATCCAAAGCAGATGTTGGCTCATCACAAACTAATAATCTTGGTTTTGTTGCTAATGCTCTTGCAATAGAAATTCTTTGTCTCTGTCCTCCTGAAAACTCATGAGGATATCTTTCAGCTGAAGACTTGGATAACTCCACAGAGTCTAAGAGATCATTTATATACTCATTTAATTCATTAGAGCTAATATTTGCATCATGTAACTTTATAGGTTCAGCAATGATATCTTTAACCTTAAGCCTACCATTTAACGAAGAGTACGGATCTTGGAATATCATTTGAATTTGTTTTCTAAATTTAAGTAATTCTTTGTTACTTTTTATATTATTAATACATACATCATCAAAATAAATTTCACCTGAAGTGGGTTTAAATAAATTAACAATCATTTTTGCAATTGTAGTTTTTCCACTGCCACTTTCACCAACAAGTCCAAAAGATTTTCCCTCTTGTATATTAAATGAAACAGTATCAACTGCTAATACATTATTTTGAGATTTTTCTGTAAAAAAACCTTCATTAAAAGTTTTACAGAGATTTTTTATTTGAACTAAATCTTTTTTTAAGATCTCTCTTTTATTCCACCTGTTTAAAATTTTTAAATTAATATTTTCCTGGTTATTGCTTTCTTTCTCTATAATTTTAAATCTGGATATTTTTTTATTTGTTGGAGGAACAGAACTAACTAAACTTTTCGTATAAGTTTCTTTTGGCTCTGTTAATATTTGCTTTGTTGTTCCCAATTCTACCAAATTACCATTTTTCATGACAGCAACTCTATTGGTAGTCTCTGCTATAACTCCCATATCATGTGTAATTAATATAACTGCTAAGTTTCTCTCTTTAGTCAGTTTTTTGATAAGTTCTAATATTTGTGATTGTATTGATACATCAAGTGCAGTTGTGGGCTCATCTGCAATTAACAACTCTGGTTCACAACATAGAGAAAGTGATATAACAACCCTTTGTCTCATACCTCCTGAAAATTGATGAGGATAATCATTAAATCTTTTTTCAGCATCTTTTATGCCTACTTCTTTTAAAAGATTTATTGATTTTTCTTTTGCTTCTAAGTTACTGAGGTTTAGATGAGTTTGGATTGTTTCAATAAGCTGTTGTCCAATTGTTAAGATAGGATTTAAAGATGTCTGAGGATCTTGAAAAATAAATCCAATTTTTTTTCCTCTTAAACTTAGAATATTTTTTTTATTTTCATGAATATTTATGTCGCTTAAATAAATTGATCCTTCAGATACTTTCCCTGGTTCGTCAATTAAATCAATTATTGCATTTGCTACAGTACTTTTTCCAGACCCAGATTCCCCAACTAATCCTACAATTTCTCCTCTTTTTATCTCAATATTAATATCTTTTGCAGCATGAACTGTCTCTTTTCTCAATTTATAATCTACACTTAAATTTTGTATTTTTAAAAAACTCATTTTTTCAATTTAGGATTAAGAGTGTCTCTCATCCAGTCTCCTAATAGATTAATGGAAAAAGCCAAAACAACTAAGAATATTGCTGGAAAAAAAGTTATCCACCATTCACCAGAAAATAAAAAGTCATTTCCAAGTCTTATTAATGTTCCTAAAGAAGGAGTGGTTGGAGGAACGCCAACACCTAGAAAACTCAATGTGGCTTCTGCAATTATTGCTAATGCAAGACCTATAGTTCCTATAACCAGTACTGGTCTCATAATATTTGGAAGAATATGTTTAAACATTACTATAAAATTAGAAACTCCAATAATTGTTGATGCTGAGACATAATCTTTATTTTTTTCAACTAAAGTCGCTGCTCTTGATACTCTTGCAAACTGTGGCCACTCTGAAATACCAATTGCAAAAATTAAAACATATATTGCCATCTCGTCATGAAGTTCACGCGAAATTATACCTCTCGCAATACCATCAACAAGAAGTGCCATCAAAATACTTGGAACTGTTAACTGAACATCAGTTAATCTCATAACAATCATTTCATACTTACCACCAAAAAAACCAGCAGTAAGACCTAATCCAACTCCTAAAATTAAACTAAATAAAATTGCTGAGAAACCAACAATCAAAGATATTCTAGATCCATAAAGAATAGTCGATAACATATCTCTTCCTTGTCCATCAGTACCAAGTAAAAATTCTACTTTTCCTTCGCTAGTCCAAGATGGTGGGGTGAATGCATCCATTAAAGATAAAGAAGATGGGTCGAATGGATTATAAGGTGTAATAAATTCTACAAAAAATGAACAGAAAAATATTATTGCTAATAAAATCGATGAAACTATTGCTGTAGGAGATTTTATAAAACTAAAATAAATTTCACTATCTTTTATTTTATACCAAGTTGTTAAAGCTTTATTATCCACTAGCTGAATCTCCTTTAACCCTAATCCTTGGATCTATAAAGTAATACAAAATATCAACTATAAAATTTATCATTACAAAAACGAATGCTATAAATACTAAATATGCTGACATAATTGGAATATCTACAAACTGAACAGCTTGAATAAAAAGAAATCCCATACCTGGCCATTGAAATACTGTTTCTGTAATTATTGAAAAAGCAATTAATGTTCCAATATTTATTCCAGCAATAGTTATTACTGGAATTAGTCCATTTTTAAGTGCGTGCTTATAATTAATGCTTTTTTCATTAATGCCTCTAGCTCTTGCAAACTTTATGTAATCAGTCTGAAGTATCTCCATCATTTCAGCTCTGACGAGTCTTATTATATATGTCATTTGAAAAAGACTTAAAGTAACTGATGGTAATATAATTGCTTTTAAACCTGATATGGTTAAAAAGCCTGTCGACCAAAATCCTAGATCTACCACCTCACCTCTTCCAAACGATGGTAGAACGCCTAATATAACTGCAAAAAGATAAATAAATAAAATACCAATTACAAAAGTTGGAAGAGAAACACCTAATAAAGAAACTGCTAAGATAAAATCACTCAAAAAACCTTTTCTTTTTATGCCTGTATATACTCCCAATAAAGTACCAGAAACCAATGCAATTAGAGCAGATATTAAAACTAATTCAATTGTTGCAGGTAATCTTTCAATGATTAATTCTGATACAGGTCTTCTTAATTGATAAGATATTCCAAATTCTCCTTTAGAGGCATTAATTATAAACCTAGTAAATTGTACATGAATTGGGTCCATTAAACCCAAGGTTTCTCTTAACTCAGCTCTTTCTTCATCTGATGTTTCCTCACCCACCATGTTATTTATTGGGTCTCCTACAAAATTAAAAAGAGAAAAAGATACAAAAGCTACGACAAGCATAACCATTGCAGATTGAAACAATCGTTTAAAAAAATACTTTATCAATTTATGAAATTTTATTTTTATACAAGCCCTTTAATTAAAAAGGGCTTGTAATAAATTATTTAGTCAAAGCTCGCAAAACGGAATAACGGCTCGTTATTCGGTCTTATCGGAACATTAACATCTTTTTTTGCGGCCCAAGATATAACTTGGTGATGTAAAGGAAGATAAGAAATATCATCTTTTACTATTTTCCAAGCTTTAGCTATCGCAGCATTTCTCTTATCTAGGTTAACTTCACCTTCCATAACTCTTATCGCAGCATCTACATCAGAGTTACTAAAGTTAACTCTGTTCCAGCTTGCTCCACTTTCATATAAGTAATGGAAAACATAATGACTATCTAAAGTTGGAACTCCCCAACCTAACATATAAAAGTCACCTTGATTATCTTTTAGTTCTTTAAAGTGCTTACTTTTTGTTTGGGCAAATAAATTTACTTTAACACCGATTTTACCTAACATACCAACAACAGCTGTACATATAGCTTCATCATTTACATATCTATCATTTGGACATCTAAGCTCAACTTCAAATCCATTCGGATATCCAGCGTCAGCTAGAAGTTTTTTTGCAGCAGCTACATCATAAGGAAGTCTTTTATCAAGTTCTTCTGTGTATCCGTTAACACCTGGAAAAGTAATTATTCCAGCAGGTTCACTTAAACCTCTCATTACTTTTTTCTTAATAGCTTCAATATCTATAGCTTGATAAAGAGCTTGTCTAACTGCTTTCTTTTTGAATGGATTATCACCTGTATTACCTGTTCTAAGTTTATCTGCTCCCTGATCCATACCAAGGAATATAGTTCTCATTTGAGCAGTGCTTTCAACTTTGTGAGCAGGTGAATTTTTAATTCTAGCTAAATCTTGCACAGGTGCATCAGTAACAACATCAATTTCACCAGATAAAAGAGCTGCAACTCTAGTAGCTGCATTTTTTATAGGTAGTAGATGAATTTCTGTTACTTTGTCATCCTTCATAGTACCCCACCATTTTTTATTACGTTTGAAAACTGTTTTAGTATTTGGTTCTCTTAATGTAATTTTAAATGGTCCAGTTCCCATAGCATTTGTAGCTGAAAATGTTTCTTGTCCAGCATCCCAGTTCTGCGCCATGACTGCAAAATTCTTTTCACTCCATTTTTTTGACATTATAAAAATGTTTGAAAGTTGGTTTAAAAGAATTGGATTTGGTTTACTTGTTGTAATTTCTACTGTGTAGTCATTAACTGCTTTTACACCTGATACTGTACTAATATATTCTTTAAAATCAGATGTTCTTTGTTTTGCTCTTAAAATACTAAATACAACGTCTTCAGATGTAAATGGAGTTCCATCAGAAAATTTAACATCTTCTCTTAATTTAAAGATCCAAGTATTAGGACCTTGAGTTCTCCACTCTGTTGCTAGTTGAGGTCCAATTTTCATATCTAATCCTCTGGTAACTAGAGCTTCGTATACTTGTCTAGATACTTGAGTGGTAGGACCTTCGTTTTGAGCATGAGGATCAAGTGTTAAACTATCACCCTGCATTGACCATTTAATAGTTTTTGCAAACGCTTGTGTTGGAGCAAAAGCTAGAAAAAAAGCCAATAAAATTTTTATAAAATACCCATACTTCATTTCTCTCTCCTATATTATTAAAATAAAAATCTAACTTATTAATTATGTAAACTAAAGTGATTTAATTCACTATTTTTTTGAAGTTTTCGTAAAGAATTTTAGAATATTTGTTCATAGATTGAATGTTGTCTTTCGCATCATTATCAAATTTATCAAGAGCTCCTTGTCCTAACTGATTCTCTAAAGCAGACTTATATTCAGGCACACATCCCCATTCTCCTACTGTGGTATCTTTTATCTCTATATGAAATTGAATACCGTAAGCATGTTTTTTGTATTTAAAAATTTGGTATTTCGTTTCAGGAGATGACGCTAAAAGAGTTATATCATTATTATTTTCTAGATTTTGAACTTCATATGAATGCCATTGGAGTGATTTAATAATATCAGGATATTCTTTAAATAATAAATCGTCCTTTTTACTGTTTAAAAAATTAATGTCTAAAATACCTATCTCTGGATTTTTTGATTTAACTACTTTACCTCCAACTACCTCTCCTAATAATTGACAACCTAAACAAAAACCTAAATATGGTTTATTTAAGTCTACTACAAATTCTTTGATTTTTTTTTTCTCTTCTATTAACCAAGGGTAATCTTTTTCCATCCAAGTATCCATTGGTCCGCCCATACAAAACATTGCATCAAATCCAGTTAAATCATCAGGTATTTTTTCTCCTTCGTCAAGTTCTACAGTTTTAATATGAACTTTATCCTTTAACATTAAATCTTTAATATAACCAGGATCCTCAATTTTAATGTGTTGAAGAACAATTATATTTTTCATGTAGCTGGCTTGAGTAATTTTAAAATTTTTTTATGATTTGATGAATTATTTGAAACAATTATGTTTCCACCTAATGAAGCATCTTTATTATCCCATGTAGTAATTATTCCACCTGATGCTTTAATAATTGGTATTATCGGATGTATATCCCAAATTTTGTTTGCACATTGAGCTACAATATCTAGTCTTCCCTCTGCTAATTGGCAATATGTTAGTGCATCGAAACATGGAAACTGCATTCTCCTGATAAATTTCATTATTTTTTTTTGTTTTTGAAAAGATAAAGTTCCGTGAAAAGCAGCAGCTACTTTCAAATAATCAAATTTTATTTTTTTGTTTACTTTTAATTTTCTTTTTTTTCCATTTTCAAACACAAAAGCAGATTTATCATCTTGATTTAAATAGTATCTTTTCATTCTTGGAAAATTTGCTAAACCAACTATAGGGGCGTTGTTATAATTTAGAGAAATTAAATTGCTCCATGTAGGATTTCCAGCGACAAATGATCTTGTCCCATCAATTGGGTCAATTATCCATGAAAATAGACTTTTTGTTTTTTTTGCACCAAACTCTTCACCGATAATTTGATGATCTGGGAACTTATCATTAATCTTTTTTCTTATAAATTTTTCAAAAGCTTTATCAGCACTGGTAACGGGATCATAACCTTTACCTTTTAACTTGTTATTAATTGTAAAAGTTTTGTTAAGTTTAGTGTAATAAAAATTAGTTAAATCCTTAGCAAGCTTATTCAAAAAGGTGTAATAAATCTTGAAATCTTTTGTTTTTTTGAAGGTCATTTATCTGATGAGTAATAGTTAAAATATACAACTAGTTCAAATAAAATATCTTGAAAATTTTAGAATTTGATAGAAGAATCCAGATAGATGAAAATAGAAATCGATTCTAAAAAAGTATTTATAAATAGTGGAAATAATAAAGAAGAAATACATCCATTTTGGCTTAGAGAAAGAATAAATAACGAAGATGCTCTGGATAAAGGAAATCAACAAAGATTATTTGATCCAAATTCTATAAATACTAACATTGATATAGAAAAAATTGAGAATGAAGATGGATTACTTAATTTATTTTTCAATGATGGAACCAATTATAAAATAAAAGAAGATCAAATATTAAATGAGTATAAATCGCAAAATCTTGATCCTATTTCAATTGATAAAATTAAATGGGATTCAAATTTTAATAATTTTCAAAAATTTAAATTTGAAAATGATATTTTTGAAAAAAAAATCATGTATGATTTATTAGTATCATTCTATAAATATGGTTTTGTAGTTTTAACTAATATTCCAACTGAAGATAATTTTATTATTAAATTTGCAAATTCAATTGGCAGTGTCAGAAGAACAAATTTTGGGGAATTTTTTAATGTAAGATCTGTGCCTAATCCAAATGATTTGGCTTATACATCATTAGCATTATCTCCACATACAGATAATCCGTATAGAAAACCAGTTCCTTGTGTTCAATTATTGCATTGTATTACAAATAATGTGAGTGGAGGAAATTCTACCTTGGTTGATGGTTACACAGTAAGTGAAAAAATCAAAGAGGATTATCCAGAATATTATGAAATTTTATCTTCAGTTAAAGTAAAATTTAAATTTATAGACAATACAGTTGTTCTAGAAGATATGTCTGAGTTAATTAAATTGGATGAAAAAAATAATTTTAAACAAGTTAGATTTAGTCCAAGATTAGATTATGCTCCGATATTAGAAAAATCAAAATTGGATTTATTCTATAAAGCTAGAAATAAAATTTCTGAATTATATAACTCTGATAAATATAAAGTTGAATTTAAATTAGAAACTGGAGATTTATTAATGATGGACAATCATAGATTGCTTCATGGTAGAACAAAGTATGATGTTAACGAAGGTGATAGATATTTACAAGGATGCTACATTGATTTCGACAGTACAGAAGGTAAACTTAGACATTTAAAAAGAAAATTTAATCTTTAAATAATTCTTTTATTTTTTCTTCAGCGTTTTTTATTGACTTTTCATAATCTAAAGCCATTTGATCTGCTGCAACTATATCGATTTTTTTAATACCAAAAAAATTTAACATATGTATCAACCACGGAGTTAAAAAGTCTTCTTCACCTTGTATTTTTGTTCCGCCAGAAGTAATTACTAAATAGACCTGCTTATCTTCTAATAAACCTTTTCTTCTTCCGTCATCCCCATATTTAAATGTCAATTTTACTCTGGCTGCAAGATCAGCCCAAGCTTTAAGTGTTGCTGGTGGGCCAAAATTATAAATTGGCACTGATATAATAATTACATCACATTCTTTTAACTCTGATACTAACTTATCAGACAATTCAAACATTTTTTTATGTTCATCTGTTTGCTCATTTTCTGGAATTTTCATTCCAGACTCAGTTAAACCAGATATAAAAAGCATTTCGTCATCTAGATCTCTATAAATGACTTCATCATCATCTTTTTTAACTTTATCAAGTATTTTTTTTGCAAGCATCCTTGAGGTAGAACCCTCTTTTCTAGCGCTGCAATCTATTTGGTATATTTTCATTTTTATCCAAGTTTCTGAAGTAAAGGAAAATACTTTAATATGTAAAATCCTAAAGCTTGCAACTGGTTTGTAATCATTAATATTCCTGTTATCAATAATAATCCTCCACCAATTCTTGAAATAGTTATCATTTTTGATTTTAGATTTTTTGTAACAACCATAAAACGTTGAATCAAATAACCCGATGCAATAAATGGTAGTGCTAAACCAAGTGAATAGAACACAAGTAACAATATGCCTCGGTTCAAACTTTGCTCAATTGAAGCTAAAGCTAATATTGATCCCAAAATAGGTCCAATACATGGAGTCCATCCAAATCCAAATGCCATACCAACTAATATTGAGCTAAAATTTCCTGATTTAATCTCAGTATTAATTCTTTTTTCATAATTTAAAAACTTAATATTAATTAATCCCATAATATGAAGGGAGAAAATGATTATTATACTTCCAGCAATAATTCTTAATTCAAAAGAGTTACTTAAAATTAAAGAACCTAAAAAAGTTGCGGTAGCTCCAAAGCTTATAAAAACAATGGAAAAACCAAAAGTAAATAAAACTATAGGGAATATATTAATTGTTTTTTTTTCTAATAACTCATTTAAAGAGCTTCCAGAAATATAAGATATATATCCAGGTATTAATGGAAGTACACATGGAGACAAAAAGCTTATCAATCCAGCTCCAAATGCAACAAATAATTCTATCATTTAACCAGTATTTTTCATTGCAGCTGAAATACCTGCAATAGATGTTAATAATGCATCATTAAGATCATTTTTTTTTTCTGAATTTAATTTTTTATTTTTGATTTTATTCATAACTACTGCTTGAATTATATTTAATACTTCTGTGTAAATATTTCTTACAATAACTCCTGATCTAAACTTTTTTCTTTCATTTATAATTTCTTTAGGCGTAATCTTTTTATTTAATTTTTTAATAACTTCGAATTGGAACCTAAGTTTTTTTCCAACTCTTTTTAAATCTTTATCAGCTAAGTATTCCTCATATATTTTTGAAATATCTGGGTCCACTTTTGAAATTACCATATCCAAGATATCCATCATTGAATTGAAGAAAGGCCAATTTTTTTCCATATCTATTAGTGTTTTCTCAAATTTTTCTATCGATGAATATCTTAAAGCTTCTGCACTTCCAAGCCATGCTGGGAGCATTAGTCTTATTTGAGTCCAAGCAAATACCCAGGGTATTGCTCTTAAACCTTTGATATTATCAATATTCTTTCTTTTAGACGGTCTTGATCCAATTGAAAGTTTTCCTAAAGACACATGTGGCGTAACGGTTTTAAAATATTTAATAAAATCTGAACTTTGATTAATATTTTTTCTATATGAACTTTTTGAAATATCAGACATTTTTTCAATTAGATTCCTCCAATCTTTTTTAGGGACTGGAGGTGGTGTTAATGTTGCCTCCATTACTGCTCCTATATAGCTACATAAATTATAAATTGCTAAAGGCTGATATCCATATTTCTGCTGAATAACTTCTCCTTGATCGGTTATTCTAATTTTTCCATTAACTGTATTTGGCGGCTGAGATTTTAAAGTAGCTTGAATTGGGCCTCCACCTCTACCCGCTGAACCACCTCTTCCATGAAAGAAAGTAACATCTATTTTATATTTTTTTGCAATTTTAATAATTTCTTCTTGAGCCTTATATTGATGCCAACTTGCACAAATTTTTCCAGCATCTTTGCTTGAGTCTGAATATCCAATCATGACTTCTTGTTTATTTTTTATTAAATCTCTGTACCACTTTAATGAAAACAAGCTGGCCATTATTGATTTTGCATTAATTAAGTCATCTAATGTTTCAAATAATGGGACAACTCTTAATCTATTCTTAATATTTGCTTCTTTTTGCAAATATAAAACAGAGAGAATGTCAGATGCAGATGATGTCATTGAAATAACATAAGCTCCCAAACATTCAGGTGGCTCTTCAGATAAAATTTTAAATGTAGACCAAACTTCTTTGTTTTCTTTATTTTTAAAATTAAAATTTTTGATGAAATTGGATTTTTTTTTCATCTTAGATGATAAAAATTTAATTTTTTCCTCCTCACTCCATTTTAAATAATTGTGTTTATTTTTTTTCTGAACAAGTTCATTAATTAATTGTGAGTGTCTAGATGATTCTTGTCTAATATCTAGTTTTGCTAAATTAATTCCAAAACATTTTGCTCTTCTCATTAAGTCTAATAATTCACCGCTTGCGATATTTTCACTTTGATTTTCCTCTAAAGATTCACGGACAATTCTAAGGGGTTTTAAAATTTCTTCTTTTGAGTTTAGCAATTTGTTATAGTCTAAAGATTTTTTGTTCACTATAAACTGTTCAATTGCTCGATGAGTAAATCGCATTTTATCTCTTAAAGGTCTTAAGAAAACTCTGTAAGGTTCAAATGATTTTCCTGTAAGTTTTTGAATTTTTTTTGAACACTTTTTCATTGAATATGATCTAATTAATTTGGTAAGTTCTTTTTCATACAATTTTGCCGCTTCCCATCTTGATAATAACAAAACTTCTTTTGTTACTTTTGAAGTTACATTTGGATTTCCGTCTCTATCACCTCCCATCCATGATCCAAACTCAATAGGATTAAAATTTTTTGGCAAACCTTTACCCATATTTTTCAAAAATATATCATTGAGTCTTCTGTAGACTTTTGGAATAGTTTCCCAAAGACTATCCTCTATTATTGCAAGACCCCATCGCGCTTCATCGGCTGGAGACGGTTTTGATCTTTTTAAGTCATCTGTATTCCAGATAATGGTAAATTCATCATGAATTTTTTTATTTAAAGATTTTATTTTTGAAGAGTGATCTTTAAATAACTCTCTATCCTCAAGTATTTCTG
>CACJGL010000017.1 GCA_902592965.1 uncultured Pelagibacteraceae bacterium
CCACTTAAAAGCTAAAATGTGTTCAGCACTTACCAAGGGATCTCCTAAATCATCATCTTTTAAGCAATATTCTATTAATGGATTATCTAAGACTGTTCCATCTTCAATACCTAATCTTTTAGTTAATGACCCAGTTGCAATATTTCTTACAATAAATTCAATAGGTATAATTTCAACATGTTGAACGAGTTGTTCTCTCATATTTAAACGTTTTACTAAATGATTTTTGATACCAACATTTTTCAACTGAGTTAATATATGTTCAGAAATCCTATTATTTAAAATTCCTTTTCCATCCATAACTGCTTTTTTTTGATTATTAAATGCAGTTGCGTCATCTTTAAAATGTTGGATAACATATTTTTTATCATTACTTGCGAAAATTATTTTTGCTTTACCTTCGTATAATTTTTTTCCTTTTTTCATTATTTGAATACTCTTTTAAATATATAATTTACATTTTTTAAGTGCTTGTCATAAGTAAAGATTTTATCTAATCTTTTTTCACTTATTTTACTAGTGATCGATTTATCACTTTTTAAAAGTGTTAATAGGTTTGTGTTCTTTGCAAAACTAGTTTTTGCATGAGACTGAACCAATCTATATGCTTTCTCTCTAGCAAAACCTGATTTAGTAAGTTCTAACATTACCTCTTGAGAAAATACAAGACCTCTTGTTAAGTTTAAATTTTTTATCATCGTTTTTGGATAAACAATCATTTTGTCTAAAATTCCTGACAATCTAACTAAAGCAAAATCTAAAGTTATATTTGCATCTGGACCAATATTTCTTTCAACACTAGAATGAGAAATATCTCTTTCATGCCACAACGAAATATTTTCTAAAGCTGGAATTACATAGCTTCTTACCATTCTTGCAAGTCCTGTAAGATTTTCACTTAATATTGGATTTTTTTTATGAGGCATAGCAGATGAGCCTTTTTGATCTTTCGAAAAGTATTCTTGTAATTCATAAACTTCAGATCTTTGTAAATGTCTTATTTCTGTTGCAACTCTTTCAACAGATCCAGCAATAATCCCAAGAACTGCAAAATAATGTGCATGCCTATCTCTTGGTATAATTTGAGTTGAAATTGCCTCAGGTTTCAATTTTAATTTTTTTGCAACATAGGTTTCAATTTTAGGGTCAATATTAGCAAATGTTCCTACTGCTCCTGAAATTGCACATGTTGATACATTTTCTATTGCATCTTTTAATCTTAATTTGTTTCTTTTAAATTCCTCATAAAATGATGCTAATTTTAATCCAAATGTGATTGGTTCCGCATGAATTCCATGACTTCTTCCAATACATGGGGTTAATTTATATTTTTTTGCTTGTTTTTTTAGAACAGATAAAATTTTATCAATGTCTTTTAATAAGATGTTTCCTGATTGAACCAATTGAATATTTAAAGTTGTATCTAAAACATCAGATGAAGTCATACCTTGGTGAAGGTATCTTGCTTTAAGACCGGCTTGTTCTGTAATTGATGTCAAAAAAGCAATTATATCATGCTTAACTTTTGCTTCTATATCATGAATTCTTTTAACTTTGATTTTGCCTTTTTTTTTAACTAATGATGCAACTCCTTTAGGAATAATTTTATATTTTTCCATAGCCTCAGCTGCAGCGATTTCTACATCTAGCCAAATTTTATATTTATTTTCTTCAGACCAAATACTGACAAGTTCTTTTCTAGAATATCTTGATATCATTAATTATATGGGGGCCTCGTATAACCTTTAACAGATTCTGTGAAAATTTCATATGAATCTTCTGTGATACCAACAGTATGCTCAAATTGCGCTGATAATGATTTATCTTTAGTTACTGCAGTCCATCCATCATTTAAAACTTTTGTGTCATATTTTCCATAATTTATCATTGGTTCAATAGTAAAAGTCATTCCAGGAGTTAATTCTTTACCAGTGTTCTTAGATCCATAATGAAGTATATTAGGAGGTTCATGAAATACATTACTTATTCCGTGACCACAAAAATCTCTTACAACTGAATAACCTTTGCTTTCAACATATGATTGAATTTCAAACCCTATATCACCAAGTTTTTTACCTGGTTGTAAAATTGATATTGCTTTCATTAATGAGTTATAGGTTGCTTCGATTAAATTTTTTGCCTTAACAGGTACATTTCCAACTTCATACATTCTGCTTGTATCCCCATAATAATTATCCACGACTGCCGTTACATCAACATTAACCGCATCTCCATCTTCCAAAACTCTATCAGAAGGTATTCCATGACAAACTACATGATTAAGTGATGTACAAAGTGATTTTTCAAATCCTCGATAAAATAATGGGGCTGAATAGCCTCCATTATCTTTTATAAATTCATAACCTAATTTATCAATCTTATCTGTTGATACTCCTGGTTTAATATAATCTGTAAGCATGTCTAAAGTTTTAGATGCAATCTTCCCCGCAACTCTCATCTTTTCAAATTTTTCTTTATAATCAATCATCTATAAAATTAATTTTTTTTTCAATTTTAATCTCTTTAGAATTAAGTTTACATCTATAAGCGAGAAATTTTACTCCAGCTTTTTTTGCTTTTTTGTAATTTTCAAAATAAATGTGGTCAATATCTTTTGCAATTCTAAAATTATTTATATTTTGAATTTGCGTTAAAAATAAGACATACGGTTTATATCCTTTTTTAATTGATTTAATTAACATATTTAGATGTTTTGTTCCTCTTGATGTTACCGCATCAGGAAATTCTGCAATATCATTTTCTCTAAATAATGTAACATTCTTTACTTCTATTAAATTACTATCACATAAAAAATCAAATCTTGTATCATCACCAAATTTAAATTCTGGTTTAATATTTTTAATAGTTTTAAATTCTGATATTAATTTATTTTCTAATCCATGATTAACGATTTTGTTAGCTCTATGAGTATTTACCCCAACGTATCTTTTCTTTGCTTTAATAATTTCTAATGTAAATTTTAACTTTCTTTTTGGATCATTATGTTCTGTAACTAGAACTTCATTACCTTGATCTAAAAGACCCTGCATAGATCCAGTGTTAGGACAATGTGCCGTTATAATCTTACCATTTACTTTTATATCAGCGAAAAATCTCTTATATCTTTTTAATAATTTTCCTTTAATAAGGCTATTTGTAAATTTCATATAAATTTACTTATATTTACATATGCAAAATAAAAAAGAGATAAATGCTGGTATTTTAATTATCGGTAACGAAGTTTTATCAGGCAGAACACAAGATGTTAATACAAGCACATTAGCAATTTGGTTAAATTCATTAGGCATACCTGTTGCAGAAGTTAGAGTCATTCCTGATGATGAAAGTATTATTATAAATACAGTCAATGAACTGAGAAAAAAATATTCATATATATTTACTACTGGAGGAATAGGACCAACTCACGATGATATTACAGCAGAATCTGTTTCTAAAGCATTTGATGTTGAATATGGTTTTCATAAAGAGGCTTTTTCAATACTAGAAAATTATTACAAACCAGGTGAATTTAATGAGGGTAGACAAAAGATGGCTAAAATGCCGGTTAGTGCTAATTTAATTTTAAATCCATCTAGCGGTGCACCAGGCTTTTATGTTGAAAATGTATATTGTCTTCCAGGTGTTCCATCTATTATGAAGGCAATGCTTGGAAGTTTAAATAACCTTTTAGTTGGTGGTGAGCCAATATTAAGTGAAACAATAAATTTAAGAACTGTTGAGAGTGAAATAGCTAAATCTTTAACAGAGGTTCAAAATAATAATTCTGAGGTTGAAATTGGCAGTTATCCATTTTTTAAAGCTGGAAAATTAGGGGTATCTATTGTTGTGAGATCAGTAGATAAAACAAAAATTGATAAATGCAATTCAGAAATACTTAAATTTGTTAAAGATAAAGAAATTAAAATAGTTGAGAGATAATTATGCTTTATTTTGCTTATGGAAGTAATTTAAATCATTTTCAAATGAAAAGAAGATGTAAAGACTCAACATTTATCAAAAAGATAAATTTAAAAGGATATGCTCTTAATTTTAGAAGTAAGTATCGTGCAGCAGATATAGAAAAGAAAAAAAATTCTATTGTGCCTGGTGGATTGTATGAGATATCGAAAAGTGATGAAAAAAAACTGGATATTTATGAAGATTTTCCAATACTCTATAAAAAAATGTATTTCAATTATTACAACAAAACCGTGATGACTTATATAATGCCTAAAAAAACTATTTTTAGGTATCCTACTCAAAGGTATCTAAATGTTGTTAAGCAAGGATATAAAGATTGTAAATTAGATCAACAATATCTCAAAAAAGCTTTAGTAAATTTTTAATTAATGCTTTCGAAATCTCAACTTTTTTTCAAAGGAACTCTATCTATGTTACCTCATATGTTATCTGTTGTTCCATTTGGAATAATTACTGGTGCAATTGGTATTGAATTTGGTTTTGATCCACTATTAATATACGCAACTTCATTGATTATTTTTGGCGGAGCCTCTCAAATAATATTTATGCAACTTCTGTCAGGTGGTGCATCAACATTAGTTGCTGTCACTTCTGTAGGGGTAATCAATTCTAGACATTTATTGTATGGAGCAGTTCTTTCTGAATATTTAGAAAAGCTTAGTTTTGCAAAAAAACTTATAATATCATATTTTATTGTTGATCAAGGATTTGCTGAATCAAACAAATATATAAAAAAAAATAATAAAGAAACAAACCTTCATTATCATGTTCTAGGAGGAGGGATAACTTTATGGATTTTTTGGCAAATTTCAACAATATGCGGAATTATTTTAGGATCTTTTATACCTGATGAGCTTGGATTAAAATTTGCGATACCATTAACTTTTTTAGCTGTAGTAGTAAATGAATTGAAAAAAAAAGATCATATTCTTGTAATGCTCGTATCTGGATTTGCATCATTAATATTGTTTGATGCTCCATTTAGATCTTACATAATATTGTCACCAATTATTGCATTGATAACTGCTTTACTTATTTTGAGATTAAGAAAATGACTTGGTTATCTATTATAATGTCAGGTTTTGTAACCTATCTAGCAAGAATGACCATGGTCGCTTTGATAAATAGAGAATTACTTGGTAATAGAATTAAAGAAGTGCTTAATTATGTGCCCGCAGCAGTATTTCCGGCTATTATATTTCCAGGAGTATTTTTAAACGATTTTGGGAGTTTAGTTGAAATTACAGATCCTAAAATTTATGCTGCAGGCGTAGCTTTAGTTGTTGGATTTTACTCAAGGAATGTAATTGCTACTATTGTTTCAGGATTATTATCTTACTGGCTAATAATATTTTTAGTTTAAAAAAATTATTCTACAATTCTAATTTCTTTAACGATACTTACAATTTTATTATCTTTTACTATAGCCTCAACTAATATGCATTTATAAAGTGCAGATGATGTCATTTCTGCAATCTCTTTTTTAATTAAACAGTCCTCATTGCTCGGCATCAGAAGATGCTCATTTATTTTTGGCGGGTTACCCAAAAACATCATTAAACCTACAACTTCTTTATTATCTGATATTTCTACTTTATTGATATCTAGATTTTTAGTTACGTTTTCTGCAACTTCTATACTGCTATCCATGAATTTACTAAAACCAAGATAGACTAAATATATTATAGCAAAAAAACTTATAATTTTTACATACTTCATTTATTATTTTTGTTTAAAATATAAAATAAAAAAGAATAATATATAAAATAGATAAATTTATTTAAAATTTAAACTAAAAAACTAGATGTATTTATACTCAAAGCTCGAAAATCTTAAAAAACCTATAAAAATTTGTTTTATTGGATGTGGAAAGTTTGTTTCAATGTTTCTTGCACAATATAATCAATTAAACAAAATCATTTTAGATTCAATAATAGAACTTGATACAGAAAGAGCAAAAAAAAATTGTTCAAATAGCGGATTATCTAATGAAACTATACATAAGATTAATTTTACGGATAATTTAGATAAAGTTTTAGATAGAGAAATTGATGTATATATTGAAGCCACAGGCAATCCTATTGCAGGCACCATCCATGCAAAAAAAATAATAGAAAGTAAAAAGCATGTGATAATGGTTAATGTTGAAGCAGATGTTTTATGTGGAAAATATCTATCTGATTTAGCCAAAGAAAATAATGTTATTTGTTCAATGGCTTATGGTGATCAACCATCATTAATATTAGAACAAATTGAATGGGCAAAATTAAATGGTTTTGAAGTTGTATGTGCAGGTAAAGGCACTAAATATCATCCATCTTTTGAATATTCCACACCAGAAACCGTTTGGGGACATTATGGTTTGACTAAAGATAGAGCGGAAAATGAGTCTGGGATGAATCCTAAAATGTTTAATAGTTTTTTATGTGGAGATAAATCATCAATTGAAATGTGTGCTGTAAGCAACTCAACAGACCTAAAGTGTCCGAATAGTGGATTAACTTATCCTCCAATAGGAGTTTATGACATTGCTAAAAAACTAATTCCAAAATCAGAAGGAGGTTTGTTAGATCATTCAGGTCAAGTAGAGGTTATTTCAAGTATAGATTTAGATAAAAAAAATATTCCTAATGATCTGAGATGGGGAGTATATATTGTTATAAAAGCTCAAAATGAATATGTAAAAAACTGCTTCAAAGACTATGGAATGGTAACAGATTCTTCTGGAAGTTATTCAGCTATATGGAGACCTTATCATTATATTGGATTGGAATTGGCTCAATCAATTTATTCTATAGTTCTTGATAATAAAGCAACAGGTCATACAAAAAATTTTAATGCTGAAATAGCTAGCGTATCAAAGAAAGATTTAAAAGCAGGTCAAAAGCTTGATGGAGAAGGAGGTTATTGTGCCAGAGGTAGATTGATTTCATCAAAAAAATCTAAAAAAGAAAGAATACTGCCAATGGGTTATACTGATAATGCGATTTTAAAAAGAGACATAATGAAAGATGAATTTATTAGTTTAGACGATGTTAAGCTTGATTTACCAAAAGAAATAATTGAAGCAAGAGAATATCAATATAAACTAATTTAATTTTTATATGGCAGAATTTATAAAAAAATATATTCACATATTTGCTTTTGCATTTTATTTTTTAATTTTTAGTTATATTTTTATTTTTTCATTAAATAATATAATTAATTTTTGGACTTATAATGAATTACATATAAATTATTCTGCAGGATTTGTACCAAGAGGATTTATTGGGACTATAATGCTCAAATTAGATAGTTTGGGTTTTGAAAAAAGAATTTTTTTTTCTAGCTTATTTTATATTCTTACAATTTCAAATTTTTATCTTTTTTTAAAAATTTTAAAATTGAAGATAAATAATATTTTATTATTCATTTTCTTTGTTTTAAACCCAAGTTTTATCCTTTTTAATTTTTATGATCTTGGTGGATATGCTAGATTAGAAATATTCGGTATATTTTCTATATTGATTCATACTTACATTTCAATAATCAAAAATGATGAAGCAATTCAAATAAATTATTATAAGAAATGTTATTTTTTTATAATATTACCTCTTTTACTTATAAATGTACTCATTCATGAAGTAAATTTTTTTTTAATTCCATTTCACGTAGTATTAACTTGGTTGATTATAAAAAATCGAACATCAAATTTTCAAAAAATAAAATATTTTTTTCCGTATTTTGTATTTCTACCTATAGCATTATATTTTTGGTTTAATCCAATTACAGCTGAAAAAGCACTTTTAATTTTTGATCAAATTGAAAATAAGCAGAATATTAATTCTTCAATTATAGAATCAATCGGTATGCCAATTTTATTTAGAAATGAATTTTCTTTTATGATAAATCCTATAGAAAATTTATTAAAATATTCTTTTATTTTTTTATTTTATCTCATACCAGTATTAATCGTATTTCATTTGATTGATCGTTTTACAATAAAAAAGATTTACTTGAATATTTTAGTAATTTTACCTCTTTTTTTATTATTTTATATAGGTAGAGACTGGGGCAGATGGATACACATAATTTTATTTGTTATTTTCTGTATCAATATTTATTTAATAAACAATGAAAGTTTATCAATATACAAGGTTAAAAATAAAATTTTAATTGTATTTTTGGGATTATTAATTTTATTTCAATTTACCTTTACCAGAATACCTCATTGTTGCAATTTGGTTGAAAAAAATATTAGCATTTATGGAGGTATTATTTCTAAAATGATTGTTTTTAATAATTTAATTAATAACAAAATAGATGTTAAGTCCAGGTTTAAAAGTTTTAATTAAATTTTATTATGACCTTAGATGATAAATAAAAAAATTCTTATATTTACAGCAACTTATAATGAAGCTGGAAATATAAGTGAATTCATTAATTCAATTTTTAATAATAACAATAATATAGATCTTTTAATTATTGATGATAATTCACCTGATAATACAGCCAATATAATCAAAGAATTAAAAAAAAAATTTAGCCAAATTAATTTAATAATTAGAAAAGGAAAACTTGGTTTAGATACCGCTCACAAAGTGGCATATAATTATGCTATAGAAAATAACTTTGATTATTTGATTACCATGGATGCTGACCTTTCTCATGACCCAAAAGAAATTAGAAACTTTATAGCTAATCTAAATGAGTATCCATTTGTTATTGGATCAAGATACATGCAAGGAGGAAAATGCGAAATGAAAGGTATTAGATTATTTATAAGTTATTTTGGTAATAAGTTTATAAAATTTGTATTAAATTCAAAGTGTTCTGAATTTACTACCTCATTTCGAGGTTTTAATCTAAAAAAACTAAAAAATTTTAATTTAGATATTATAGATAATGCTGGTTACAGCTTCTTTATGTCTACTATATTTGAGCTCGAGAGAAAAAACTTCAGTATTAAAGAGATACCAATAACTTTTTATGAAAGAACCGCAGGTGAATCTAAAATTGAAAAAATTGAAATTGTAAGAACTTTAAAGAATTTATATTTAAACAGATTTAAAAGATAACCCACGCTCTCGTGGTTAAAATGGTAGACACAAAGGACTTAAAAGACGAGTGGTAAAGATTAAAGTGTGTCTGTTATAGTCCAGTGAAGTCTAATTATCCTATAAAGTCATATAAAATTAATTACACTCTTAAATTAAATAGTAAAATCAATAGATAAAAATGATCAAATTCTCGTACACACCTCGTACATAAAGAGATAATATAAACTACATGAAACGCTTACTAGCATATCTATTTCTGGTTCTAGTTTTAATCTTTAGTCTTCAATCTTGCACTAGGGCCGATGACATTAGTAACTTTCAGATTGAAGGGATAAGTATTGGAGATAGTGCTTTGGATTTTTATAGTAAAATAGAAATTTTAAAAGGAACAAAGCAATATTTTAAAAATGATAGATATACGATAGTTGAAATTAAAAAAAATCTAAATTTATATGATTTACTTCAGTTTACTTTTTTAACAAACGATAAAACAAAAGATATTACTAGCTTGAGCGGCATTATATATTATAGAGAGAAGATAAAAAATTGCTATGATGAAATAGATAACATTTATAAAGATGTTAAACAAATTTTTCCAAATTTCCGAGATGACGGAAAACTTACGTATAAACACAATTCTGATAAATCTGGTAAGAGTTCTATCACAGATTATGTTTTGATAAGCAAAAATGAGGATGAAATTCAGATTGGTTGTACAGATTTTTCAAAAATCCATGGTGGTAGCGACCACTTAAACATTGCAATCAAAACTCGTGGATATAGAAAATTTTTACAGAATGAGGCTTATTAATGAAACAACTGACAATATAGTATAATTATGAAAAAATTTTACTTATTAGACTTGTTCAATTATAAATATTAACTTAAACACTCATGAAATTCACAAATGCCCTCGTGGTGAAATTGGTAGACACAAAGGACTTAAAAGACGAGGGATAGAAGTTAAAGTTAGTCCATAGTAGTCCAGAGTAGTCTAAAAATCAGTTAAAATCTCTTAAATTTAATTTAACTTTTTATTAAGATTTAAAATTAAGGCGTATTTTGTTTGTCAAAACCAGAGCAAGACAAGAGCATGGAGAGATAGTAAGATAAATTTATGGGTTTAAAAAGAGATAGCAAAGGTAATTTAGTTGAGGTAAATCCTTTGAGAAGTCGAAAAGGAAGTATTTATAAAAAAGGAAACAATGAGCCTTTTAAAATAAGCCGATCAAAATTTAGTAATTTTTTAGATTGCAGAAGATGTTTTTATCTAGATAGGGTTAAGGGATTAAAAGAGCCTGGAATGCCTGGCTGGTCGTTAAATGTTGCAGTTGATGAGCTACTTAAAAAGGAATTTGATTTACTGAGAAGCCAAAAAAAACCACATCCAATATTTAAGAAACATAATCTTAATTTTATTCCTTTCCAGCATGAAGAATTAGATCATTGGAGAAACTCTTTAACTGGTGGAATTTCGTATTTAGATAAAGAAACCAATATAGAAATTCATGGTGGGGTAGATGATATTTGGTATGATTTAGATAAAGAGGAATTGGTTGTGGTAGATTATAAGGCTCAATCAAGTAATACTAAAGTTGAAACTAAAGCATATTTAGAAAGTATGTATCATCAAGGTTATAAAATACAGATGGATATATATGTTCATATTTTAAGAAAAATGGGATTTAAAGTTTCAGATACCTCATATTTTTATGTATGCAATGGTGAAAAAAGCTTTGATAATTTTGAAGGAAAATTGAATTTTACTATAACTTTAGTTCCGTATGTTACAGATACATCTTGGGTACAAGATAAAATTAATGATATGAAAAAAACTTTAGATCTAGATAATGTTCCTGAAATAAATAAGAGCTGTGAAAAATGCATGTTCTTAGATGCAGGAAAAGACTTAATTTAGCTTTCAAATAAACCTTAAATGATTGCTAAATTCTATTATACTTCATGAATAGATGGTTAGACACTGTATTAAGGATTTGATATTTGTAACTTATGAAAATATCTGAAATAATTTCTTCAATAGATAATAACCAATTGTTTGTTCCTGTATTTCAAAGAGAATATGTTTGGAAAAGAGAAAATGTTAAAAGTTTATTTGACTCTTTAATCAAAGGTTATCCATTCGGCACAATGTTGACATGGTCGACAAACAATCCTCCAAAAATGAAGGGCAATATTCTTTATGACAACAAAATGGGTGCAATTAAATTAATTTTAGATGGTCAACAAAGAATAACTTCACTCTATCTAAATATCACTGGAAAAATACCTCCCTATTATGAGGATAAAGAAATTACAGTAGATACAAGGGGCCTCTACGTAAATTTAGAAAGTGGCGATTTACAATATTATAAAAAAACAATAATGGAAAAGGATCCTTTATGGGTAAATCTTACAGACGTTTTTGCAGATAATAATAAGATATTAATGAATATATTAGAAAAAGATGATTACAAAAACAGAAGTGATAAAATTTTATCTACACATGGAAAAATAAAATCAATATTGCAAAGAGATTTTATTGAACAAGTAATACCTATTGAAGCAAAAATAAGGGAAGCAATTGATATATTTTATACAGTTAACTCTGGAGGAATTACTTTAACAGATGCAGAATTAGCTTTAGCTCAAATTTCAGGTTATTGGGAGGAAGCTAGAGACCTTTTTAAGAAAAAAATTTTTGAATTATCTGACAAAGGTTTCGAATTTAGGTTAGATTTTATCGTTTACTCATTACTTGCAGTTATGTACCAGTCTGGTGATGAAATGAAAAAACTTCACAGCCCTGAAAATAAAGAAAAAATTATTAAGACATGGGAAATTTTAGATAAATATGTCTTGGATTATGTAATTAATATTTTAAAAAATAAAGCATTTGTTGACCATACTGAAGAGATTAATTCCTATTATGCTTTAATTCCAATAATTGTTTATTATTTCAAAAAATTTGAAAGTGGTGAAAAACATTTTTCTGATGAAGAAACAAATAAGATTATTAGATGGTTCTATTATTCTCAAATCAGAAATAGATATATTAGTCAATTGCCTCAAAAATTATCTAAAGATAGTAAAATTGCATGGGAGTCTGAAAATCCTTTTGATGAACTTCTTTTGCTAATTGAAGAGGAGAGATCTTTAAAAATAACAGAAAACGAATTCGAAGGAAGAAATGTTTCTCATCCTTTATTTAAATTATGCATATTTTATTTCAAAAGCAAAAATGCTGTTTGTTTGACTACTAACGTACCAATTCACCAAACTATGGGTAAAATGTATCAATTGGAACGCGATCATATTTTTCCATATTCTGTCTTAAAAAAACTTGGTTATGGTATGGGTGAACAAAATTATAGATTGGCACAAGAATTCACTAATAGAGCATTACTAACAAAAATTGCAAATAGAGATAAATCTGCAAAATCTGCTGAAAACTATTTAAACTCAATAGATAATAAATCACTTTTACTTCAATCAATTCCAACAGACCCTAATCTTTGGAAGATAGAAAATTTTCAGGATTTTTTAGTTGAAAGAAGAAAAATTTTAGCAAAACAATTAAATGAATTTTTAGATGGTTTTTCAAAAACTGAAAAAACAACTTCAACAATATCAATAGAAACATTAATTGATAAAGGTGAAAGTGACCAGCTAGAATTCAAATCAACTTTTAGATGGAGTTTAGATAAACATCAAACTGACAAAGTTTTAGAAGGAGCCATACTAAAAACAATTTCTGCATTTACAAATTCTGATGGAGGAACTTTATTGATTGGAGTTGCAAATAATGGCAATATAATTGGATTAGAGCATGATTATAAAAGTTTTGGTAAATCTCAAGATAAAGATGCATTTGAATTAACTTTAAGAAATTCAATTTCAAATGCATTTGATATGACTTTTGCTTCTAGGCTAATTAAAATAGAATTTTATGAGATTAATGATAAGGAAATTTGCAAAGTTGAGATAAAAAAAAGTAATCAACTTGTTTTTATAGATCTTTTGGATAAGAGTGGAAAAAAAATAAAGCAAGCTTTTATTAGAAGTGGAAACGCATCCAAAGCTTTAGATCCTGAAGAAATAGTTAAATATACAAAAGAAAATTTTTGACAATATACTAATTAATCAAATTAATTATTGGATTTTGTAGGATAACCAGAGCAAGACCAGAGCATAGAGAGATAAAATAAAAAAAATTTACTTATTCCTCTTGTTCAATTATAAATATTGGCATAAACACTCATGAAATTCATTAATGCCCTCGTGGTGAAATTGGTAGACACAAAGGACTTAAAATCCTTGCCCTTTTGGGAGTGCCAGTTCGAGTCTGGCCGAGGGCACCACTAATGGTCAATCCTTTTATCGTTTCAGACAAAAACTCCAGATCATCTAAAATTAAAAATGCAGTTTTAAAAAGAATAAAGATGCATTCTTTGTCAAAATCCAATTTAATAATTGTGATAGGTGGTGACGGTTTTATGCTGGAAACATTAAAAAAATATAATAAATACAAAAAACCATTTTATGGAATAAATTCAGGAAACTACGGTTTTCTTATGAATAAATTTTCTGAAAAAACAAACTATAAAAATTTAATTAAAGGAAGATTGGTCTCTATATCTCCATTAGAGATGACTGTAAAAAATAAATCAAATAATACTAAAAAATGTATAGCAATCAACGAAATTTCAGTTCTTAGACAAAGTAGACAAACTGCATCATTAACTATTTTAAATGGTAAAAAACAAATTATTAAACATTTAATTTCTGATGGTGTATTGGTATCAACACCTGCTGGTAGTACAGCTTATAATCTTTCAGTTCATGGACCTATTCTAAGTATAGATTCTAATAAACTATCAATATGTCCAATAAGTGCTTTTAGACCGAGAAGGTGGAAGGGAAAAATAGTAAGTGATAAATCTAAAATTACAATTAAAAATTTAAATTATGTTAAGAGACCCATAAGTGCTGTTGCTGATAATATTGAGGTAAGAAATGCAAAATCAATATCAATTAAAACTAATAAAAAAATTAAATTTAATTTAATATTTGATAAGAATAGAAGTCTTCAGAAAAAAATTAAAATAGAACAATTAAGAAATGAAATAAACTAATGGTGCCCCCGCACGGACTCGAACCGCGGACCTATTGATTACAAATCAATTGCTCTACCAGCTGAGCTACAAGGGCATCAAGAGTTTTGTATTACGATTTTTAATATTATCAAGTTTTATTTTTGTATTGATTTATATGATGAAAAACTATTGCAGCACTATTAGATATATTCAAACTCTCAATATTTTTGTTAATATCTATTTTTACAGAAAAATCTGTATATTTTTTTGTATGTTTTCTCATACCAAATCCTTCTGAACCAAACAATAAAATATTATTACCATCCCATTTAACCTCATTAAACTTTTTTTCACTATTTGCATCAAAACCATAAATCCAAAAATTTTTTTCCCTAAGGAACTTAAGGGTGGTATTTATATTTGATACTTCGAATATATTAATGTGCTCCATACATCCACTTGCAGATTTATACATCAGTTTACTTTCTGATGGAAAATGTCTTTCTTTAATTATTATTCCATCTATATCAAATGATGCGGCACTTCTAATTATAGAGCCTATATTTCTGGGATCTGTTACTTCTTCTAAACAAGCAAAAGTCAAATCTTTATTTGTTTTAATAAATTCTTTTAAATTATTTTTTTCAAAATGTTCTATTTCAGCAACATATCCTTGGTGAGTAATTCCATCTTTTGAACAATATTTATCAAGTTCTTTTCGTGTTTTGTAATAAATTTTTAAATCTTTAAGAAGATTTTTTTTTGAGCTAACTCTGTGTATATTTTTTTTACTTTCCTCAGTAAGAAAAATTTTTAGAATTTTTCTATTTGGGTTTTTTAATGCCTCAATAACAGCATGTTTTCCAACTATAAAAAAAGATGATTTGTTCATGATAATTGTTGAATTTACACTATTTTTTGAGCTATTTTCCTATATTTCACGTATTGCATTTGTACAATAAAAATATATAAAACGCATGTTGTTTAAAGCTTTATTGAACATGGGGTGCTTCCCCCTAAGACTATATTAAGGAGGGGTACCAAAGCGGTCAAATGGGGCGGGCTGTAAACCCGTTGACTTCGGTCTTCGAAGGTTCGAATCCTTCCCCCTCCACCATTCAATAATTTTTTTTATAACAAGGAGTGTACTTGGGTGTTGCGGGTGTAGTTCAATGGTAGAACGCTAGCCTTCCAAGCTGGATGTAAGGGTTCGATTCCCTTTACCCGCTCCAAAAAATTAAATTAAGGAAATAAATAAAAGAGGTAAACAAGTAATGTCAAAAGAAAAGTTCGTAAGAAATAAACCGCACTGTAATATTGGAACTATAGGTCACGTTGATCATGGTAAAACAACATTAACTGCTGCGATCACAAAAGTATTAGCAGAGTCTGGCGGTGCGCAATTTACTGCTTATGATCAAATTGATAAAGCTCCAGAGGAAAAAGAGAGAGGTATTACAATTTCAACTGCTCACGTAGAATATGAAACAGAGAAAAGACACTACGCGCATGTAGATTGTCCTGGTCACGCAGATTATGTAAAAAATATGATTACAGGTGCAGCTCAAATGGATGGTGCAATTTTAGTTGTTAATGCAGCTGATGGTCCAATGCCACAAACTAGAGAGCATATACTTTTAGCAAGACAAGTTGGAGTTCCGGCTATAGTTGTTTACTTAAATAAAGTTGACCAAGTTGATGATAAAGAAATGATCGAACTTGTAGAAGAAGAAATTAAAGATCTATTAACATCTTATAAATTTCCTGGAGATAAAACTCCAATTATAAAAGGTTCAGCTTTAGCTGCAGTTGAAGGTAGAGATGATGAAATTGGAAAAAATTCAATAATGGAGCTTATGAAATCTGTTGATGAATTTATACCACAACCAGACAGACCAAAAGATAAAGATTTCTTGATGCCTGTTGAAGATGTTTTTTCAATTTCAGGAAGAGGTACTGTTGTTACTGGTAGAGTAGAATCTGGAATTATTAAAACTGGAGATGAAATTGAAATTGTAGGAATAAGAGAAACTAAAAAAACAGTATGTACCGGAGTAGAAATGTTTAGGAAGTTATTAGACTCAGGTGAAGCAGGAGATAATATTGGAGCACTTTTAAGAGGTGTTGAAAGAACGGACGTAGAGAGAGGCCAAGTATTATGTAAACCTGCCTCAATCACTCCACACACTAAATTTGAAGCTCAAGCTTATGTATTAAAAAAGGAAGAGGGCGGAAGACATACTCCATTTTTTACAAAGTACAGACCTCAGTTTTATTTCAGAACAACTGATGTCACAGGTGAAGTTGAGTTACCAGCTGGAACAGAAATGGTGATGCCAGGAGATGATGCTAAATTTACAGTTAAATTAATTACACCAATTGCAATGGCAGAGAAGTTAAATTTTGCTATTCGAGAAGGTGGAAGAACAGTAGGAGCTGGAGTCGTAACTAAAATTATAGAGTAAACTCCATAGGAGTGTAGCTCAATTGGTAGAGCGCCGGTCTCCAAAACCGGAGGTTGGGGGTTCGATTCCCTCCGCTCCTGCCACTTAAAAATTATGAAGAACCCACTAAAATTTATTCAGGATGTAAAGCAAGAAGCGTTTAAAGTAACTTGGCCTACTGGTAAAGAAGTTATCCAAGGATCTTTAATGGTTGTTGCTATGGCTATTGTAGCAGCTTTATTTTTTCTTTTATTAGATCAAGTTCTTCAATTTTTTTTAGAATTAGTTTTAAAGGTTAATCTGTAATGAAAAATTGGTATATTGTACAATCTCATTCTAGCTTTGAAAATAAAGTTGCCCAGGAGATAAAAGAGGAAGCAACAAAAGCAAAATTATCAGATAAAATCGAGGAAATTATTGTTCCTACGCATGACATAACAGAAGTTAAAAGAGGAAAAAGAGTTCAAAGAAAAAAAAAATACTTTCCTGGTTACGTATTATTAAAAAGTGAAATGGATAATACAATTTATCACATGATTAAAAATTTAAAAAAAGTGAGTGGTTTTTTAGGAACCAAAGGAACTCCAATACCTGTCTCAGAAAAGGAGATAGAGAGAATTCTTGGTCAAATTAAGGATGGAGTAGTGCAACCTAAATCAGGAGTAGAATACAATGTAGGAGAAAAAGTTCAGGTTATAGATGGGCCGTTTGCATCATTCAGCGGTATGGTTGAAGATATAGATGAAGAAAAATTAAGATTAAAAGTATCGGTATCTATCTTTGGGAGACCAACACCTGTTGATCTAGAATATAGTCAGGTAGAAAAGGCGAGTTAATGGCAAAAAAAGAAATTAGTGGATATATAAAGTTACAAATAAATGGTGGACAAGCAAATCCAGCTCCGCCAGTTGGACCAGCATTAGGTCAAAGAGGTATTAATATCATGGATTTTTGTAAAGCTTTTAATGAAAAAACAAAATCTTTTGCAGGCAAACCTGTTCCAGTAATAATCACAGTTTATAAAGATAAAAAGTTTGATTTTATAATTAAATCACCACCAGCATCTCATTTTATCAAAGAAGCTGTAAAATTAAAAAGTGGATCAAAGGAACCTGGTAGAAATATTGTTGCAAAGATTTCTAAGAAACAATTAAAAGAGATTGCTGAAAAAAAAATGGCTGATTTAAATGCACATGATGTTGATGAAGCTGCAAAAATTATTGCTGGGTCTGCAAGATCTATGGGTATTGAAGTAGTAGAATAATGTCATCAAAAAGATATAAAAAATTACCAGAAAAAACTAGAGATTTGCAATCTGAAGCAGTAGATAAATTAATTCCTATTTTAAAACAGAATTGTACATCAAAATTTGATGAATCATTAGATTTGAGTTTACAAATTAATAATAAACAAAAGAAAAGTGAGATAAATATTAGAACAGTTATTAATTTACCTGGTGGAAGTTCAAAAAAAGTAAAAGTGGGCGTTGTTTGTGAGGAAAACAAATCACAAGAAGCAAAAGATGCTGGAGCGGAAGTCGTTGGCGGTGATGATCTTATAGAAGATATAAAAGCAGGAAATATAAATTTTGAAAAATTAATTTGTACTCCTGGAATGATGATTAAACTTTCAAAATTAGGAAAAGTTCTTGGCCCAAAAGGATTAATGCCGAATCCAAAATTAGGATCGGTAACAAATGATGTAAAAAAAGCTATAACAGATGCAAAATCTGGACAAGTAGAAATAAGAAATGATAAAGATGGAAATATAGGGCTGAGTATAGGGAATAAATCTTTTTCAGATGATAAATTAATAATGAATTTTAATGCTGTTTTAGATGCATTAGAAAAGGAAAAATCAAATAATACAATTAAAGGCGATTTAATTAAGCAAGCTTTTATAACGTCAACAATGGGCGTTTCATACAAAATAAAATTAGGTAAGAGTATTTAGTTATGATGAATAAAGAACAAAAGCAAAAGTATATATCTGATATGACAAATCAGTTCGAAAAATCGGAGGCTGTAATAGTTACTCATTATCAAGGTTTAACGATGAATCAGCTTGATGATTTACGAGCAAAAATGAGAGAGCATGGCATAAAATTTAAAATTACAAATAATAGAATAACAAAATTAGCTCTCGAGAATACAAGATGTAAAGATCTTTCAAACTTGTTTTCAGGTCCTACTGCTGTAGCTTTGTCTGAAGATGCAATAACATCAGCAAAAATATTAACAAATTTCTCGAAAGAAAATGAAAATTTAAAGATTCTAGGCGGAATCATGGGTTCCGACATTTTAGACGTTGCTGGCGTCAAAAATGTTGCTACCCTACCTTCATTGGATGAAGCTAGGGCTAAAATAGTAGGAATATTGAGGTCTCCAGCACAAAAAATAGCAAGTATTTTACTTGCGCCAGCGTCAAAAATCGCTATTTTAGCGCTCGAAAAATCAAAAAAATAACCAGGGACAAGATTTACTATGGCTGACTTAAATAAAATTATAGATGACTTATCAAGTTTAACTGTTGTAGAGGCAGCTGAACTTTCAAAACAACTCGAGGAAAAATGGGGAGTGACTGCAGCAGCGGCTGTAGCAGCAGCACCAGCAGCAGCAGGTGGAGCAGCACCAGCGGAAGAAAAAGATGAATTTACAATTATGCTTACTGCAGCTGGAGATAAAAAAATTAATGTTATAAAAGAAGTTAGAGCTATAACAGCTTTAGGACTTAAAGAAGCAAAAGATTTAGTTGAAGGTGCACCAAAAGAAGTCAAAACAGGTGTAAATAAAAAAGAAGCAGAAGAGATTAAGCAAAAACTCGAAGCAGCTGGCGCAAAAGTAGAACTAAAATAAATTAGATAGGATTATTTACTGGTTATATTTTTAATCAGTAGTTGAGATGCAATTATCTTTTACAGAAAAAAAAAATATTAGAAAAAGTTTCGGAAAACTTAAGGAAAGTTTATCTATTCCAAATCTTATCGAGGTACAAAAAAATTCTTATAAGGAATTGACAGAATTCAAACAAGATGTTGAGCAACACCTTGTTAAAGGTTTTGATAGAGTTTTTAAAAGCATTTTTCCAATTGAAGACTTAAATGATAAAGCAACATTAGAATATGTTTCTTACAAATTGGAGAAACCTAAATTCGATGTTGAAGAATGTATAGCCAGAGGTTTAACTTATTCTGCTGCTTTAAAATGCACACTTAGATTAGTAGTTTACGAAATTGATCAAGAAAATAATACAAAGGATATTTTATCTGCAAAAGAGCAAGAAGTTTACATGGGTGAAGTACCTATGATGACAAATAGTGGAACATTCATCACCAATGGAGTTCAAAGAGTTGTTGTAAATCAAATGCATAGAAGTCCTGGCGTTTTCTTTGATCATGATAAAGGAAAGTCGCATGCTAGTGGTAAACTGCTTTTTAATTGCCGAGTAATCCCTAATCGAGGATCATGGTTAGATTTTGAGTTTGATGTAAAGGATCTACTGTATTTCAGAATAGATAGAAAAAAAAAAATACTTGTTTCTACTTTACTACAAGCTCTAGGTTTTTCTAAAAATGATATAGTTGACGAATTTTATCAAAAAGAAACTCTAAATTATGATAAAAAATTAGATAAATGGAAAACTAAATTTGATCCAGAAAATTATAAGGCAAAAAATTTTTCAGAAGAAGTTATTGATGCAAAAAATAACAAAGTGATAGTAAAATTAGGAGAAAAAATAAATTTTCTAACAGCTAAAAAACTTTCTAACGAAGGACTAAAAGAAATTTTTGTTTCAAGCAAGTCTTTATATGGTAAATTTTTGCATAGAGATCTTACTATTGGTGAAGATATATTTAAAATAGGGACTGAATTAAACGAAACCATAATCAATAAGATTATTGAAGCAGATATCAAAACTTTAGATATTTCCAGAACCAATTCTATTAATAAAGGACCATATTTATTGTTAAGTCTTTTTAATGACAAAAATGAAAACAAGAATGAAGCAATCACCGAGATATACAAAGTTTTAAGACCTGGTGAACCTCCAACGATAGAAATAGCAACTCAGATATTTAATAACCTATTTTTTAGCTCTGATAGATATGATCTATCTGATGTTGGAAGAGTAAAGATGAATTCACGTTTAGAATTAAATTGTTCAGATAAAATTACAATTTTAAGAAATGATGACATATTAGCAATCATTCAAAAAATGCTAGATCTTAGAGATGGCAAAGATGAAGTAGATGATATCGATCACTTAGGGAATAGAAGAGTTAGGTCTGTAGGAGAGTTAGTTGAAAACCAAGCGCGTATTGGTGTTTATAGAATGGAAAGGGCCATAAAAGAAAAAATGACCACTTTAGATGTTGAGTCTGCTATGCCTCAAGATTTAATAAATGCAAAACCTTTAACAATTTCTCTTAAGGATTTCTTTGCAACTTCCCAACTATCTCAATTCATGGATCAAACTAATCCACTTTCAGAAATTACACATAAGAGAAGAGTATCTGCTTTAGGACCAGGAGGATTAACAAGAGAAAGAGCTGGATTTGAAGTTAGGGACGTTCACCCCACTCACTATGGAAGAATTTGTCCAATCGAGACTCCAGAGGGTCCAAATATTGGATTGATAAACAGTCTTTCAACTTATTCAAAAATAAATAAATATGGGTTTATTGAGAGTCCTTACAAGAAAGTAAAGGATGGAAAAGTTCAGACAAACATTGAATACTTGTCAGCAATGGAGGAAACGAAATTTACTATAGCGCAAGCCAATTCTTTAATTGATAAAAGTGGTAAATTTACTGAAGAATTAGTATCATGTAGGCAGAATTTAAATTTTATTTTAGCAAAGCCAGAAAATATTGATTACATCGACGTTTCTCCAAAACAACTTGTTTCAGTTGCCGCTTCTTTAATTCCATTTTTAGAAAATGATGATGCTAACAGAGCATTAATGGGCTCAAATATGATGAGACAGGCTGTTCCATTATTAAAACCAGAAGCTCCATTAGTAGGAACAGGAATAGAAAGTGACGTAGCATTAGATTCTGGTGTAACGATTGTTGCTAAAAGAGATGGGATAGTTGACAAAATAGATGGTAAGAGAATTGTGATCAAGGCTTCTAGCGAAAAAGATTATTCAAAATCTGGAGTTGATATATATAACTTACAAAAATTTAAAAGATCTAATCAAAACACTTGTATAAATCAAAAACCATTGGTTAGAGTTGGTGATAAAGTTAAATCTGGTGACATCATAGCCGATGGTCCATCAACAAAAGTTGGTGAGCTCGCGCTAGGTAAAAATGTTTCTGTAGCATTTATGCCTTGGCAGGGTTATAATTTTGAGGATTCTATATTGATTTCAGAAAGATGTGTAACTGACGATGTATTTACATCTATTCACATAGAAGAATATGAAGTGATGGCGAGAGACACCAAACTTGGTGAAGAAGATATTACTAGAGATATACCTAATGTAAATGAGGAGTCTTTAAAAAATTTAGATGAATCCGGAATAGTTTATATTGGAGCAGAAGTAAAACCTGGCGATATTTTAGTTGGAAAAGTTACTCCAAAAGGCGATACAGCATCTGGCCCAGAAGAAAAATTATTAAGATCTATATTTGGTGAAAAAGCTATAGATGTAACAGATACGTCTCTAAAAATGCCAAGTGGTAGTGGAGGTATTGTAGTAGATGTAAGAGTATTTAATAGACATGGAATTGATAAAGATGAAAGATCAATAACTATTGAAAGAGCAGAGATAGAAAGTGTGCAAGAAGATAAGAAAGTTGAGGAAGAGATTTTAGAGAGAAGTATTAAACAAAGTTTATCATCTATCTTAAAAGGTATAAAAATTGATAAGAAAATTAAAGATTATGAAGCTCTTACTGTTTTATCAGATGAGATAATTAATAATTTGTCAGTTTCTGATTTATTTAAAATATCAGTTGAAGATAAAACAAAGTTATCATCTCTCTCACAGATTAAAGATCAATACAACAGTGCAAAACAAGATATCCAAGACAGGTTTGAGGATAAAGTTTTAAAAATTAGACAAGGTGATGATTTACTACCAAGTGTTATGAAAATGGTTAAAGTCTTTGTTGCGATAAAGAGAAGATTAAGACCAGGCGATAAGATGTCAGGGAGACATGGCAATAAGGGGGTTGTGAGCAAAATAGTTCCAGTTGAGGACATGCCATATAGAGAAAATGGTAAACCAGTGGATATAGTGCTTAATCCATTGGGCGTACCAAGTAGAATGAATGTTGGTCAAATACTAGAAACTCATTTAGGGTGGTCTTGTACCGAGTTAGGAGAAAAGTTAAATCAATTAGTAAATGAAAACCAAAAGAAAATTGAAAAAACAGAAAAAATAAAATCATTTTTAAAAAGTGTGTATGGCCAAGAAATATACAATGAAGATATTGAAAAGCTGAATAATTCAGAATTTGAAGATTTGTGCTCAAATATAAGACATGGTGTTCCGATTGCAACTCCTGTTTTTGATGGCGCGAAAGAAAAAGATGTAACAAAAATGTTAGAATTAGCAGAGTTGCCAAATTCAGGACAAACCACTCTTTGGGATGGAAGAACTGGAGAGAAATTTGATAGGGATGTTACGGTTGGAACAATTTATATGTTAAAACTTCACCATTTAGTTGAAGATAAAATTCATGCTAGATCAACTGGACCTTACAGCTTAGTAACTCAACAGCCTTTAGGAGGAAAAGCCCAGTTAGGTGGACAG
>CACJGL010000018.1 GCA_902592965.1 uncultured Pelagibacteraceae bacterium
GTTATCTGAAAATTTATTTGAAGGATTATCCCCATGGATGCAGAAACTACCTGGTGGCTTAGTGCATGTTAATGTAGTTGGATGTGCTTTATTTGCAGCTATTTCAGGATCTTCTGCAGCAACTGTAGCCACAGTAGGAAAAATGTCTATTCCAGAACTAAGAAAAAGAAAATATCCAGAAAGTATTCTGCTTGGAAGTTTAGCTGGATCAGGAACGCTGGGTCTTCTAATTCCACCTTCAATTATTTTAATTATTTATGGTGTGACTGTCCAAGAGTCGATAGCAAAACTATTTATTGCTGGAATTTTACCAGGAATAATGATTGCGTTGATCTTTATGACATATGTAATGATTTGGTCGTTAATAAATAAAAAATCCATGCCTACTTTTAAACAAGACTTCTCACTTATGGAAAAGGTAAGGAAATCAGGAAAACTGATACCTGTAATATTATTAATAGTTTCAGTTATTGGCTCAATTTATACTGGTATAGCAACCGCAACCGAAGCAGCTTCTTTGGGTGTAGTAGGTGCATTAATTTTATCATACTTTCAAAAGAGTTTGTCTTTAAGAACATTTAAAGAGTCTCTCTTGGGTGCTACTAAAACTTCTTGCATGATAGCTTTTATATTAGCTGGAGCCACTTTTTTATCTTTGGCAATGGGTTTTACAGGATTGCCAAGAAATCTTGCTCTATGGATTGAAGGAATGGAACTTTCTCCATATGTTTTAATTTTTGTTTTAATGATCTTTTATATAATTCTTGGAATGTTTCTTGATGGTATCTCTGCTGTAGTTTTAACAATGGCTATAATTGAACCAATGATTAGACAAGCAGGTTTTGATATGATTTGGTTTGGTGTTTTTCTAGTTATTGTTGTCGAAATGGCTCAGATCACGCCGCCGGTTGGTTTTAATCTTTTTGTTCTTCAGGGTATGGCTAATAAAGATATGGGTTATATAGCAAGAAGCGCGTTTCCGCTCTTCTTGCTAATGATTTTTGCTGTTATCTTAGTTGTGATATTTCCAGAAATTGCTCTTTGGATGCCTGAGCAAATGATAAAAAATATTAACTAGTATTTTGATTTTTTAGATCCGTCTATAACACCCTTTAGCTGATTGTATTCTTCACAATTACATCCCTCTAAAACACTCAATCTTTCTTTTGCTAAATTCATCCTATTGGTTGCAACATATAATTCACCAAGATATTCGTTAATTCCTATGTGATTTGGCTCAATAGCTAAACCTTGAAGATAATATTTCTCACCATTTTCAAAATCACCAGTTTTTCTAGTTGCAAATCCAAGATAATTTAATGTGTCTGCTTTATTTGGCTTCATCTTATTTGACTTTACTAAAAATTTAATTGCTCTTTCGTATCTTTTAATTGCTTTCTCTGTTTTACCTTTTTTTTCTAATTTTTTTGCAGCTTTAATCAATTTCACTGCCTTATCATAATGGCTTTCTGTTGATCCAGAATCACTACTAGATCCAGCAGCAAAAGATGTTCCTGCTAAAAAAATTAAAAAGAACATTGAAAAAAATATTTTCTTTATCATTATTTAAATTTCCTTAAGTTAGTTAGTGTTTTTAGTTCTAAGCCATTATCTATTAAATTATTTTTTATAGATATAGCTGTAGCTAGAGAACTTTCGTTATCGCCATGTATGCACACAGAGTCTATTTCACAAGGTATTTGCTTTCCGCTGTGACAATTAATGGCTTGGTTCTGAACCATGCTTAAAACGTGACTTTTTGCTTTATCTGGATCTGTAATAAGTGCATGAGGCTCTTTTCTAGATACTAAGTTTCCATTATCTTCATAATTTCTGTCTGCAAATATCTCACATGCTATTCTCATATCAAATTTCTTTGCTGCTTCTTCCATCTTTGAACCTGTAGGCACTAAATAAATTAAATCTTTATTAAAATTGCAGATTGATTTTGCAATGATTGTTGCAAGCTCAATATCTTCGCAAGCCATATTATTTAATGCACCATGTGGTTTAATATGTGTAACGATCTCACCATGTTTTTCTGCTATATTTTGTAAAATTTCATACTGATCAATTAATAATTTATTTATTTCATCTGACGATAAATTTATTCTTTTACGTCCAAAGTTTTCTGGATCATTAAATGATGGATGTGCACCTATACTAACACTGTTTTTCTTACAAATTTTAACAACTTGGTTCATGCTATCTTCATCACCAGCATGATAACCACAAGCAACGTTAGCTGAATTGACAATTTCTAGTAATTTTGGATCATTTTTATCTGAATGATGCTTTGATTTTTCACCTAAATCACAATTGATATTAATTTCCATACTAATAAATCATAAGTATAACATGGTATGATAAAAAATATATTAAATCTTGGTGACGCAGCTTTGTATTGTGACTTTGGAAGTGATGTAAATCAAGAAATTAATTCAAATGTTATCAAATATTTTTACCATATAAAAAAATTAAATTTAAAAGGTATTACAAACTTAACTCCATCTTATAATAAATTAATAATTTCATATGATTTAAATATACATTCTTTTTTATCTTTAAAAAAAAAAATTGAAAATATAGAGATTAAAGAAAATAATAAATTAGAAAAAAACTTAATCGAAATTCCTGTGTGTTGTGATAATATTTTTGCATTAGATATTAAAAGAGTTGAAAATAAACTAAAATTAAAATCAGAAATAATCCTAGAAAAATTTTTTAGCAAAAATTACTTTTGTTATATGACAGGATTTGTGGCAGGCATGCCTTTTCTTGGTGATCTTGACCAGGAAATGAGATTAAAAAGATTAGAAACACCAAGAGTTAAAGTTCCAAAAGGTTCAGTTGGAATAACAGAACAATTTTGTAATATATATACTTTTGAAACACCTGGAGGATGGAATATTTTGGGAAATACACCACAAAATATTTTCGACACATCTAATCAATCAAACCCTAATCTTGTTAATCCAGGTGATACAATAAAATTTTATAGAATAACTTTAGATCAATATAATGAAATCAAAAGATAGAAACTACTTTAAAATTTTAAGAGCTGGTATCAACACCACATATCAAGACTTAGGAAGAAATAATTTATACCATATTGGTATTCCTTTTAGTGGAGCGATGGATAAAAGAAATTTTCAATTATTAAACTCACTTCTACAAAATGATTACAATTCACCTGTAATAGAATTTGCTTATCAAGGCCCGCATTTGAAGTATTTTGGAAAAGATATTTTTTTTTGTATTACTGGAAATGTATCATTTAAAATTATAACAAAAGAGGGTGTTATTGATGGTAATTCCTACCAATGTTATTTGTTAAAAAATGGTGATGAAGTCGATATACATTCAACCAACAAGTCTGTTTATGGATATTTTTCGATTAATGGAACTTTTGGTGTTGATTATTATTGGGGAAGCTGTTCAATAAATACACAAGCTCAAATTGGACCAAATAACGGGAATAAATTTTCTAAAGATTTAGAAATTGAAATAATTGACATTAATAATTCTTTTAACAAAAGAAAACTTGATTACTTAGGTAGCACTATTGAAAATATAAGGGTCATTAAAGGCACAAACTATGATTATTTTTCTGCGTCTTCACAAAATAAATTCTTTAAAGAAAGTTTTAAAATTACAAAACTTTCAGACAGGATGGGTATGAGATTAGAAGGTCAAAAAATTAAAAATATCGTTGATCCTAATATAAAATCAGAAGGTTTGGTAAAAGGTGTAATTCAAATCACATCTGCTGGAGATCCAATAATTATGTTATCAGATCATGGGACTATTGGTGGATATCCGAAGATTGCAACTGTCATATCTGCTGACTATGATCGACTGGTACAATTAACGCCAGGATCTAACATTAAATTTAAAGATGTAAGCTTAGAGGATGCTGAAACATTATATAAACTTTATCAGATGGAGACTAATAATCTTATTTCTCAAATTAAATGAATTTAATTACAAAATTACCAGGGCCGCTTTTGATTTTTTTTGGTGCTTTCAGTTTAAGTTTTGGAGGGTTGATAGTCAAATCTTTCGAAGGTTCTACTCTATGGCAGATTCTATTTTGGAGATCAGTTTTTTTTATAATTGTAGTTCTGATCTTTCTAATTATTAGTTATAAGCAAAATTTTATTTCAGCATTTTATAAATCTGGAATCCCTGGTCTTATTGGAGGCATTATACTTGCCTGTGGCTTTAGTGGTTATGTTTTTGCAATGTATAATACTACTGTAGCAAATACTAATTTTATAATTCAAACCCAAACATTATTTTTAGCAATCTTTGGATATATCTTTTTAAAAGAAAAAATAAACTTAATAACATTAACTTCCATAGTTTTAGCAATTTCAGGAATAATTTTGATGGTTGGAAGCTCATTAACAGTTGGACAAATGAGTGGAAATATCGCTGCTTTTATTATGCCAATATCATTCGCAACATTAATTTTAATAGTTAGAAAATTTCCAAGTGTAGATATGGTTCCATTACAATTTATTGCAGGCGTTATTGCTTTGATCATTGGATATTTTATGTCTAAAACGATCTTTATATCTTTAAATGACATTTTTTTGGGATTTTTAGCTGGTTTTTTCCAACTTGGTTTTGGTTTTATTTTTATTACAATCGGTGCAAGATCTACACCTTCAGCTTTAGTTGGAATCATAATGTTATCAGAGGCAGTTTTAGGACCTTTTTGGGCGTGGATGTTTATAAATGAAAATCCTCCAACCAGCGTTTTAATTGGTGGTTTAATAGTGATATTTGCAGTTTTAATACAATTTCTTTCACTTATGAAAAAAAAAAGTGCAACAAATTAGAGCTATAAATTTATATTAGTTATGTTATAAGAATTTATACGGGAGAGACTACTTTTGTAGCGCCGAAGGAGCAACCACCCCGGAAACTCTCAGGCAAATGGACCGTACATATTAACTCTGGAAAGAGAATTATTCTCGCCGAAGGAGCAAATCTCTCAGGCAAAAAGACAGAGGGGGCATAAAGAGTTAATATGAGTATAAAAAAAACATCGTTAAATAATCTCCACATCAAGTATGGTGCAAAGCTTGTAGAGTTTGCTGGATATCAAATGCCCATCCAATATAAAGATGGAATTATACAAGAGCATAAATACACACGTTCACACTCTGGTATTTTTGATGTTTCTCATATGGGTCAATTATTTATATCGGGTAGTGATGATCTTGCAATTGATCTTGAGAAGATTTTTCCTGCGGATTTGAAAAAATTGAAAATTAATCAAAGTAAGTATTCATTTTTAATGAATAACAAAGGAGGAATTCAAGACGATCTGATAATTACCAAAACATCTGATGGATTTTTAATTATCTTGAATGCTGCATGCAAGTATAATGATTATGAAGTAATAAAATCTAAACTTGACAATCAATATAAATTAAATCTTGACGATTCATTGTCATTAATTGCATTACAGGGCCCCGAAGCAAAAAATGTTTTAAATAAAGTTATACCTGGTTGTGACAGTCTAAAATTTATGAACGGAAACAACTATGTCTATAAAAATGAAAAAGTATACATAACTAGATCAGGATATACTGGTGAGGATGGATTTGAAATTTCTATAAAACATAGTGATGTTGAAACTTTTGTAGAAAGTTTGATAGAAAATGGATCTAAATTGATTGGTTTAGGAGCAAGAGATACATTAAGAATGGAAGCTGGACTCTGCTTGTATGGAAATGATTTAGACAACGATACAAGTCCTATCGAAGCTAATCTAAAATGGGCAATACCTAAGAGCAGAATTGAGACTGAATTTGTTGGATCAGAAGTTTTAAAAAACCAATTTCAAAGCGGAGTAAAAAAATTGAGAGTTGGCATAAAACCAGACAGCAAAGTAATCGCTAGAGGAAATACCAAAATTTACAATGATAAAAATCAAGAAATTGGGAAAGTAACAAGTGGCACATTTGGACCAAGCGTTGAACATCCAATAGCTATGGGATATGTCGATAATAGTTATTCAACTGTAAATACAAAAATATTTCTTGAAGTTAGAGGAAAAAAAATTCCTGCAAATATTTGTAACTTACCGTTTTATAAAAAAAATTACGTAAAAGGGGAAATTAATGTCTGAAGTTAAATATTCAAAAGAACATGAGTGGATTAAACTAGATGGAGATGAAGCTACGATTGGAATAACCAAGCATGCAACAGAAATGCTTGGGGATATAGTATTTGCTGAACTCCCAGAGAAAGGTTCAAATGTTGATAAAGATGGAACTGCTGGAGTGGTTGAGTCAACGAAAGCTGCTAGTGATGTTTACACTCCTGTTAGTGGAGAAGTTATAGATACAAATCAAATGATAGTTGATGATCCATCAAAAATAAATGAAGACCCAGAAGAATCCGCATGGTTTTTTAAACTTAAAATAAAAGACAAATCTGAAATGGATAGTCTTATGAGTAAAGAAGAATATGAAAAATTTGCAAAGGAGACATCAGCATAATGTTACCAAATTCAGAAAAAGATTTTATAAAAAGACACATCGGACCTTCTAAAGAAGACCAATCAAAAATGTTAAAAGAATTAAATTATCAATCAATAGATGATTTAATGAATAACACTGTTCCAGAAAAAATAATGTTTAAAGGTGAGCTTAATATCGGAGAGTCTAATTCAGAATATGAGGCGTTAAGAAAATTAAGAGCAATTTCAAAAAAAAATCATGTTTACTCAAATTTTATTGGAATGGGTTATTATGGAACGTATACGCCATATGTAATTTTAAGAAATATTTTAGAAAATCCAGGTTGGTATACATCATATACACCTTATCAGCCTGAAGTAGCTCAAGGAAGACTTGAGATGTTGTTAAACTTTCAACAAATGATTGTTGATTTTACTGGAATGGATATCGCTAATGCTTCTTTACTGGATGAAGGTACTGCAGCAGCAGAAGCCATGGGTCTTAGTCATAGATTAAATAAAAAAGATATTAATTTAGTTTTTGTGTCTGAGGATTGCCATCCTCAAACAATAAATGTAATTCAAACTAGAGCCGAACCAATGGGTTTAAAAGTTTTAGTTGGAAAAGAAGATGAAGTTTTAGATCAATTAAAAGAGGATTTAGTTTGCGGAATTTTACAATATCCTGGAACTTTAGGAGATATTAAAGATCCTAGTGAAGCAATTAGCAAAATTCATAAAAAAAACGGTAAGGCTGTATTAGCTTGTGATTTATTAGCATTAGCAAAATTAAAAACACCAAGAGAACTTGGTGCTGATATAGCTGTTGGGAGTTCTCAGCGATTTGGAATACCAATGGGGTATGGAGGTCCACATGCAGCATTTTTTGCAACTAAAGACGAGTATAAGAGATCGATGCCTGGTAGAATTGTTGGTGTGTCAGTTGATAGACATGGTAACAAGGCATACAGATTATCTTTACAAACTAGAGAGCAACACATCAGAAGAGATAAGGCGACAAGCAATATTTGTACTGCACAAGCTTTATTAGCAATAGTTTCAGCAGCATATGCTATTTATCATGGTCCAGATGGAATTAAAAATATTTCTGAAAGAGTTTCTCAATTAGCAAAAAGTTTTGCTGATAAAATAAAACAGTCAGGTTATGAAATTTATTCTGATTATTTTTTTGATACTGTTACAATTATTACCAAAGAAAAGACTGATCAAATTTATAAAAATGCTCTAAATCAGAAAGTTAATATACGAAAAGTAAATTCTGAAATGCTTGCGGTCTCTTTTGATGAAAGAAAAAACGTTTATAGAGTAAATCAATTATTAAAAATTTTTAATGCTGCAGAATCAATAAAAAAAGAGGATCCTTCAGTTAAATTACCTAATTTACCAAAAAATTTATTAAGAACTTCAAAATATTTAGAGCATCCAATTTTTAACTTATATCATTCAGAAACTGAAATGCTTAGATATCTTAAAAAGCTAGAGGATAAGGATATAGCATTGAATAGAACTATGATAGCACTTGGATCATGCACAATGAAGTTAAATGCTGCTGCTGAAATGATCCCGATTTCTTGGAAAGAATTTGCAGAACCTCATCCTTTTGTTCCAGTTGAACAAATGGAAGGTTTTAGAGATTTGTTTACTGATTTAAAAAATTGGTTGAGATCTATAACAGGTTTTTCCGGTGTTTCTCTACAACCTAATGCAGGCGCCCAAGGAGAATATGCAGGTCTAATGGTTATAAGAAAGTACCACTTAGATAGAGATGAAGCTCATCGTAATATATGTTTAATCCCAAGTTCGGCACATGGTACAAATCCAGCAAGCGCACAAATGGTTGGAATGAAAGTGGTTGTTGTTAATTGTGATAAAGAGGGAAATGTAGATTTCGATGATTTAAAGAAAAAAGTAGAGCAACATTCAGAAAATCTTGCAGCTTTAATGGTAACTTACCCATCTACTCATGGAGTATTTGAGGAAAAAATAGCTGATATTTGTGAGTTAGTTCATAAACATGGTGGACAGGTCTATATGGATGGAGCAAATTTAAATGCCCTTGTTGGAGTTGCAAAGCCTGGAAATTTTGGTCCAGATGTTTGTCATATTAATCTGCATAAAACATTTTGTATTCCTCACGGTGGTGGTGGACCTGGAATGGGACCTATAGCTTGTAAAAAACATTTACAAGTTTATCTGCCTAATCATCCAGTGATAAAAGATTGCGGACCAACAAGTGGAATTGGAGCAGTATCAGCAGCTCCTTGGGGCAGCTCAAGTATTCTATCAATCTCTTGGATGTATATTAAAATGATGGGGTCAGCAGGATTAAAGCTTGCTACTCAAGTTGCAATTTTAAACGCAAATTATATTGCCCACAGACTAAAAGATCACTTTCCGATTTTGTACAAAGGTGCAAATGGCAATGTTGCACATGAGTGCATAATTGATATTAGAAATATTAAATCTGAAACAGGGGTAACAGAAGAAGATATTGCTAAAAGAATGATAGATTTTGGATTTCACGCACCAACTATGTCATGGCCTGTTGCTGGCACTATGATGATAGAGCCAACTGAAAGTGAAGGCTTGTCAGAAATAGACAGATTTTGTGACACTTTAATTAAGATTAAACAAGAAATTGAAAAAATTAAATCAGGTGAATTTGATAAAATTGATAATCCAATTAAAAATGCTCCTCACACTGATACAGAATTATCATCAGATGTATGGGAACATAAATATTCAAGACAAGAAGCAGCATATCCTGCAAGTTTTCTAAAACAAAATAAATTTTGGCCTCCAGTTGCTCGAGTAGACAATGTTTATGGAGATAAAAATATATTCTGCACATGTCCAAGTATGGATGAGTTTAAAGAAGACGCAGCATAACCTTAATGCGAATTGCAGTAATTGGATCAGGAATCTCTGGTTTATCAGCAGCACAAAAGCTTTCCAAAAAACACCATGTTGATTTATTTGAAAGTGAAGATCATTTTGGTGGTCATTCATATACCTTAGATACTTTAATTAATGGTAAAAAAGTTCCTGTAGATATTGGCTTTATTGTTTTTAATCATGAAACTTATCCAAATCTCATAAATTTTTTTAACGAATTAAAAATTGAAATTGAAAAAAGCGATATGTCATTTTCTGTTTCTGTAAAAGATACAAATTATGAATATTGTGGCAGAGGTTTAAACGGAATTTTTGCAAACAAAGCTAATTTTTTTAATTTAAAATTTTTAAAAATGTTTTTTGATATTATAAATTTCTACAAAAAATGTGACCAAATTAAAAGTTTAAATGAAGAGATTACTCTTGGTGAATTTCTTGAAAAAAATAAATGGTCAAACAATTTTATTAATTTTCATCTAATCCCAATGGTTTCTGCTATCTGGTCTATGCCACCAGTAGAAGCAAATCAAATGCCAATTAAATTTTTCTTAAAATTTTTTCAAAATCATGGACTTTTTAAATTAAAAAATAGACCACAATGGTACACAGTCACCAACAGAAGTAGAACTTATGTAGAGAAAGTATTAACTCAAATAAGTGGAGAATATTTTAAAAATTACAAAATTAGTTCGATAAAAAGAAATAAAACTGGTGTTCAAGTATATTATGGTGCTAGCAACGAATTTTTTGACTATGATAAAGTTGTTATCGCTACTCATGCAGATGATGCATTGAAAATATTGAGCGAGCCGACTGATGATGAAAAAAAAATACTTTCAAATTTTAAATATAAATCCAATCTAGCAGTAATACATACTGATGATGTATGTATGCCAAATAATAAAAAAGTTTGGTCTTCATGGAATTCCTCAGTTGATAAGTCAGATATTAGCAAAACATCGCTTACTTATTGGCTTAACTTATTGCAAAACTTGAAAACAGAAAAAAATATTTTCTTAACCTTAAATCCTTTTTTTGAAATAGATCAAAAAAAAGTCCTACAAAAAGTTACTTTTACCCACCCTTATTTTGATCAAGATGCTTTGAATAATCAAAAATTATTAAAAGAAATACAAAATAAAAGAAATGTATTGTTTTGTGGAAGTTATTTTGGTTACGGTTTTCATGAAGATGGAATAAAATCATCCATTAATATGATTGAAAACCTAAATGATTAAAAATTCCAGTATTTACGAAGGTAAAGTAATTCATAAAAGATTTAAGCCAAAATATCACTTTTTTAAATACAACGTTTTCTCACTCTTTTTAGATCTTGATGAAATTAATTTAGTTCAAAAAAAAATTAAAATTTTTTCAAACAATAGTTTTAATATTTTAAGTTTTTATGACAAAGATCACGGACCTAGAGATGGTAGTGATTTAAAGGCCTGGGTAATTGATAATTTAAAATCAAACAATATTCAATTTGAAAACATAAAGATAAAATTACTTTGTTATCCTAGAATATTTGGTTACGTATTTAATCCATTAAGTATTTTTTTCGTTTATGATAATCATTCAAAAATTATAGCTATATTGTATGAAGTTAAAAATACATTTGGTGAGCAACATACTTATATATTTAAAGTCAACGACGAAAAAATAATTACAAATAGCTGTGATAAAAAGTTTTTCGTTTCACCATTTATTGAAATGAAAAGTAAATACAATTTTAGAATCCTTAAACCTGAAAAAACGTTATCTGTTATAATTGATCAAAGTGATAAGGAGGGAAAATTGTTATATGCTTCACAAGATGGGGTTGCAAAGGAAATTAACAATAAAAATATGCTTATATCTTATATTTCTCACCCTTTAATGACTTTTAAAGTTATTGCCGCAATTCATTTTGAAGCATTAAAATTATGGTTAAAGGGAGTTAAGTTAGTTAAAAAAAATATAAAAATAAAAAATAACATTACGTTTGAAAAAAAATGAATTTTAATCTTTTGTCAGATAAAATAGTATTTAATTCTCTAAAACTAATAAAGCATGGATTTCTTGAAATTCAAAATCATGACAGCAAAATATATAAGTTTGGTAATGAGAGTGAATTATTAAGAGCAAAGATTAAAATTAACAAACCTGGTTTAACACTTCAAATAATAAAATCGGGAAGTGTAGGACTTGCAGAAGCGTACATGCGAAATGAATTTGAAACAGATAATCTAACCAATCTAATAGAAATAACAGCTAAAAATATAAAACTTGTTTATAAATTTTCAGGTATCTTTGATATATCAATGATTAATAAATTAAAGAGTATTTTCATAAAAAATAATAAGAGCAGAAGTAAGAAAAATATTTCAAAACATTATGATTTAGGAAATGATTTCTTTTCATTATGGTTAGATCCTTCACTTACTTATTCAAGTGCAATTTTTGAAAAACAAAAAGATGATTTATTTTCTGCTCAACTAAATAAATATAAAAAACTTACAGAATTAATAAAGCCAAATGTAGGAAATAAAATTTTAGAAATTGGCTGTGGCTGGGGTGGCTTTGCTGAATATGTCGGTAAAAATTATGATGTAAAATTAGATTGTATAACAATTTCTAAAGAGCAATTTGAATTTTCTAAAAAAAGAATATTTGAAAATGGATTGAATGAAAAAGTGAATATATTTTTGAAAGATTATAGAGATGTAAAAGACAAATATGACTCTATCGCATCTATAGAAATGATAGAAGCGGTTGGGCAAAACTATTTAGTAAACTATTTTAAAAGTATTAAAAAAAATCTATCTGAGAACGGAAGGGCAGCGATACAAGCCATAACAATCGATGATAGTTTATTTGACAGATATAAAACCAAAGAAGACTTTATACAAAAATACATATTTCCTGGAGGTTTTTTGCCATCAAAAAAAAAATTATATGATTTATCTAGTAGCAACGGTTTAGAAATTAAAAAATATGAATCTTATGGTTCTCACTATTCCAGTACTTTAAAAATATGGAGAGATGAATTCCTAAAAAAATGGGAAGAGATTTCAAAACATGGATTTGATAATAAATTTAAACGTATGTGGCATTTTTATTTGTCATATTGTGAAGCAGGGTTTAAATCAAAGAATATAGATTTAATTCAATTTTCCATGCAAAATAAAATTTAATATGATTAACAAAAAATTTTTTAAAGTATTTTTATTGATAATTTTTACAGGATTAATTACAAGCTGTATAAATAATCAATCTATGAAACCAGAAGATTTTAAAGATCAAAAACCAAGATTAATAATTGAAGAATATTTAAGCGGAAACGTTAAAGCTTGGGGCATACTCCAAAACAGATCAGGTAAAGTTACAAGACAATTTTCAGCAGACTTGGACGGTAAGTGGGATGGCAAACAACTTATATTAGATGAAAAATTTATTTGGAATGACGGTGAAATACAAAATAGGCAATGGGTAATAGATAAAATTGATGAACATAATTATGAGGGCACCGCAGGCGATGTAGTTGGAAAGGCTAGAGGGTATTCGTATGGCCCAGCATTTAAATTTGAGTATGTTTTGTTAGTTCCAGTGAAAGGAAAAAATATCAAAATTACTTTTGATGATTGGATATTTATGCAAGACGAAAGAGTAGCTATCAACAGAGCTAAAATGACAAAATTTGGAATTAAAGTTGCAGAGTTGACTGTGATGTTTGTTAAAGATTAATTTTATTTTTTTTGTAATTTAGTTAATTTTCGTATTAAATAAAAATATAATCGATCAGGAATTATTTTTAAAAATTTAAGGATCAAAGTTAATTCTTTTGGGTAATGTATTTCAAAATCAGAACCATTAATAAGCCCATCATAAATTTTGTCTGCCGAGAATTCTGGAGTTTTTAGAAAAGGCATCTTAAAATCATTCTTATCAGTCATTGGTGTTTTGATAAAACCTGGAGAAACTAAACAAACCCTCACGCCATATCTTCCAAAATCAAAATGTAAACTTTCAGCAAGATTACTTAAAGCAGCTTTGGATGGTCCATAGCCACTTGAGTTAGGTAAGCCTTTGTATCCTGCAATCGAAGATACAATGGTAATAATACCTTTTCCTCTTTCTCGAAAATGAGTTTCAACTGCTTTTATACAATTTAATGTTCCAAAAAAATTTACTTTAAATACATTTTCAATTTGCTCTACATCAATTTCTCTTTCTTTTTTTGGATCCCAGGTACCTGTAGAAAAAAAACAAATTTCAATGTCACCAAGTTCCTTTTTTATATTTTCAAAAACAGACTTACACTTTTCCTTATCATTTACATCAAGTGGAAAAGATTTAATATTTTGATGCTTATCTTCAATTTCTTTTAATAAATTTTCTCTTCGTGCAGAAATAGCAACTGTCCATCCATTATTAGCAAATTTTAATGCAAGTGCTTTGCCAATTCCTGTACTTCCGCCGGTGATCCAAATTACTTTTTTATTCATATTTAACTGCTGTATAGTACTTAAATGCTAAAAAATAAAATTTTATCTTTTATTCTCTTTGCAATTACTACGTTTTCAGCTTCATTTATTGGAGGTTTGGTTACTATAAATTTTAAAGAACCTTGGTATTCAAATTTATCTAAACCTCAATACAATCCACCAGATTGGATATTTGGGCCAGTATGGACATTACTTTATTTATTTATGACAATAGCCATATGGAATGCGTGGCATAAAAACACAAAAAATTTAAATATTGTATTTTTATATTTCATTCATCTTTTTTTTAATACAACTTGGAGTGTTGTTTTCTTTGGTTTCCATAATATTTCTTTAGCAATTTTAAATCTTGTTGTGTTAATTATATTTATTGTTTTATTGGTATTTAAATATAAGAATATAAGTCTATTAAGCATGTATTTGATGATTCCATATTTGTTATGGTGTTGTTTTGCATTGCTTTTAAATATAAACATTTTTTTGATAAACTAATATGGATGATGTTGTAATAGTAGGTGGTGGTATAATTGGAGCTGCAACTGCATACTTTATGTCCAAAGAAGGCAGAAAAGTAAAAGTCATTGAAAGGGATCCAACTTATAAAACTGCGTCATTCCCATTATCACTTGGTGGATTTAGACGACAGTTTTTTCAAAAAGAAAATATTCTTTTAGGAAAATTTGCAAGGGAATTTATATTTCAAATACCAGAATTATTAAAAACTGAAAAAAATCCAAATCCAACAGCTAGCATGGTGCCTAATGGATACCTTCTAATGTTTGGACCAGATCATGCAGAAGAGCAATACAGAGCTTTAGAAAATCATAAAGAATGTGAAGCGGGTACAAAAAATATTAAAGGTTCTGAATTGAAAAAATATTTTCCTTACATTAATGAGGAAGGAATTGAAACTGCAACATTTACTGATAACAAGAGCGAGGGATGGATTGATCCATTTTTATTTCATAGCGCATTAAAGCATAAAGCAATTGATCTTGGGGCAGAATTCATTAAGGGAGAAGTTAAGAGCCTATCTGAAATTAATGCAAAGACAATTATTTCTGCAGCTGGGTGTTGGACTAAAGAACTACTTGAAGATATTCCTGTAGTACCTCAAAAACATACAGTCTTTAGAGTTAAATGTCCTAAACACATTCCAGAGATGCCATTATCCGGAGATCTAACAACAGGAGTATATTGGCGACCAGAAGGAAAAGAATATTTAGCAGGTTCTCCAATTTCAGTATTTGATGCAGAAGATCTTGAACCTGCATGGAATGATTTTGAAGAATTAGTTTGGCCTGCTCTTGCAAAAAGAATACCAGCATTTGAAGAACTAAAGTTAACAGGTGGATGGGCTGGATATTATGATTGTAACAAATTAGATAATAATGCTGTAGTTGGAAAACATCCAAAATATGAAAATGTTTACATGGCCTCAGGATTTACCGGCAGAGGTTTAATGCAAGCACCAGGAATTGGTAGAGCTCTAACTGAATTAATAACTACAGGCAGTTATCAAACTATAGATATTAGTGTTTTTGCAGTCGAAAGAGTATTAAATAGCTCAGCAAGACCCGAGCCCTACGTCTTATAATTTTTTTACGTAAACTCCCATCATCCCATTAAAAAAAGATACAGCAATTATAAGAATTTGACCTTTTAGTGAGTAAAAATCAAATGATGGATAAAAACTGATAGCTATACTCAAAAAAATATAGGTTAATAAAAAGGGTCTATAAAACTTCTTTAAAAATTTCATAAAAATTCTAATTAAATTTTTACAAGCATTTTTCCTATGTTTTTACCTTCTAATAAATCAATGAATGATTTTGGCGTATTTTCTATACCTTCGTAAACAGTTTCTTTAAATTTAATTTTATCTTCTAATAACCATTTAGTCATATCGGTTTCAAACTGTTCTCTATCATTTTCATGATCAAAAATTATAAAACCTTTAATAGTTAGTCTTTTTACAAGAACATGAGCCATATTTTTTAAACCAGAGCCAGGATTAGTTGCATTCATTTGGGATATCCTTCCACAAATTACAATCCTTCCAAAGTTCTTCATTTGAAAAATAGCTGACTCTAAGAAATCACCACCTACATTATCAAAATATAAATCAAATCCTTCAGGACAAACTTCTTTAAGATGCAAAACAAGATTTTCAATTTTTTTATAGTTAAACGCATGATCAATTTTTAAATCATTTTTTAACCATTTAACTTTTTCATCTGATCCTGTACTTGCAATTACTTTACAACCCATATTTTTTGCAATTTGACAAACAGTAGATCCAACACTACCTCCAGCTGAAGAAACAAGGATTGTTTGACCTGGTTTTAATTCACCATGTTTAAAAAGTCCTATATAAGCTGTATGACCTGTCATTCCAAGTGGACCTAGATATGTTTGTATAGGAATATTCATTGGCTCAATTTTTTTTAGATCATTGGAATTACAAACAAAGTAATCTCTCATTCCAAAATTACTAAAAACAATATCTCCTTCTTTAAAATTTTTGTCTTTAGATTCTTTAACTATTCCTAACGCATAACCTTCCATCTCTTCACCAATATTAAAAGGTGGTTTATAGTTTTTTCTTTCAGTCATCCTTGCCCTCATATAAGGATCAACTGAAATCCATAAATTTAAAACCAATATATTGTTCTTGGCATCTAAAGATATCTTTTTTGTTTTTATTTCAAAGTCAGTTTCTTTTGGCAAACCTGTAGGGATATAATTTTTTAAAGCTACGAATTTGCTTGTTACAGGCATTAATTATGATCCCCAAATAATATCAAGTATTCTCTCTCTTTTGCATGCTTTCTTATATTTTAAATAATTTTCTAAATATACTTGATAGTAATCTTGATGTTTATCCTCTGCTTTGTAAAAAATCTCAAATTCTTTAACATATGTGACTACCTTCTTTTTAAATTTCTTTTCTAATCTTTTTATATCTTTCTCAATTAAATCTTTCTGATAATCGTTTTCATAAAATGCTACAGATCTGTAGCTGTATCCTTTATCGCAAAACTGGCCATAAGCATCAAATGGATCAATATTAAGCCAGAAGTTTTTTAAGAGTTCTTTATAGGATATTTTCTCTTTGTCATAAATTATTTCAACAACCTCAAAATGACCAGTATCTCCATAGGTGACTTCTCTATATGTTGGATTTGCAGTGATCCCTCCTGAGTAACCTGATATAACTTCTTCTACACCTTCCAACATTTCAAAAGATTCTTCCATGCACCAGAAGCAACCTCCTGCAAAATACGCTTTATCTTTTGAATGAGAGAATGATGTCGATACAAGAAATAATAGTAAAAAGTAGTAAAATAACCTCATATCTAAAATATATAATAATGAGGGTTTAAATCTATGGTATTAAAGGTAGCTACTTATTTAAGTAGCATACCTTTAATAAATCTATTTTATTTTTTTTGATATTTAGCAGCTTCTTCTGATCCACTAGTTGCAGACCCTTTACTGTAAGAATGCGCACCCATTCCTGCTAATTGGCCGTCTTTTACGATCAAATATTGATTTCTAATTTCTTTTCCTTCAAAGAAACATTCCAATATTTCTCTAACACCATCTGCATATCTTGCTTGAGCAGATAAAGATGTACCAGAAGTGTGAGGTGTCATTCCATGATTTGGCATTGTTCTCCATACATGGTCGTTTGGAGCAGGCTGTGGAAACCATACATCACCTGCGTAACCACTTAGCTGTCCACTTTTTAGGGCTTTAGCTATTGCATCTCGATTACAAATTTTACCTCTTGCAGTGTTAACTATGTATGCTCCTTTTTTCATTTTACTTATCATTTCATCATCAAACAAATTTTCAGTTTCAGGATGAAGTGGGCAATTAATTGTAACAACGTCGCAAACTTTTACCATAGACTCCACTGATTCATGAAAAGTTAAGTTTAGTTCTTTTTCAACACTGTCAGGTAATTTATGTCTGTCAAAATAGTGCAAATGAACATCAAATGGTTTCATTTTTCTAAGTGCATCTAATCCGATCCTTCCAGCAGCAACGGTTCCTATATGCATTCCTTCAACGTCATAACTTCTTTGAACAGCATCTGCAATATTCCATCCACCTTCATTAACTATTCTATGTTGATTGTGATAATCTCTAACCATTGATACAATCATCATTACTATGTGTTCAGCAACTGATCTAGAATTACAGAAAGTTACTTCAACAACATCAATTTTATTATCCATTGCTGCTTGTAAATCAACGTGATCAGAACCTATTCCTGCTGTTATTGCCATCTTAAGGTTTTTAGCTTTAGCGATTCTTTCTTTAGTTAAATAATAAGGGAAAAATGGTTGAGAGATAACAATGTCAGCATCAACAATATGTTTATCCGCTTCGCATCCATCTCCATCTTTACTGTTAGTAACAACCAATTCGTGTCCATTACTCTCTAAAAACTTTCTCAAACCAAGTTCACCTGAAACACAACCAAGTAATTGGCCTGGTGTAAAATCTCTTCCTTTAGGCGATGGCAATGTCATTCCATCTGGATATTTCTCTAATTTTGGTAAATCCGACAGAGGATAAGATTTAGGCATTCCTCCTTTTGGATCATCATACAATACACAAAGTACTTTCATTTTTACTCCTATTACTAGCTTCTCTAAGCTGAATTATTAATTATTATTTGAAAAGACTAGCACAAGTTAAATAGGACTAGCAAACAAATTGTGTTTATTTTGGGTAATTCCTTTTAGCAATAAATTTGTTCAAGATTATGCCAAAAACTATCACAATAATTGATCCGCTTATAACTGGGGAAATTAAATATTCAAATGAAACTGACCCCATGATCACAATTATAGGATTTCCTCCTGCAGGAGGGTGGGTTACATTAAGAATAATCATTAATCCGACACCTATTCCAACAGCAACAGGTATAATAATATATATCGGAAGTGGAACGAAATTCACAAATATCACACCAACAAGTGAAGTTAAAAAATGACCAAAAAATATATTTTTAGGTTTTGCAAAAGGACTTTCTGGATACCCATAAAGCAAAACCATTGTAGAACCAAAGGAAGCAATCAAAAATAATCCATAAGGTGTTTTATAAGTAAGCAATGACAAAACCCCAATTGTCATAGTAGAAAATATTGCAGCGATAGCAGGTTTTTTAATATCTAAATTATTCATCAATGCTGAGTTTCTTAATTGCAATTAATGGCATTAATACACAGTTTTTTCTAGATATATTTTTTTTATTAAACAATTTATTAAATTTATTTAGATTTTTTGGCAAAGGTTTAATTTCATTTTCAAAATAATCGATAAGATTTTTTAATAAATAATTAATTTTATTTTTACTTTTTTTGATAAGTTTATGAGATATTAGGCTTGCAGAAGCTTGACAGTAAACACAGGATTTTGTCTGATACCCAATATCTTGTATTATATTTTTCTTAATATTAACTCTCATTTCAATTATATCGCCACAAGTTTTATTTTTATATTTCGATCTATGAGTGTAATCTTTCAATATTTTATTATTAGTCGTGTCGGATGCAATTTTTATTATATCTAAATCCATATTTATTTAATAATATCACTAAAAATTTATAAAAAATAAATTAATTTATGCCTGATTTAAAAAATCCTAAAGTAGCTATTCCAATTGTTTTATTTGCAGGCATACTTTGGTCATTTGGACCATATGTTGTAAGACATATAGACCAACCTGAAACTGTCCCTTGGCAATACTTGTTTGCAAGAGGCATTGTTATTTTTTTATTGCTGAATATTTACTTATTTCTGGAAGAAGGAATTTCATTTTATAAAAATTATTTTAAAATTGGGATATCTGGAATTATAGGTGGTGTCGGTTTAGGAACAGCAATGATAACTTTTATTTGGTCAATTACTAACACGACAGCAGCAGTAACTTTATTATGTTTAGCTGCAATGCCTTTTATAACCGCGCTACTTGGTTTTCTATTTTTGAAAGAAAAAATTTCAATCACAGTTTGGATATCAATTTTAGTCGCTGCATTTGGTATAATAGTAATGGCCTACGGTAATACCGAAGAAAATTCTTTAATGGGTCTAATTTTTGGATTAGTATCTGCACTAGGTTTTTCAATTTTTTCAGTAAGTCTGAGATGGAGAAAACAAACTCCTAAGTTTACAACTGTTGCTATAGCAGGATTATTTTGTTTTTTATTTTCAACAGTTATGCTTTTAAATAACGATGCAAATTTCTTATCTTCAAATAAAAATGAAGCATTATTTGCCACTCATGGAACACTTGTGTGCATGGGCTTAATTCTTTATTCAATTGGGTCTAAACATATTCCTGCAGCTGATTTAACGCTATTGTCTTTGACTGAAGTAATAGGAGGAATATTTTGGGTTTGGCTGCCATGGCTTGGAATAAATGAAATTCCTTCAACTAATACAATTATTGGTGGCTTCTTTATTTTTTTAGCTATTTTTTATTATAGTATGATAATGCAATCTAATAGAAGATTTATTGGATTAAATTAATTTTACATGGTTCAAAATAATAAGATTGTTAATAGTTGGAATGAATGGGATCCATTAAAACATGTAATTGTTGGAAGAGCAGATGGTACTTGTATTCCAGCACCTGAACCTGCTTTAGATGCTAAAGTTCCAGAAGACTCTGATATGCGAGGAACTTATGGTCCAAGAACTAAGGACACTGTCGATAAAGCTAATGAACTATTAGATAACTTTTCAAATTTGCTTGAAAAAAGGGGAATAAAAGTTGATAGACCAACACCTTTAGATTTTAATCAACCAACATCAACTCCTGACTGGAAAGCCGAAACTATGTTTGGATGTATGCCACCTCGAGATGTTTTGTTAACTGTGGGAAATGAAATATTAGAAG
>CACJGL010000019.1 GCA_902592965.1 uncultured Pelagibacteraceae bacterium
TTGTTTTATTTATTTTTTTATAAAGGTGATTTCTAAATTCAAATAAATCTTTCATTTTAAGTTCCAAATTTGTATTCGAAATTTCGGTAAGTATAAAATTATTAAATGATCTTAAATAAATATCTCTTAAAGAAATATAAATTTTTAAATTAGATGTATTTATCGGTTTATTTTCTCTTTGAGGATTGTAAAGATTTAGTGAAGCATTTTCTAGCAATAAGTGAGGCTTTGGAAATGGTTTATATGTAATATTGCCTGACGAATTCATAAAAATTTTAAAATTCTTATAAAAATTTTTTTCTATTAGTGGAACTTTGCTTTTATAATTGAATAAAACTGGTAAAGATAAAATAGTTAAAGATGAAAAAATTATTATAATCGCGGAAATTATTAATGTGAAAGTTATTTTATTTTGCTTAATTTTATTCATTAAAATAATAAGATTTATATAATAAAAATTATGTTAAATTTAGATTATTTGTTAAATTTAAATGAAAAGCAACAAGAAGCAGTGTTGCATTTAGATGGTCCTCTTTTGATAGTTGCTGGAGCTGGTTCAGGCAAAACAAAAGTGCTTACTTCAAGAATTGCTCATATCATCAGAAGTCATAAAGCTTTTTCTAGTCAAATACTAGCTGTGACTTTCACAAATAAAGCTGCAAAAGAAATGCAAATAAGAGTCTCAAAACTTCTTAAGAAAGAAGCTACAGGTTTGCCATGGCTTGGCACATTTCATTCGATTAGTGCAAAAATATTGAGAAAACATGCAGAGGCAGCTGGATTAAAATCAAATTTTACAATTATAGATCAAGAAGACCAAGTTAGATTAATAAAAAATATTTGCAAAGCAGAAAATATAGATATCAAAAAAATATCACCTAAATATATATTAGCAGTTATAGATAAGTGGAAAAATAAAGGGTTTTATCCTGAAGATGTAAATATAAAAAAAACAGAAACCTTAGAAAAAAACTTTTTAAGTATATATAAGATTTATCAACAAAAGCTTATTGATTTAAATTCGGCAGATTTTAGTGATTTAATTTTACATACTGTAAAAATATTTAAAAACTATAACGATATATCATCTATTTACTCAAAAAAATTTAAATATATTTTAGTAGACGAATATCAGGATACTAATTTTATACAAAGTGAATGGTTAAAATGTTTATCAGCAACAAATATGAACCTTTGCTGTGTTGGGGACGATGATCAATCAATTTATAGTTGGAGAGGGGCAGAAATTAAAAACTTTCTTGAATTTGATAAAACTTATAAAAATACAAAAATAATTAGGTTAGAAAAAAATTATAGATCTACACAAAATATTTTAAATGTTGCGTCAAAATTAATTGAAAACAATCAAAATAGAGTTGGTAAAACTTTATATACTAACCAAGAGGATGGTGAACTTATTACATTAGATTGTTTTAGAAATGTTAAAGACGAAGCAGTAGAAGTAAGTTCCTCAATAGAAAACTATAAGAAACAAAATTCTTTAAACGAAATTGCGATATTGGTAAGAGCTATCTTTCAAACAAGAGAATTCGAAGAAAGATTTTTAAAAGTTGGTATCCCTTATAGGATTATAGGAGGAATCAAATTCTATGAGAGATCAGAAATAAAAGATTGTGTAGCTTATTTAAGATGTATACATCAACCGATGGATGACTTGTCTTTTGAAAGAATAATAAATGTACCAAAAAGATCAATTGGAGATACAACTATAAAAATCATTTCTGATTATGCTAAAAGAAATACTTGTTCACTTGAACATGCTTCAAAAAAATTAATAGAACTTAATAAAATAAAACCAAAAACAAAAGTTGGTTTAATTTCATTACTAAACCTATTAGAAAATTGGAGATATCAATTAAAAAGAAAAATAAATCACAATAAGCTTTTACAAATAGTTTTGGATGAGTCTGGTTATAGCGAAATGTTAAAAAATAAAAAAGATTTAGAAAATGAAAATAGACTTGAAAACATTAAAGAACTTTTAAATGCAATGAAAGAATTTGATAATTTAGAAAGTTTTTTAGAACATGTGGCTCTTGCAACATCTCTAGATCAAGATTGGGAAAGTGAAAAAGTAAATTTGATGACTCTTCATGCATCTAAGGGATTAGAATTTAATATTGTCTATTTGCCAGGTTGGGAAGAAGGTTTATTCCCACATCAAAAGAGTATTGAGGAAAAAGGTGAAAATGGTCTCGAAGAAGAAAGAAGGCTTGCATATGTTGGTATTACTAGAGCAAAAAAAGTTGCTAAAATTTCATTTTCAATGAACCGCTTCTATCAAGGAGATTGGATGGATAGTATTGCTTCAAGATTTGTTGATGAACTTCCCGATGAATTCATCAAAAAAAATAACAATTTTAATGATGAAGAAAATAATGACTTTGACTTTAATCAAGATATAGATTTTGGAAATGAGATTAGAAGTCCAGGTTGGATTAGATACCAAAAGAAATTAAAGTGATAAAAGAAATAAAAAGGTTTATTTATAATAATAATTTAGATGGTTATATAATACCAAAAAACGATAATTATTTTACAGAATATTCAAAAATAAACAATTTAGCTAAAGTGACTAATTTCACTGGATCTGCTGGGTTTGCTTTGATTTTAAAAAATATGAATTACTTATTTGTTGATGGAAGATACATACTACAGGCGAAAGATCAATCTGGAAGGAAATTTAAAATATTAGAAATTCCATACTTTTGGCCTAAGGATCTTTTGAAAATTCACAATTATAAAATTGGTTTTAACCCAAAATTATTTACTAAAATTACTTTGTTAAAATATTTTGAGAATAAGGTCAAATTATTACCTTTTGAAATTAATTTTAACAATAAGTCAGAAAAAAAAATAAATAGTTTATTTTCATTAAATACATCTATAACTGGGGAAAGCTCAATTTCAAAAATTAATAAAATAAGAAAATATATGAATAAAAATAAAATAAATTATTTATTTATTAGCGCTGGTGAGAATGTTAATTGGCTATTAAATATAAGGGGCAAAGATTTACCAAATAGTCCACTAATTAATTGTAAACTAATAATACCTGAAAGGGGTAAAATTTACCTTTTAATAAATTTGGAAAAAATTCCGAATTTTTTAAAAAAAAATTTGAAAAATATAATTTTATGTAAAGAAAGTGATTTATTAAAAATAACAAGTAATTTTAGAAATGGTAATTTTTGTATTGATAAAAATACTTGCTCATTGTTTGAGGAAAATATAATTAGCAGCAAATTTAAAATTGCTAGAAAAGATGACCCTATATATAATTTAAAATCTGTAAAAAATAAAATAGAAATTAATAATACACTTAAAGCCCATATTGAAGATGGAATAGCTGTAACAAAATTTTTATATTGGTTCAAATTTCAAAAAAATAAATTAACAGAAAAAATAATTGAAAAAAAATTATTAAGTTTTAGAAAAAAATCTAAAAATTTTCTCTTCTCAAGTTTTGACACAATAGCTGGATCTGGTCCTAATGGTGCAATCATTCATTATAAATCAAATAATAAATCAAATAGAATTTTAAATAAAAAAGATATTTTATTAATTGACTCTGGTGGTCAATATAAATGGGGGACAACTGATGTCACTAGAACTGTTTCAATAGGAAAAATTTCTGACAATATAAAAAATAATTTTACAAGAGTTTTGAAGGGGCATATTGGAGTAATTACTTGCAATCTCGAAAGAAAATACAATGGTCATTTGATCGATAAATTAGCAAGAAAACACTTGATAAATGTTGGCTTAAATTATTCTCATGGAACAGGTCACGGTGTAGGTTTTTTTTTAAATGTTCACGAGGGTCCTCAGAGTATTTCAAAAAATAATTATGTTAAAATAAAAAAAGGTATGATTTTAAGCAATGAGCCAGGATACTATTTGGAAAAAAAGTACGGTATAAGAATTGAAAACCTCATTTACGTTGATAGAAATAAAAAAAATAAATTAGAATTTAAAAATATGACATTTGTTCCAATTGATATTGATTTAATAAATTATGAAATGCTTAACAAAAAAGAGAAGAAATATTTATTTGATTATCATTTAGATGTTTATTCAAAAATATCAAAATTTCTTAACAATAAAGAAAAAAAATGGTTGATTAGTTTAATTAAGTAGCTTTTTCAGTTCTCTTAAAGAAATTATATTTATACCTAAACTTTTTGCTTGCTCAACCTTTCTTCTAGTAGGTTTTTCACCTACAACCAAATAATTAAGACTCTTGCTAACACTACTAAGTGTGATTCCTGAATTTTTTTCAATTAACGATTTTGCTTCAGCTCTACTTATGCCATTAAGTTTTCCAGTAAACATAAATGTTTTATCTTTGAGTATTCCAGTTTCTTTTATTCTTTGTGTTTCAATTTTTAAAATAGCATTTAATTCTATAACAATTTCTTTATTTAATTTGTTTGAAAAAAAGTTTCTCAATGATTTTATTTGAGTCTCTCCTATCCCGTCTATATTTAAAAATTTTTCAAAATTTTCTGATTTAATTAAATCTATAAAATTTGATATATTTTTTATATTATCACTAATTAATTTTGCATTCTCAGTTCCAATATGTCTTATGCCTAAAGAATAAATAAATTTTTGTAAAGTAACTTTTTTTGAATTTTCAATTGAATTTTTTAAATTGTTTACTGAAAGCTTTCCCCATCCATCTAAATTAACAATATTTTTATAGTTAAGTTTGAATATGTCTTGAGGTTTTTTGATAAAATTTAAATCCCAAAATTTTTCTACTACTTTCTTTCCTAGACCATCAATATTCAATGCCTCCTTAGAAATAAAATGTTTAATTTTTTCAATGGCTATCTTTTCGCATCCATAACTATCATTAGTGCATCTTCTAACAGCATCATATTTTTTTGTCGACTGATTATACTCTTTAATTGTTTGAGAACCACACGATGGACAAATTTTAGGAAATACGAAACGTTTTGAATTTTTCAATCTTTTATTTTTATCGACTAAAACAACATGAGGAATGACATCGCCAGCTCTTTCTATTTCTACAATATCACCTATCCGAATATCTTTTCTAATAATCTCATCCTCATTGTGCAATGTCGCATTAGAAACAACAACGCCTCCGATGTTGACTGGCTCAACTTTAGCAACTGGTGTTAGTGCACCTGTCCTCCCTATCTGAATTTCAATATTTAAAACTTTAGTATTAGCACTATCTGCAGAGAATTTATGGGCAATTGCCCATCTTGGAGAATTTGATGTGAAACCTAATCTACTTTGTAAATTTAAATTGTTAATTTTATAAACTAATCCATCTACATCATAATCTAACTCGAATCTAATTTTTTCAAATTGATGGTGATATTTAATTAACTCGTCGATATTTTCTAAAATTCGATTTTCTTTATTTGTTTTAAACCCCCATTTTTTTAATTCTTTTAAAAAGTCTGATTGATATTTAAAATAGTTTTTTTGTAAATAACCATAGGTATATGCAATAAAATTTAATGGTATTTTTCTTGTTTCTGCTGGATCTTTTTGTCTTAATGAACCTGATGCTGCATTTCTTGGATTCGCAAAATTATCCTTAATTTTTAAAAAATCTTTCTTTTTTATAAAAACTTCTCCTCTTATTTCTATTTCGTTAGGAAAACTTTTTTTATTTATAAATTTTGGAATATCATCAATTGTTTTAAGATTTTCTGTTATTATCTCTCCAAATTTTCCGTCTCCTCTTGAAACTCCATAAATAAGTTTCTTATCAATATAAGTTAAAGATGCTGAAATACCATCAATCTTTGGTTCAACACTATAATTAAAGTAATCTTTGCTATTTAAATAATTATAAATTTTTTTTTCAAAATTTATTAGATCGTCTTTATTAAATGCATTTGATAAAGAAAGCATTTGAACTTTATGTTCATATTTTTCAAAAGTTTTTGAAGGTTTAAATCCAACAACATTTAAAGGTGAGCTTTTATTTTTTAAAAAATTATATTTTTCTTCTAATTTTAATATATCTAATTTTAAATTATCATATTCAATGTCCGATATTGCTGGTTTGCTATCGTCATAGTAAAACTTGTTATGTTTAGATAATTCTTTTAATTTTAATAAATAGTTTTTTTTTATTTCGGTCTTTTTCACAATAATTTCTTATTTAAAAATTTTTTTAAACTTTTTTAGTATCGTGTCTTGTTTTTTTTTATTTTTAATTTTTTTTGTTTCATAATTTTGATTTAAAATTTTATAACTTGCCTCGTACCATTTACTTGATTGATAATTGTAGCCAAGTAATGAAGCATATTTTTGTGCTTCTTCTACCAGTCCAATTTTATAGTGTATTTCAACGAGTCTATGTAGTGCTTCTTCAACATAAATCGTAGTTTCATAATCATTAACAACTTTTTTAAATCTGTTAATTGCAGGCACCCATTTTTCCCTTTGATTATAATATCTTGCAAGATACATTTCTTTGGATGCCATCATTTCAACGACAAGATCTAATTTATACTTTGAGTCAGCCGCGTAATCTGTATTAGGATAATTTTTTATCACTATTTCAAAATATTTTTTTGCATTAACTATTTCACTTAAATCCTTTTTTTCATCAATAATTTGATCATAATGACACAAAGCTAGGAGATAATATGCATAATCAGTTTGTGGGTGATTTTTATATTTTAATAAGAAACGTTCTAAATCAATTTTTGCATCATCGTAATATCCTTGGGAGAAATAACTATAAGCTGACATTAAAACTGCTCTTGGTGCCCATATAGACTGGGGAAAGATTAATTCAGCTTCAGCAAATTTTTTTCCTGCATATATTGCATCACCTCTTTCAAATTCCTCCATTGCCTGATTATAAACTTCTATCATTTGAGTTTCTAAATTTTTCTCTTTTATTATTGTGATTTTTTCGTCTTTGTTAGAACAACCGAAAACAAATAGAAATATTATTAAAAATTTAAAATTAAATTTAAATTGCATTTATCCGTTGTACCAGATTAATTTAAAAATTTTAACCTTTAAGCTATTGATCTCAAATTGTAGAAATTTGCAAAATTATGGGGAAGTTCCTTACCTTTAATTTCGATTAGAGAATAATTTGATCTGTCTTCGAATACTTTTTTAAGAAGTTCATTTGTCAGTTTATGTCCTCCCTGTGAACATTTTAGTGAACCGATTATTTTATAACCGGATAAAAACAAATCACCCATACAGTCTAAAATTTTATGATTAACAAATTCGAGTGTATTCCTTAATCCATTTTTATTTAATATTTCGTCATTCTTTACTACTATAGCATTATCTAAACTACCACCTTTTCCAAGGTCTAACTTTTTTAATTTTTCAATATCCTCATACAAGCAAAAAGTTCTAGAATTAAAAATATTTGTTAAATCATCTTCAAAAACATTAATTTTATTTTTTTGGATATTTATTATTTTATTCTTATATCTAATCTCAAATTCAATATCACCTGCAACATTAGACTTATCTAAAGAGATATGTTTATCACTTTCCTCAAGAGAAATATTTTTATTAATTTTAATAATCTTAATTGGTTGATCACTAAATTTTAATCCAACGTTCTTAATACATTCGACGAATAATTTAGCAGATCCATCTAATATTGGAACTTCTTGTGAATCAATTTCTACAATAGCATTGTCCACACCTAAGCCGTAAAATGCACCCATTAGGTGTTCTATTGTTGATACCTTTGCTCCAAACTCATTTGAAACAGTAGTACACAATGTTGTATCAGTGACGTTACTGTAATTTGGTATAATTATATTATTTTTTTTTAGATCAATTCTTTTAAATACTATACCTGTGTTGGGTGATGCAGGAATTATTTTTAATTTTGCAATTCTGCCAGAATGAACACCAATTCCTCTTAAAGAAATGCTCTTAGAAATTGTTTTTTGAGTAAGTATAGACATACCTTTATATATAAAATTTACATGTCTTTAAGTACTCAACTAATATTACAAGAAAATACCATCATTTATCAAAAAAATTGAAAAATTTTTCAAAGATTCCTTGTTTTTTACTTATTATTTTTGGCAGATCGTAATTTATTATATGGTCTTCAAGCCCACATTTACAAATTTTATCGTCTGTCTCTGTATAAAAATTAATAGATTTAAAACCAAACCTGTCATCCAAATAAAAAGAATTATTATTAAATAATTTTGAACCTTCGCCAATTAAGAATAATTTCGAGCCCTCTAAGATATTATTACGACTACTGATATTTGATTTTTTAAAGGTTAAGTCCAATATTTCTTGAACCCTGTATAAGATCACTTTTTTCAATAAATCTAGCGAAATATTCTTATTTATAATTTCCTGAACTATAATTGAACCTTCGGAAGATTTTTTATTATAAGAAAACTCTGTATCGGTTTTATTAAATAATTTTTTTAAGTTTTCTGCATCTAGTTCTGAAATTTTTAATATTTTTGAGATATCTTTTGTAATGTGCTGTCCTCCTATTGGAATTGTTTCTATAAATTTTAATTTTTTATTATCGAAAAAAAAAAATGAAGACCTTCTAAATCCAATCTCTAAAAAAGACGTTTTATTTTCGCTTAACTTTTTTACATATGATTGTGATCTCAAATAAGATGAGCAAAAAATATTTATTATATTTAAATTATATTTAATAAAATCATCTTTGATTTTCTTAATAAATATTTTTGGAAAACATATTAATTTAAAGTCAACTTTTAAATTTCTAGCGATTATTTTATCTTTGGGAAGTTTTTCATAAACTTTTTCATCATCTATCACACATTTATCCATTATTATCTGGGATAAATAATATTTGCTATAGTGCGATCTAAATATTTGATTTAATTCTAATATTAAGGAATCATATGATTTATTAATTTTTGAACTTGTATCTAAATTTTTCATTAATGATATATCAATTGTAAATAATTTTTCTGAGTCTAGAACTAAAACAATATCTTCAATATGATTAGAAAGTTTTTTTTCAGCTTTTTTTATAATTATATTAATTGCTTCAAAATGAGTTTGTAATTTTTCATTTAAATAAACATTTATTGAATCCGAAAATTTTTCGTTTAGATTTTTGTCAAAAGAAGCAAACCGAATTTTTGACGATCCAAAATCGATTACATTAAAAAAATTAATTTTATTCATTTCTTAAAATTAGTCTATTTTGAATTCTTAAATCAATAATTGTATTTGGGTTTATATTATTTTTTAATTTAAATTCTTTAAATAGATTTATAGCTTCAGAAATATTTTCGTTTGGTAGCTGAATTATAATGTTATTTTTAAAATATAAATCCCATCTTTTATTTTTGTGGAAGTAGTATCTAATAATTTCCTTCAGATCAATTCTTTGATTTAAAAGCTCTCTTTGAAGCAAAATATAATCATCTGGATTAAATTTTCCAAAAATTGTTGGTAGTTTTTTTTGGTTTGAAATCTGTTTTGCTAAAATAAAATTTCCATTTTGTCCTACAAAATATTTATTTTGGTCCAAGTAGGTTATCGCTATTAAACTAGTTTCTTTAGTTTTAATAATAATTGTTGATGGGTATTTTTTTTCGATATTTAAACTCTCAATGAAATTAAGCTTATCGAGTTTTCTCAATAGAAAATCATTATTAATAAAAAAGATATTTTTGCCTAACAAAAAACTGGTATTTGAAGTGATTGCATCATGAATTTCTTTTTTGGTATTTTCGATTTTAACTTCTCTAATCTTAAAAGTGTTTTTTAGATTATTTGTTATATTATCATTAAAAATTGTTGATATAAATAAAAATGCGAACAGATAAAAATATATTTTTTTTCTATTTATTAATTGAAGCATCTTCCAAAATTTTTTTTATCAAATTTTTGAAAGTAATGTTATTAAATTTTGCAATTTCAGGGACTAATGAAAGTGAAGTCATTCCTGGTTGTGTATTAGTTTCCAGTAGATAAAAAGAATTTTTATAGTATCTAAAATCTGAGCGCGTTACACCTCTACATTTTAGAATTTTATGTGCTTTTAAAGCAATTTTTGTAACCTCTTGGTGTTTATTTTCTGGCATTTGTACTGGAATAATATGTTCTGTTCTAGCTTTTGGGTTATATTTGGCCTCATAATCATAAAATTTTCTAGTTGGTCTAAGCTCAATTGCTCCAAGCACTTTATCTTCTAAGATTGCGACTTGTATTTCTCTTCCAGGTATATATTTTTCAAATAAAACTTCACCATATTCGTTTAGTTTTTTCAGTACTTTTAAAACATTATTTTGGTTACATATAAAAACGTTTACACTAGAGCCTTCGTTAAGAGGTTTCACCACCACAGGAAAACCAATTTTTTTTTTCAAATTATTTATTAATTTTAACTTGCTTATTTTATTTCTGTAAGAGAATTTGAGAAACTTTGGCGTCAATATGTTATTTTTTATAAATATTTTTTTTGACAATTCTTTATCTATCGCTAAAGAAGATGACAGTACACCTGAATGAGTATATTTTATTTTTTCTGTTTCTAAAATCGCTTGAATGTAACCATCTTCCCCATATCTTCCATGTAGTAAATTTAATACTTTATTAGGCTTAAATTTTCTTAATATTTTAACAAATTTTCCATCAGGATTTATAACTTTTATATTATATTTTTTATCTTTATTTAATTCAGAAAAAACACTTTTTGCAGTCTGTATACTAATTTCCTTTTCTTTCGAATATCCGCCTGCCAAAATTAAAATTTTTTTCATTATTCTATGATTTTGATTTCTAAATTAATATTAATTCCAGTTTTATCTTTAACATTTTTTTTTACAAAATTTATTAACGAATACATTTCATCAAATGATGCATTATTTTTATTAACAAAAAAATTTGAGTGTTTTTTTGATATATGGGCATCTCCAAAATTTATATTTTCTGGTACTGATTCTTTTATTAACTCCCAAGCTTTCTTTGTTGTTTGATCGATTGGATTTTTAAATGTGCTTCCTCCAGTCTTAATTTTTGAAGGTTGAGAATTATTTTTTTTTGCGGCTAATTCTTCCATCATATTTTTTATTTTATTTTTGTTTGATAAATTTCCTTTAAATGTAGCGCTTAAAAAAATTAAATTTTCATTTAATTCTATTTTTCTGTATTTAAATTTAATTTTGTTGGATGGTATGACTTTGATATTTCCATTTGTATCGATACATTGAAGTGAAATTAATTTATCTTTAAATTCTGTTCCAAAACACCCAGAGTTCATTTGAAGACCACCCCCAACCGAACCGGGGATACAGTACATAAATTCAAAACCACTTATTCCATTCTCTAGTGCAAATTCTGAAAGTTTTTTTTGTGAGCAAGCTGAGCCTGCTATTATTGTGTCTGATTTTAATTTTGATAATGTACTAAAATTGTTGCTTAGTTTGATTATTACTCCTTCATAAGTATTGTCTTTAAATAACACATTTGAACCCATTCCTAATATAAACATTTTTCCTCTATTATTATACAGTTTTAGGAATTCTTTTAATTCTATTAGATTTTTTGGTTTAAAAAAGATTTTTGATTTACCTCCTATATTAAACCAATTGAATTTTTTGATATCAGTATTAAAAAACAGATCTGCATTATATCTATTTTTAAAATCTTCAATATCTTTTAATTCCATATCAATTAAGATTTCTTACCCAATTTGTTATAGATCCTGCACCCATAGCAATAAAAATTTTATTTCCGAATGCAATGTTTTTAGTAATTTTTTTTAAATCTATTTCATCTTTAAGCATTATCAGATTAACTTTAGAATTTTTTGCAATTAATTTTGCAAATGAAGTGTATGAGAATCCTAATTTTATAGTTTCACTAGCTTTATAAATTGGACAAAGTAAAACTGTGTTTGCATTTTTAAAACATTTAGAAAATTCAATTTTTAAATTTTTTACTCTTGAAATTCTATGCGGTTGAAAAATACAAACTATTTCTTCTTTATTATAAACTTTACTGACACCATCTAACACTGATGAAATTTCAGTTGGATGATGAGCGTAGTCGTCGAAAAATGGCACTTTATTAATTTCAAATAAGAAATTAAATCTTCTCTGGACTCCATTAAAGTTTTTGAGACCTAATTTAATTATTTTATCTGATACACCAATTGAAAAAGCTATTGCCAATGCAGATGTTGCATTTTTTATATTATGCAAACCTAACAAAGGTATCGAAATATTTTTTATAATTTTTGTTTTGCCCGGTATTTTTATTTTAATATCAAATTTTGAATAATCTTTATTTTGAATTATATTGAAAATATGAAAATTTGATTTCTTATTTAAACCAAATGTATAGTAATTGTTATTTTTAATTTTTGGTAAAATATTTTTTACATTTTTGTCATCTAAACACAGAAAAGCCTTTCCGAAAGAAGGTGTTTTATCAATAAATTCTATGAATTTATTTTTTAAATTTTCCATAGTTCTGTAATAATCCAAGTGTTCATTGTCAATGTTGGTTATTATTGAATAATTAAAAGGTATTTGAAGAAAACTTCCATCCGACTCATCTGATTCAACTAAACTCCAGTCGCTTTTTCCTAGTTTTGCTGAACTTCCTATTGAATTCAAAACGCCTCCATTAATTATTGTGGGATCTAATTTTGCGTAGTTCATAATGTTTGACAAAATTGATGTTGTTGTTGTTTTGCCGTGTGATCCTGTAACAACAATATTTTTCATTAAAGAAACTATATGACCTAACAATTCTCCTCTTTTATATATCGGTAAGTTTAATTTTTTAGCATGCCTATATTCTGGATTTGATTTTTTTATAGCTGATGAAACTACTAATACAGTGCAATTTTTTATATTTTGCTTATTATGATTTAAATAAATTGGAATTTTTCTTTTTCTTAGTAAATTAAGATTTTTATTATCTGATTTGTCACTTCCTTGTATTTTAAAGCCTAAACTATCCATTATTAATGCTAAGCCACTCATACCAATACCACCGATTCCAACAAAATGAATTAGTTCAGTTTTTCCAATATTAATTTTCATCTATAATTTCTATAATCTTATTGTTTATATTATTCCAAGTATTTTTTTTAGTAATTTCCTCAAGATTTTTAAATTTTTCGTTGTAATTTTTATAATCATTAAATATTTCAAATATCATCTTTGAAAATTTTTTAAATTCGAATTCCTTTTGTTTTATTAACCAACAACAATTTTTTTTATAGTAAAATTCTGAATTATAGAATTGGTGATTATCTCTTGCGTAAGGGAGAGGTATTGAAATAAACGGTATGTTTAAAAATGAAAGTTCACTTAATGTGCTTGCGCCTCCTCTGGTAATTGCTAGATCTATACCATTGTAGAGTTCATGACTATCATTGGTAAATTCAATGAATTTGTAGTTTATATTTGATTTGTCATATTTATTTTTTATTGAAGATAAATAATTAATATTCGATATTTGTTGTATAACTTCTAAATTTCGTTTTTTTGAAATTTCAATAATTAATTCAGTAATATTTTCGTCAAAAAACGATGCGCCCTGACTACCGCCGATGATAAGAATTTTTTTTATTTCCTTTTTTAAATTAATTATATTTTTTTCTAAGTTATATATTTCTTTTTTTAAAATAGGTTTGACTACAACTTTTTTAGAATTGTATTTTATTGGGAAGTTTCTTAAATTTTCATCGTAACAAATTATTTTTGTTGAAAATTTTAAAGCAAAGCGGTTAGATCTACCTAAAACACTATTAGGCTCAAACAAGAAAACTTTTTTTTTTAATATAAATGCAGCTAAACAAAATGGAAATGTCATATACCCACCAGTACTAATCACAATATTTGTCTTATTATTTTTTAAAAATTTAATAGATTGAAAAATGTTTAGAAAATATTTAAAAATATTTAATGGAAGTAAATAAGGTTTTAAAAATAAATTAGGTACATCTATTAATTCATATTTAAATTTTTCGGTATTTATATATTTACTTCCTCTCAAATCAGATACCATTTTTACAGAAAATTTGTTTTTCAAATGCTCAAACAAAGAGGTAGATGGTACTACGTGGCCACCAGAACCACCTGTTACTATAAGTATATTTTTCATACTAATTTAATTTTCTCTTGGTCAAATTTAATATTATTCCAGTTAAAATTGATGTTCCAACTATTGAAGAACCACCATAACTAATAAATGGCATAGTCATGCCTGTAGTAGGAAGCATTCTTATATTTACACCAATATGAATAAAAGTTTGCAATAGTATTATTGAAATACTTCCAACTAATATGAGTTTAAAATTATTATTTTTTGTAAAATTTATTTTTTTTAAAACTCTATAAGATAATATTAAATAAAGTAATATTATACCTATTAAGATAATTACTCCAAATTCTTCTGCAATTACAGAAATTATATAATCTGTATGTGCTTCTGGTATTCTTGAATTTAAAGTTCCTTCACCTATTCCTTTTCCAAAAAAACTTCCACTGGATATTGCATCGCTTGCTTTATCGGCCTGGTAATTATTACCGCTAGAATTATCTAAAAATGACATTAATCTTATTTTTATGTATTCAAACTTTGGCACCAAAAAGACTAAAAATAGAGTTAATGAACCCACAGCTAATAATGAAATTGCAAAAAGTAATAAATTTATTCCTGAAACAAAAATAATAGCAAGCCAAACAGATATTATTAATAATGTTTGTCCTAAGTCTGGTTGAGATAAAAGTAAAATTATAATTGGCACTAAAATGACTGAACTCAAGAGATATTTTATATAGAGGTTTTTATTTTCTAATGAAATTATTAGTGAAATAACAATAACAAAAAAAGGTTTTAAAGTTTCAATAGGTTGAAACCTAGGTAATGAGCCAATATCTAACCATCTCTTTGACCCTTTAACCTCCACTCCTATTAAGGGAACTAAGAATAAACTTATAAATGTGATAACAAATAATACGACTGATAACCTAATTAAAATTTTTTGATCTAGTAGAGATAAAAATAAAATTAAAGATATTCCTATTAAAACAAAAATTAAATGTTTTAAAAAAAAATAGTAAGAATTTGTGTTTAATTTATCTGATGCGATTATTGAAGTTGAAACTAAAGAAAAGAACAACCCTAGTGAAAATAATAGACTTATTATCAAAAAAATTGTTTTATCAATGTTTTTCCACCAATCATAAAATGTATCAAAATATTTATTCATTCAATTGGTAAATATCTTTTAATTAACATATTGAATTGTCTACCTCTTTCTTCAAAATTTTTGTATTGATCAAATGATGCGGCCGATGGGCTAAATAAAACTGTAACTTTTGTTCTTATATCCTTTAGGTTTGGAATTAATTTAAGAGTATTTCTCAGATCTTTTGATAAATTAACTTTAATTTTATTTTTAAATAGTTTGAGGAAAACTTGTCTATCTTTCCCATAAATATATGCTTCTAAATTTTTAAAATACTTTTTATTTAAATTAAATTTGTCGCCCTTTTTAAATAATCCTCCCAAGATCCATATAATTTTTTCATTAGATTCTAAAAATGGAACAGTAGAAGATAATGTTGTTGACTTAGAGTCGTGTTTTTTTTTTTAATATTTTTATTGATGGATCACTTCCTGTCTAAATTTCAAAGGTTTAAATTTATTAATAGTTTTTATTACAGTTTTTAAATTAAGTTTCATATATTTCGATAACTCAAATAAAAAAATTAAATTTTGAAAATTTGTTGAATTTTTAAAATTATCATTACTTAATTTATTTTTTAAATATGCATACTTATTTTTACTTACATATATTATTTTGGATTTTATATTTTTAGTTCTTAATAAGTCTTTCAACAAATTAGTGTTTGTTATTATTGCTACATCATTTTCGTTTTGTCTTATTACACATTTTAATTTTGATAATACATAATTTTTCATTGTATTATGCCTTTCTAAATGATCTGGGGAAATATTAATTATTATAGAAAATTTTGATTTGAAATATTTACTATAAGCCAACTGATAAGAAGAGGCCTCAATAACAAAGATAGTATTTTTGGTAACTCTTTTTTCCTCTAAAATAGGATTTCCAATATTTCCAGTTAGCCTAGTATCATAATGGTGTTTCTTTAAAATATCATAAAGTAACTTACTTGTAGTTGACTTTCCGTTCGTGCCAGTAATCGTAATTGTTAAAACTTCAGGGTTAAATTTATAAAAAATATCAAAATCAGTAATAACTTTTTTTTGGTTCTTTTTTAAATAATTTGATAACTGGCATCTATTTATATTAATACCGGGACTTATAACTATATAGTCAAAATTATTATTTAGTAATTTTGATTTAGAAATAAAAAATTTTTTGTATTTATTATTAATTTTTTTCTTATCATCATCGAATATAAAACATCTATTTTTCTTTTTTAAATATTTTAATGATGAAATTCCAGATTTTCCAAAACCATAAATTAAAAAATTTTTACTTAACGTTTCATTTTTTAATTTCATTATCTAAGTTTCAAAGTTGCTAATCCAATCATCGCTAGAATAATAGAAATTATCCAAAATCTAATTACAACCGTTGACTCTGGCCATCCTTTTTTTTCAAAATGATGGTGTATTGGAGCCATTTTAAATATTCTTTTACCTGTTAATTTATAGGAAATAACTTGAACTATTACAGAAACAGCTTCTAAAACGAACAATCCGCCTGTTATTGCTAACACAATTTCGTGCTTAGTTATTATACCAACCGCTCCCAGTGAACCACCTAATGATAAAGATCCAGTGTCTCCCATAAAAATTTTTGCCGGTGGTGCATTAAACCATAAAAAACCTAAACAAGCTCCGATTATTGATCCACAAAAAATCGAAGCTTCTCCTACACCCTCTATATATGCAATCTGAAGATAATCAGAAAAAATTATGTTACCAGAGACGTAACTAATAAATGCAAAACAAGCGGCAACTAACATAACAGGAACTGTTGCTAATCCGTCTAAACCATCAGTTAAATTAACTGCATTTGAAGCTCCAACTAATATAAACATATAAAAAGGTATAAAAAACCAGCCAAGATTGATTACTAAGTTTTTGAAAAAAGGAAAATATAGATTGTTTATTTGATCAGAATTACTTGTGATATAAAGTATAAATATACCAATCAAAGCTAATATAATTTGTAAAGAAAACTTTAGTTTGGAAGAAATTCCATGCGAACTTTTTAACTTTATTTTTTTATAATCATCATAAGCTCCCAATAATCCAAAAGAAGCTGCAATAAATATTAAAAACCAATTGTAAGGATTTGATAAGTCACCCCATAGCAATACTCCTGAAAAAACACCTAGTAATATTATTAGTCCTCCCATTGTAGGTGTTCCAATTTTTCTAATTATATGATCGCTAGGTCCATCTTCTCTGATTGGATTATGAATCTGTTTTGAAGAAAAAAAATTAATTAATGGGTTTCCAACTAAAAAAACAACAACCATAGCTGTAAACATAGAAAGACCAGTTCTTACTGTTAAATATTTAAAAACATTCAAAAAACTGAAATTATCTACAAAGATTGAAAAAAGTTCAAACAACATTAATATTTTGATCCAATTTGTTTGGTTATTTGATTTAGTCCTGTAGAATTTGAGCCCTTTATCATTAAAAAATCACCATTATTTAAATCATTTTTTATTATATTAAGAATTTCACTAATTGATTTAAGTATTTTTCCTCTTTTTTGTGTTCTAATTTTGTTAAATGTTTCTGTAATATAATTCCCATAAACAAACAACTTTTTGAACTTTGCCTTATTGATATCTTTTGCAGCTTCAATATGAAGTTTTTTTGAAAATTTTCCTAATTCTAACATGTCACCTAGCAGCATAAATTTTTTATTTGGATTTACTTTTAAATTATTAAATTTCTTAATTGAAAAACTAAGAGACAATGGATTTGAGTTATAACTTTCATCTATTATATTAACTTTTTTAGAGCCGACAGTGAATTTTTTTATATTTCCTCTACCACTTGGTATTTTATAATTAGAAAAAAAGTTACTTTTTATTTTGTTAATGATATTTAAACTTTTACAAACTGCTATGGAAGCCAATATATTATCCAAATAAGGTAATAAGTTATTATTAATTTTAAAATTAAAAGTTTTAGAGGCTACGTCAATATAAATAATATAAGATTTCGTAGATTTTTTTAATTTAGATAATCTAATATTAGAATTTTTATGTTTACCAAAAGAAATGATATTTAAATTATTTTTGTTTGCTAAATTTGAAAAAAAATTAAAAAATTTATCATCTTTATTCAACACAATTGTACCATTTTTTCTTATGTTGAAAATAATCTCTGATTTAGCTTTAGCTATATCCAATAAAGATTTAAAATTTTTGGCGTGCGCATAACTAATATTTGTAATAACTCCAACGTCTGGTTTAATTATTTTTGATAAATAGTCTATTTCTCCCTTTTTATCCATTCCAATTTCAAATATTCCATAAGTCGTATCCTTATTTAAATTTATTAACGAAATCGGTAAACCGAATTTATTATTGAACGAATTTTTTGAAAATGTTGTAGAATAATTTTTTTGAAGACATTGTCCTAACAATTCTTTGAGCGAAGTTTTGCCTGAAGATCCTGTAATTGCAACTTGAGATGCATTAGAAGAAATTCTTATCTTTTGTGAAAATTTAATTAATAATCTTAGAGTACTTTTAACATTAATCTTTTTTTTACTATCATTTTTGTTATTTTGAAGTATTGCTAATTTTGCTCCATTTTTTAGAGCTTCGTCTGCAAAATCATTTCCATTAAAAGATTTCCCTTTAATTCCAAGGAAAATTTTACCTTTATTTTGTTCTTTCGAATTAGTGCTAATTTTTAAATTTTTTATTCTATCTAATTTTTTGTTATTTATAATTTCTTTAAGTATATTTAATTTCCAATCATTTGATAAAATTCTATTTTTTAAAATTATTGATTTTTTTATATTATCTTTGTCAGAAAATTTATTTTTCTTAATATATTCTTGAGTGTTTTCATGTCCCTTCCCTGCAATAATTAAAACCTCATCAGACTTACTATTTAAAATTGCTTTTTTTATAGCTAATTTTCTTGATGGTATTTCAATCATTTTAGATGGTAAAATTGATTTCTTAATACTTGCTCTGATATTTTCTGGATTTTCAGTTCTAGGATTATCGTCTGTAAGATAAATATAATTACATAGTTTGTTAGCAATTTTGCCCATTATTGGTCTTTTTTCTTTATCTCTTTCACCGCCACATCCAAATACAATATTAATTTTTCTTAAACCAAATTGTTCTTTAATATTTTCTATACTTGTTTTAAGAGCCTCTGGAGTATGAGCATAGTCTAAAATAAAAATTGAATTATCTTTGGTTGTTCCGATTATCTCAAGTCTTCCTTTTGTGGGTTTAATATACTTAAGTTTTTTAACAATATCATCAATTTTTAGATTACTTTTAATTGCTGCTGCAATAGCCATCATCAAATTCTTAATTTGTATTTTTCCAATTAGGCTTGTTTTAAATTGGTATTCCTTATTTTGATAAGTAAACTTTATATGTTGGTATTTATTTAAAATTTTAATTGAATTAATTTTTAAATGACTATCTGATGTACCAATGTTTAATAAATTTAATTTTTTTCTTTTAGCTATTTTTTTAAAGATTTGTGAATATTTTAAATCATTATCAAATATCAAATTTCCATTTTTATTTGTCAACTCATTAAATAAAATTAATTTTGAATTAAAATAATTTTTATAATTTTTGTGATAATCTAAATGATCTCTGCTTAAATTAGTGAATATAGATGTGCTAAATTTAATACCATGTAATCTTTTTTGATGAAGGCCATGACTTGATGCTTCTAAAATTACATTTTCAATTTTTTTTTTCTTTAAATTTGTAAGTATTTTATTAATTGTAATAGCATCAACAGTTGTATTATTAAGTTTTAAGCTGACACTATTCGATTTGACACCAAGGGTTCCAATTGAGGCTACTCTTTTTTTATTAAGTTTTAATATCTGGTAATAAAAATTGACTATAGATGACTTACCGTTTGTACCAGTTACAGCAATTATATTATTTGGTTTTTTATTATAATATTTATTTGCAAAACTTGATAAGGCTAATCTAGTATCACTTACTTTTATATATAATACACCTTTATTGATTCCAGTTTTAAATTTATTTGATACAATTATTCGAGCTCCTCTTTTAATGGCATCATTTATAAAATTATTTCCATTAAATTTACTACCCTGTATTGCAAAAAATATATAATTTTTTTTTATTTTTTTTGAATTAAATTCAAATCCATCAAAACGTTTATTATTAAAATCTTTTTTAAGATTTTTAAAAAAGCTTTTTAATATCATTATGAAATTTCTTAATATTTTATGGCTAAAATAGGCCCGATTTTTTCAATTATGTTTTTGGCAACCTCAACTGAAGTCCAACCAGCAGTATTAAAAGGTGTACCTATTATCTTCCTTTTTTTACCATCATTATATTCATAAATATAAGTTTCACTCAATTTTGGTTCATCTAACAAAACGATTAAAACATATTTTGGAGAAGATATTGGAAAAATTGAAGCAAAAGTATTTATTTTTTTTTTAGAATATTTAC
>CACJGL010000020.1 GCA_902592965.1 uncultured Pelagibacteraceae bacterium
ATTCTTCGAGTTGATTAATTATATTTTGTCCCGATGTTGCATCTAAAACTAAGATAACCTCGTGAGGTGCTGTTTCATCACTTTTTTTGATTACATTTCCTATTTTTTTTAATTCATCCATTAAATTCTTTTTATTTTGTAATCTTCCTGCCGTGTCTACTATTACTTGATTTATGTTTTGACTTTGAGCTATTTCCATTGCTTTAAAAGCAACTGAAGCTGGATCTGAACCAGGATCTGATTTTACAATTTTAGCATCAACCCTGTTAGCCCATTCTTCTAATTGATCAATAGCAGCTGCTCTAAATGTATCGCATGCTGAAAAAAGAACTTTATTATTATTTTGTATAAATATTTTTCCTAATTTTCCAATAGTAGTTGTCTTACCAACTCCATTAACACCTGAAACTAATATTATATTTGTCTTTTCTTTTTTTAAGAAAAAATCTTTCTTTTCTAGGGGTTTCATTAGTTCTAAAATATAATTATTAAGTATTTCAAAAACTTCCTTTATTGGATCATTTTTTGGATCAATCTTTTTTTGAGCAATTATAGATTTTATCTCTGATGCTGCATCTATGCCCACGTCTGAGCCGATCAAGAATTCCTCTATTTTATCAAGAGTTGTATCGTCAATTTCTTTCTTAACTATTATTTCTTTAAGACCTGATGCTATATTACTTGCACTTCTTTTAAATCCGATTTTAAATTTTTCAAAAATACCCATTATATTTTGATATTAATTTTTTCAATTTCAGATACAGGACCTCTCATTTTTATATTTAATTCATTATCAATTTGAATATTTAAAATTCCTGTTGAAAATTCTATTTTTGAATTACTATTTTGTAGTTGATTTAAATTAGCTGCGACTGCCGTTGCACATGCTGCAGTCCCGCAAGCTTTTGTTAAACCAGCGCCCCTCTCCCAAACTTTAATTTTGTAATGTTGTTCACTAATTTTTTGAGCTATCGTGACATTACATTTTTCAGGGAAAACTTCATGATTTTCTATTAATGGTCCATACTTTTTTAAATTTATTTTTTCTATATCCTCGCAAAAATATATGACATGAGGGTTTCCAACATTCACTGCAATACCACCATTCATTTTATTTCCGTCAATATCAATCATACCAAGTGATAGATTTTTAGTATCAAGATCTTTACTTAAAGGAATTTTGTTCCACTCTAAATTTGGAGTTCCAATTATTGTTTCAACATCTTTATTATTAAGGACCTTAGATTTTAATATTTTTGAGGATACCGAAATTTCAATTTCTTTTTTATTTTTTTCAATACTTAGTAAATAAGCAACGCATCTAGTTCCATTTCCACATGCATCTGAGCGGCTTCCATCCGAGTTAAAAAAAGCAACATCAGCATCAGCTTTTTGACTTTTTTTTATGTAGATCAACTGATCGCACCCTATGAAATCTCTGTCACAAATTTTTAAGATTTGGTCATTTGATAAGTTTAAATTATTTATTCTCTGATCAATAATAACAAAGTCGTTACCTAATCCATCCATTTTAAATGCTTCAAATTCCATATAAATAATACTTAACTTATTTATTGACTTTTTGAACCTCTAATATAGTTTACGCGCACTTCCGCAAAATACAGCAATTTGCGGTGTCTTTGGAAACAAAGAGATCGACACCAGTCAGCGAGGGTTCGCCCACTGGTGCGATACTTGCTGTGCGAAATTATGTTTGAAAATTTAACTAATAAATTTGAAGAAATTTTTTCTTCATTAAAAAAAGCTCCTTCTCTTGATGAAAAGCAAGTTGATGAGGGTTTAAAAGGTATAAGGTTGGCCTTATTAGAAGCCGATGTTTCTTTAGATGTAGTTAAGGAGTTTATTAGTAGAGTTAAGCCTAAAGCGCTAGGTCAAGAAATTATAAGATCAACTTCTCCCGGGGATATGGTTGTAAAAATCGTTTATGACGAAATAGTATCTTTTTTAGGTGATAAGAATTCTGAAATCTCCCTTAATGCTGTCCCTCCAGTTCCAATCATGTTAGTTGGGTTGCAAGGTTCAGGAAAAACTACAACAACCTCAAAATTAGCGAAATTTTTAGAAAAAAATAACAAGAAAAAAGTTATGATGGCTAGTTTGGACGTTTACAGACCTGCCGCGCAAGAGCAATTGAGACTTTTGGGTGAACAAAATAATATTGAAACTTTGCCAATTATAGAAGGCCAGCTTCCTGCTGATATTTGTAGAAGAGCTTTAAGTGCTGCAAATTTAAATGGTTGTGAAGTAGTTTTATTTGATACTGCTGGAAGAACGCAAATAGATTTTCAAATGATGAATGAAATCAAACAAATTGAAACTATTATTAATCCTGCAGAAACTATACTGGTAGCAGATTCTCTAACAGGTCAAGTTGCTGCTAATGTAGCAAAGGAATTTAAAAATACAGTAAATTTGAGCGGCATTATACTTACAAGAGCAGATGGAGATGGAAGAGGTGGAGCTGCATTAAGTATGAAATATGTTGCTGAGGTCCCCATAAAGTTTCTTGGTGTTGGAGAAAAAATTGAGAATTTTGAAGTTTTCCATCCTGATCGAATTGCAAATAGAATTTTGGGAATGGGAGATATCGTTTCCTTAGTTGAAAAAGCTTCAGAAGATTTAGATCAAGAAAATTTAAAGAAAACAGAAGAGAAACTTAAAAAAGGTCAATTCTCGATGGAAGATTATCTTTCTCAATTACGTCAAATGAAAAAGATGGGTGGAATTGAAGGCATAATGTCATTTCTCCCTGGAGTTTCAAAAATTAAATCACAAATGGACCAATCAGGAATAGATGAAAAAATTATAACTCAAAATGAAGCTGTTATTTTATCAATGACAAAGCAAGAAAGAGAAAATCCTAAAATTATAAATGGATCAAGAAAAAAAAGAATTGCTAATGGCTCAGGTACAGACATTGCCACTATCAATAAGTTGTTAAAACAATTTAAGATGATGTCAGAAATGATGAAAAAAATGTCTAAAGGAAACATGAAAGGAATGGCGGATAAAGGGATCCCGCCTGAACTATTTAATCAATTAAAATAAAGGAGATATAAGTAATGTTAAAAATGAGACTATCAATGGGAGGTACTAAAAAAAGGCCGGTGTATAAAATTGTTGTGGCTGATAGTAGATTTCCAAGAGACGGAAGGTTTATAGAAAAATTAGGTTTTTATAATCCGTTATTACCAAAGGATAAAAAGGAAAGGATTGGCTTAGATTCTGAGCGAATTAAATATTGGTTAGGTCAAGGAGCTCAGCCAACAACAAGAGTTGCAAGGTTATTGGGAGAAAACGATATAATGCCAATGCCTGAAAAAGGAAACAATCCTCAAAAAGCAATTCCTAAAGGACGATTGGGACCAGGAGAAATACTAGGAGTAAGAATAGAAAAAGGCAAAGTATACTCAAACGATGAGATAAAAAACTACCTTTCAAAAGAATATAAGCATTACAACAATCAAATTATTGATCTTGATAAAAAGTTAGAAGCAGAAACCGAAAAAGTAGAGCTAGAAGGTGGAAATTTGAGAAATTTCCAGCATTGTTTTGGATACAGCATTGAAGATTTAGAGTTAATTCTTCATCCAATGGCAGAAGATGCAAAAGAAGCAACAGGCTCAATGGGTGATGACACACCTTTAGCAGTTTTATCTGATAAATATAGACCACTATATCATTATTTTAGACAAAACTTTAGTCAGGTTACAAATCCACCAATTGACTCTCTAAGGGAAAATAAAGTTATGAGTTTAAAGACAAGATTTGGAAATCTTGGCAATATTTTAGATTTTAGTAAATTAACAAAAGACAATATTTATGTCTTAAATAGTCCAATATTATCAAATGCACAATTTGAAAAATTTTTAAAATTCTTTGGAAATAATAATAAAGTTTTAGATTGTACATTCAGTAAAGATGATGATTTAGAAACATCAATAAATTTACTCAAAGTTAAATCTGAACAAGCTGTTAGAGAGGGAATTAAACAAATAATATTATCAGATAAAAATATTTCAGAAAATAGAATGCCAATGCCAATGCTTTTATGTATTGGAGCAATAAATACACACTTAGTTAAATTAGGTTTAAGAGGTTATGTTTCTATTAATGTTCAAACTGGAGATGCTTTAGATACCCACTCTTTTGCAACATTAATTGGTGTTGGTGCTACTACAGTTAATCCTTATTTAGCTTTTGATAGCTTGTATCAAAGACATTCTAAGAAATTATTTGGAAATTTCACTTTTGATGAATGTGTTTCAAGATACATTAAATCAGTCAATCTCGGTCTTCTTAAGATAATGTCTAAAATGGGAATTTCTGTTTTAAGTTCTTACAGAGGTGGATGTAATTTTGAAACTGTGGGACTAAGCAGAACAATTGTGAAAGATTACTTTCCTGGGATGTTATCAAAGATTTCTGGAATTGGTTTAAAGGGAATAGAAAAGAAAATTAGAACTATACACGAAGAAGCATTTTTCGGTAATTTAAATATTTTACCTATTGGAGGTATTTACAGATATAGAAAAAATGGTGAAACACATCAGTATCAAGGCAAACTAATTCATTTACTGCAAACTGCGGTTGGACAAGGATCTTATGAAATATATAAAAAATACACTAAAGGTATTTACAATCTAAATCCAATAAGTTTAAGAGATTTAGTAGATTTTAAATCTAAAAATCCTATCGATATATCTAATGTTGAGCCTGCATCTAATATATTAAAAAGATTTGGAAGTGGAAGTATGTCTCATGGAGCTTTATCTAAAGAAGCACATGAAACTCTTGCTGTTGGTATGAACAGAATCAAAGGCGCATCTTGTAGTGGTGAAGGTGGAGAAGATGAAAAAAGATTTAAGACTATGGAAAATGGAGATAGTGCAAACTCAAGGGTCAAACAAATTGCATCAGCTAGATTTGGAGTAACCATTAATTACTTGAATAATTGTAATGAGATTGAAATCAAAATTGCCCAGGGTGCTAAACCAGGTGAAGGTGGACAATTACCAGGTTTTAAAGTTACAGATGAAATTGCGAGATTGAGACACTCAACGCCAGGAGTTACTTTAATATCACCTCCACCACATCATGATATTTACTCAATAGAAGATCTAGCTCAATTAATTTATGATTTAAAACAAATAAATCCTAAGGCTAGGGTTGGAGTTAAATTAGTTGCTTCCTCAGGAATTGGAACAATAGCTGCTGGAGTTGCAAAAGCTAAAGCAGATATAATTTTAATCTCAGGGCACTCAGGAGGCACAGGAGCCACTCCACAGACAAGTGTTAAATATGTCGGAGTTCCTTGGGAGATGGGATTAACAGAAGCTAATCAGGTATTGACTTTGAATAACTTGAGACATCAAGTAACGCTTAGAACAGATGGTGGAATAAAAACAGGAAGAGATGTTGTAATTGCAGCTATGATGGGAGCAGAAGAATTTGGCGTAGCAACAACTGCTTTAGTAGCAATGGGTTGTATAATGGTCAGACAGTGTCATTCAAATACATGTCCAGTGGGTGTTTGCACACAAGATGATAAATTAAGAGAGAAATTTACTGGAACTCCTGAAAAAATAGTAAACCTTTTTACATTTATAGCAGAGGAAGTAAGAGAAATACTTGCTGGTCTTGGTTTCAAATCTTTAAATGAAGTAATTGGAAGAACTGACTTACTAAGGCAAGTAAGCAAGGGATCACCAAACTTGGATGATCTAGATTTAAATCCTCTTTTTGTTCAGGCAGATCCTGGAAAAAATAAAAGATATTGTGAGAAACCTGAAATTAATTCTGTTCCAGATACTTTAGATCAAAAATTATGGCCAGAAATAGAAAACAAAATAGATAAAAAAGAAAAAATAAATCAAGAATTTGAAATTCAAAATACCGATAGAGCAGTTGGTACTAGAATTTCTTATCATTTGTACAAAAAATTTGGAAATAATAATCTTGATGAAAATTCGATTGAATTAAATTTTAAAGGTTCAGCAGGTCAATCCTTTGGTGCTTTTGCTATTAAAGGATTAAAACTAATTTTAAAAGGGGATGCAAATGATTATGTTGCTAAAGGACTATCAGGTGGAACAATTGTGATTAAATTACAAGATGAAAGCAACCTTGTTTCAAATGAAAATACAATTATTGGAAATACTGTTTTGTATGGAGCTACTTCTGGAAAATTATTAGCAGCAGGACAAGCAGGAGAGAGATTTGCTGTTAGAAATTCAGGTGCAACTGCAGTAGTAGAAGGTTGTGATTCAAATGGTTGTGAATACATGACAGGCGGAAACATTATTATATTAGGAGATATTGGCGATAATTTTGGAGCTGGTATGACAGGTGGCATGGCATTTATTTATGACCCTGAAAATCAATTTGATAAAAAAGTAAATCCTGAAAGTGTAGTTTGGCAAACTCCAGAAACTAAATTTTGGATTGAGCATCTAAAAAAATTAATTAAAGAGCATGCGATAGAAACAAATTCAACAATCTCGGAAAAAATTGTTAAGAATTTTGAAAATGAAATAAATAATTTTGTACAAGTTTGTCCAAAAGAAATGTTAGATAAGTTAGAAAATCCTATTTCAAATAAAAAATTAATTGGCCAAGCTAGTTAATATTTTTAATAATATTATCTAACTCTTTACAAATAATATTTAGATTTTTTTTTGAAGAGAGACTATGGTCACCCTTCTTAATTATATTTAATTTTTTTTTTGCTTTGCTGAAGATTTTTAAAACTTCTCTTGAGTACTTAATTGGTACCACTTCATCTTTTTGACCATGGACCATAGTAACAGGCATTTTCATCGGAATTTTAACATTCAAAACTTTATTTTGTTTTTTTCTTCCATCTTTAATTAATTGATTAGTTATGAGATACTCATATCCACCATTTTTAATTTTGCTAATACCTTTTTTGATAATTTCACTCTTTGTTTTTTTTGAAAATTTTTTCCACATTATTCTTGTTAAAAATTCTGGAGCAGAGCCAATTCCCACAAAGCCTTTAATCTGTTTTCTAATTGATTTAAATAATAATAAGGAAATCCATGCACCCATACTAGAACCTATTAAAATTATGTCATTTTTTTTAACTATATTTTTAATAGTCAGTTTCGCATCATTTGCCCAGGTGGAGATATTGCCTTTTGTAAACTCACCTGAAGATTTTCCATATCCAGAATATTCTAGTGCCAAAAAACCCAATTTATTTTTTTTAGCATAGTTTAAAAATCTTTTAGGTTTATCTCCTTCTATATCGGATGCAAAACCAGGTAAAAATATAATATAAAGATTTTTCTTATAATAATTGCTTATATATCTTAGTTTTTTTGTTTTAGAAATTTTTAGAAATTTAAATTTTTTCATATAAAGTATTAAAATTGATTTGAAATATTATAACTCTACTATATGCATCCAAAAATGAAAGTTCTGCAAGTTATACCAAAACTTGGTTACGGCGGCGCAGAAACAGGTTGTTATGATATCGCACACTATCTACATGAAAATGAGTGTAAATCTTTTTTAATATGCAACGGTGGAGAATTAACAAAGTTTATAGACAAAAAAAAAGTTAAATATATAAGATTACCTGTTAACTCCAAAAACCCCATTTTAGTTTTTATTAATTCTATAATTATTTCTTTAATAATTTTATTTTATGGGATTAATATTGTTCACGCGAGAAGTAGAGCACCTGCATGGTCTTGTTTACTGGCTACCAAACTCACACGACGTAAATTTGTAACAACATTTCATGGAACATATAATTTTAAAAGTAAATTAAAAAAATTATATAATTCTGTAATGTTAAGATCTGATTTAATTATTGCTGGGTCTAATTTTATATTTTCGCATATTAAAGAAAACTACTCTGAATACCTTGATGATAAAAAAAAATTCTTGGTGATATTTAGAGGCATTAATACTGATTATTTTGATCCATCAACTACTATAGAAACAGAGGAAGATGATTTATTTAAATCATGGGGACTTAAAATTGAGAGAAAAACTGTTTTATTGCCTGGAAGATTAACAGAATGGAAAGGGCAAGAAATGTTTCTAGATGCTATTAATAAAGTAAATATTAATTTAGGACACGAGGTATTTAATGTAATTATTCTAGGAAGCGATCAAGGAAGAGAACTTTACAAAAAGAAACTTATTAGATTAGTTGAACAGTATAGATTAACCAATCAAGTAAAATTTATAGATCATTGTAAAAATATGCCTTTAGCTTACAAAGTTTCAGACATCATAGTTTCTTCATCTATAGAGCCAGAAGCCTTTGGCAGAATATCTGTTGAGGCTCAGGCAATGAAAAAAACAATTATTGCAAGTAATATTGGGGGATCAAAAGAGACTATAAATGAAAATAAAACAGGATTTTTATTTGAAGCAAATAACTCTGAAGATCTTTCAAAAAAATTAATAGAAATTATTAATTTAGATGAACAGACTATCAATCAAATGGGCATAGAAGGTAGAAAAAATGTTGTTTCAAAATTTAATGTTGAAAAAATGTGTTTTTCTACTTATTCAGAGTATAAAAAATTAATAAACTAATGCCAAATATTACACTACCAGATGGAAAAAAATTAAACTTTGAAAAAAGTATAACAGGCACTGAGGTTGCTGAAAAAATTAGCAAGTCTTTAGGTAAGCAAGCCTTGGTGATGAGCATAAACGGCGAACTTAAAGATTTATATACGGTTATTGATCAAGATTGTTCTATTGAAATATTTACAGCTAAAGATCCTGAGGGTTTAGAAGTCATTAGACATGACACAGCGCATATAATGGCTATGGCCGTTCAAGAACTATACCCAGGCACACAGGTAACAATTGGTCCAGTTATTGAAAATGGATTTTACTATGATTTTGCAAGAAAAGAGCCTTTCACTAGTGACGATCTAAAAAAAATTGAAAAAAAAATGTCAGAGATAATAGATAAAGACGTAAAAACAAGAAAAGAAGTTTGGGAAAGAGATAAAGCAATAAGTCATTTTAAAAAAATTGGAGAAAAATACAAAGCTGAGATAATCGAGAGCATTCCTAAAAACGAAGAACTTACGGTTTATCATCATGGTGAAACATGGCATGATTTATGTAGAGGTCCTCATTTAGTATCTTCTGGTAAAATAGGTAAGGCTTTTAAATTGACAAAAGTGTCTGGAGCTTATTGGCGTGGTGACTCCAATAATGAAATGCTTCAAAGAATATATGGTACTGGTTGGGCAACTCAAAAAGAATTAGACCTCTATCTTCAGAGAATTGAGGAAGCAGAAAAAAGAGATCATAGAAAAATTGGGAAAGAGATGGATTTATTTCATTTTAGAGAGGAAAGTCCTGGATCTGTGTTTTGGCACCAGAAAGGGTGGAATTTGTTCCAAAAACTAGTTTCTTATATGAGAATGAAACAAGATCACGATGGTTACAAAGAGATAAATACTCCAGAAATACTTGATAGATCTTTGTGGGAAAAATCTGGCCACTGGGAAAAATTTGGAGCCAATATGTATACTTCAACTACACCAGATGAAAAAGTATTTGCAATTAAACCCATGAATTGTCCTGGGTGTGTTCAAGTATTCAATCAAGGACTTAAAAGTTATAGAGACTTACCTTTAAAGATGTCAGAATTTGGAAAAGTTCATAGATATGAACCTTCAGGTGCATTGCATGGATTATTACGTGTAAGAGCCTTTACCCAAGACGATGCACATATTTTTTGTACAGAAGAACAAATTACTGAAGAATGTTTGAGTGTTACAAATTTAATTTTAGAAATTTATAAAGATCTTGGTTTTGAAGATGTTATTTTAAAATATTCAGATAGACCAGATTTAAGAGTTGGAGACGATAAAGTTTGGGATAAGTCAGAGGCTGCGTTGTTAGAGGCAATCAAAGCGACAAAGCTAGAATACTCAATTAATAAAGGTGAGGGCGCATTTTATGGACCAAAAATTGAATTTGTTTTAAGAGATGCAATCGGTAGAGATTGGCAGTGCGGAACCTTGCAAGTAGATTTAAATTTACCAGGTAGATTAGGAGCTTCTTTTGTTGATAAAGATGGAACTAAAAAAGTACCTGTAATGTTACACAGAGCATTATTTGGATCTTTAGAAAGGTTCATAGGTATCCTTATAGAAAATTATGCAGGTAAGCTGCCATTCTGGATATCACCTTTACAGGCAGTAGTTATTCCAATCTCTAGTGATTTTGATGAATATGCTAAAAGTGTAGCTAAGGAATTAAAACGGAGTGGTTTAATTGTTGAGGTGGATCTTAAAAATCACAATTTAAATTATAAAATAAGAGATCATTCTTTAACAAAAGTACCAATGTTATTGATTTGTGGAAAAAAAGAAGTTGACTCCAACAGTGTAACTATTAGAAGATTGGATTCTAATAAACAAGAAAATATGGCTTTGAAAGAATTTATAAAAAAATACTCCGATCTAAATAAAGCCCCTTCAATCTAAGTGGCAGATTTTAAACAAAATTATTTTCAAAAAAGAACTAAAACAAGAGGCCCAAGGTCTAACAACAGGATTACATCAAATGAAGTTCAAGTTATTGCAAGTGATGGAGAAAATTTAGGAATATTAAATTTAAGTGAAGCTATCAATAAAGCAAAAAATGAAGGTTTAGATTTAATTGAAATTGCTCCGAATGCAAAACCGCCTGTCTGTAAAATTATGGACATGGGTAAATATAAATACGACGCACAAAAAAAAGCTAACAAGGCAAAAAAAAAACAAAAGAAAATTGAATTAAAAGAAATAAAATTAAGGCCAGTTACAGAAGTTCATGACTACACTTTCAAAATTAAAAATGCTCAAAAATTTTTGGCAAAAGGAGATAAAGTCAAATTTACAATAAGGTTTAAAGGGAGAGAGTTACAACATTCGAACCTTGGCAATGAATTAATGGACAAAATTAAGGCAGACATGGAGACTATTGGAAGAGTAGAGCTTCAGCCAAAATTTGATGGAAAGCAAATGATTATGGTAATCCAGCCTTTATAAGCCATATTTCTAGTTGTAAATTTAATTTAATATTTGTATAACCCCGAAAATTATGCCCAAGTTAAAAACAAAAAGTTCAGCTAAAAAAAGATTTAAAATCTCAGCTAAAGGTAAGGTTATTACCCCACAGGCTGGAAAAAGACACGGCATGATTAAAAGAACGAATTCACAAATCAGAAAACAAAGAGGCACAACTGTTTTATCCAAACAAGATGGTAAGATAGTAAAATCTTATATGCCTTACAGCTTAAGAGGATAAAATGGCGAGAGTTAAAAGAGGAGTTACAAGCAGAGCTAAACATAAAAAAGTTTTAAAAGCCGTTAAAGGTCAGTGGGGAAGAAGAAAAAATACAATTAGAGTTGCAAGACAAGCAATGGAAAAAGCTATGCAGTATGCTTATAGAGATAGAAGAAATAAAAAAAGGGATTTCAAATCACTGTGGATACAAAGAATTAATGCTGGTGTCAGATCCGAGGGTATAACATATTCAAAGTTTATTAATGGTTTAAGCAAATCAGGAATTAAATTAGATAGAAAAATTCTTGCAGAAATTGCTTACGATAACCCCGAAGCATTCAAAACTATAGTTAAAAGGGCTCAAGCAGCATTAAATTAATCAAGACTATTGTTTTTCTTCCTTTAACAAATATTCTATTAAAATGTCTGATATTAAAAAAATAAAAGATGATTATATCGATAAGCTTAACACAGAAAATAACATTGAAAAAATAAATAACATCAAATCCGAACTATTTGGAAAAAACGGAATTATATCGAGCGAATTTAAAAAATTAGGTTCTATTTCTGCAGAGGAAAGAAAAAAATTAGCCTCAGATTTAAATAATATTAAAGATGAACTTCAAAATAAAATATCAATCAAAATTCAAGAAATTGAAACTAAAGAAATTAATTTAAAGCTTGAGAAAGAAAAAATTGATGTAACTCTTCCAGAAAGAAATATTGAAATTGGTAAAATTCATCCAGTCTCCCAGGTAATTGATGAAATTTCATCTATATTTTCTGAAATAGGATTTAGTGTTGAGGAAGGCCCAGATGTAGAAAATGAATATAATAATTTTACAGCATTAAATACTCCAGATAACCATCCAGCTAGAGATATGCATGATACTTTTTACCTTGATAATAATAAGGAATTACTTTTGAGAACTCATACATCTCCAGTTCAGGTAAGAACTATGCTAAAAGGTAAACCTCCTTTTAAAATTATTGCTCCAGGACGAACTTACAGATCAGATAGTGATCAAACTCATGCTCCGATGTTTCATCAAGTTGAGGGACTTCATATAGATAAGAATATAAATATGGGACATTTAAAAGGATGTTTAAATTATTTTATTAAGGAGTTTTTTGAAGTTGATAAAATTAAAATGAGATTCAGACCAAGTCATTTTCCATTTACGGAACCTTCAGCAGAAGTAGACATAGGATATGAAATTAAAAATGGAAAGATAGTAATTGGTGAAGGTAATAAATGGTTAGAAATTCTAGGCTGTGGAATGGTTCATCCAAATGTTTTAAAAAATGTAAATGTTAATCCAAGTAAATATCAAGGATATGCCTTTGGAATTGGCATAGACAGACTTGGAATGTTAAAATATGGAATTAATGATTTAAGAGCCTTTTTTGAGACTGATTATAGATGGTTAAGTCACTTTGGCTTTGATCCATTGGATGTCCCTTCAAATTATAGAGGACTGAGTAGATGAAGTTCACAATTGACTGGTTAAGAAACCATCTTGATACAAAATTTAATAATAATCAAATAATAGATAAATTAACTAATATTGGTCTAGAAGTAGAAAGTTTTGAGAGTTCTACATCTGAATTAGATACTTTTATTGTTGCAAAAATTATAAATGCCAAAACCCATCCAAATGCAGACAGATTGAAGTTATGTGATGTTGATATAGGTGGTGACAAAACAATAGAAGTAGTATGTGGAGCCCCAAATGCAAAAAATGGTCTTTTGACAGTTTATGCACCTCCAGGATCGATTATTCCTAAAAATCAGATGAAATTGTCTGTAAGCAAAATAAGGGGTGTAACATCATATGGAATGCTCTGTTCTGAGTCAGAATTACTATTATCAAATGAAAGTGATGGAATTATAGAATTAAAAAACAATAAATATGCAAATAAAATTGGAGAAAAATATTTTAAAAACAATTCTGAAAAAGTAATAGATTTATCAATTACGCCCAATAGACCAGATTGTTTAGGAGTAAAAGGAATTGCTAGAGATTTGTCAGCTGCTGGTGCTGGTAAATTAAAAATTAATAAAAAATCCAATTTAAAATATAGAGGTAATCAAAATATAAACGTAACAATAAAAAAAGAAAAAGTTCAAGGATGCACAATATTTGGAAGTTGTTTAATAAAAGGAGTAACAAATAAAGAGAGTCCAAAATGGCTAAAAGATAAAATTATGTCTTTAGGCCAAAAACCAATATCTGCGATAGTCGATATTACTAATTATGTTATGTTTGATTTAAATAGACCATTACACGCTTATGATGCAGATAAAATAGATAATGAAATTATTGTTAGAAGTTCTTCTAAAGGAGAAAGTTTCGAAGCCTTAGATAATAAAAAATATATTTTAGAAAATGATATGTGCGTTATTTCTGATAGATCTGGAGTCCTTGGTCTTGGTGGTATAATTGGTGGGAAAAGATCTGGAACAGAATATTCGACTAAACATATATTATTAGAATCTGCTTATTTTTTACCACGTTCAATAAGAAAAACCTCTAAACAATTAAATATAGATACAGATGCAAAATTCAGATTCGAAAGAGGAATAGATCCCCTTTCAATTGAAGAAGGATTAATAAAAGCTTCTGAACTAATAAAACAAATTTGCGGAGGTGAAATAAGCAATTTAGATGTAAAAAAAATTGAAAATTATAAAAAAACAATAATAAATTTTGATCCATTTCTTTTTGAAAAAACGACTGGATTTAATGTTGAAAATAAAGAATTGATCAAAATACTAGAAAGGCTAGGTTTTAATGTATCTAAGAATAAAAAAATTTTAAAGTTAGTAGTACCTTCATGGAGACCTGATATAACTCAACCAATTGATATTGTTGAAGAAATAGTGAGAATAAAAGGTTATGAACATATTAATACTTCAGAACCTATTAAGACAAGATCAAAGCCAACACTTAATTATTATCAGAAATTATTTCATTTTTTACAAAGATCTGTCGCATCTAAAGGTTATTTAGAGACCGTGACATGGTCATTTACTGATTCTAAAATTAATCAATTATTTAAAGAAAATGATGAAGAAATATCAATCGTAAATCCGATTAGTTCAGATCTAAATGTTTTAAGAAATTCTATTTTTCCAAATTTATTATTTTATTTGAAGAAAAATTTAGATAGAGGATTTAAAGATATTTCTTTATTTGAAATTGGTCCAGCTTTTAAAGGAAAAAATCCTGGAGATCAACTGACAGTGATAGGCGCAGTAAGAGCAGGAAAGGTTTCAAGATTGTCTTGGAATGATAAAGAGAGAATTGTAGACACATTCGATGTAAAAAAAGATGTAATACAAAGTCTTTGTGAAGCAGGGATTAATAAAGATGATATTATTATAGACGATAGAACTCCTTCTTACTATCATCCAGGAAAATCTGGAGGAGTCTACCAAAATAAAAACGAAAAAAATGCTATAGCATATTTTGGTGAAATACATCCAAACATAATAAAAAAATTAGATATAAAAACCGAAGGTTTGGTAATATTTGAAATTTGTCTTGATTATATAAGAGCGTCAAAACAAAAGATAAAAGATTCAAAATCTGAATATAAATTTTCTGATTTCCAAAAATCAGAGAGAGATTTTGCATTTATTATTAATAAAAATTTTAAATCTCAAGAATTAGTTAATATAATTAAATCTGTTGATAACAAATTAATAAAGTCAGTAAGAGTATTTGATGTTTTTGAGGGAGAAAATATACCAGAGGGAAAAAAATCTATAGCTGTTAATGTAACTATTCAGTCAGAAGAAAAAACATTAAATGAAAATGACCTGGACAATATTAATAAACTAATTATCTCTTCCGTTGAGTCAAAGTCCGATGCAAAAATTAGATCCTAAAAATGGGTGATACAATAGACAACATTAGGAATTTTGCAATTATAGCTCATATAGATCATGGCAAATCAACTATAGCGGACAGAATAATTCATAAATGTGGAGGTTTGAGTGATAGAGAAATGAAATCTCAAGTGCTTGACTCTATGGATATAGAAAGAGAGAGAGGAATAACAATTAAAGCACAAACAGTTAAATTAAATTATAAAGCTAAAAATGGCAAAAATTATATTTTAAATATTATAGACACCCCAGGACATGTAGATTTTAGTTATGAAGTTAGTAGAAGCCTTTATGCGTGCGAAGGTTCAATATTAATTGTAGATAGCACTCAAGGAGTAGAAGCTCAAACACTTGCAAATGTATACCAAGCATTGGATATAAATCATGAGATTATTCCAGTATTAAATAAAATTGATTTACCAGCTTCTGATCTTGAAAGAACAAATAATCAAATTGAAGATGTTATTGGCATAGATACATCTAATTCTGTTCCTTGCTCTGGAAAAACTGGACAAGGAATAGATGAAATTCTTGAGCAAATTATCAATTCTTTACCTGGACCTAAAGGTGAAAAAAAAAGCAAATTAAAATGTTTATTAGTTGATAGCTGGTATGATACTTATCTTGGGGTAGTAATATTAGTGAGAATTATAGACGGAAAACTAAAAAAAAACATGAAAATAAA
>CACJGL010000021.1 GCA_902592965.1 uncultured Pelagibacteraceae bacterium
TGTTCAAGAATTTGTTTTTTTGAAATCATTTCTAAAGAATTTTTAAATTCATCATTGATTTGTTTAGATATTAATTCTTTTAAATTATTTAAGTCTTTTGCTCCTAAGTTTTTTGCAAAGTTATCATCAATTTTTGTTTCTTCTGGTTTTTTTACTGTTGTAATTTTACAATCAAACACTGCAGATTTATTAGCCACTTCCTTTTCTGGAAAGTTTTCTGGTAGTTTAACTTCTACTTTTTTATCTTCTTTATTTTTGACACCTTCTAATTGCTTATCAAATCCTTTAATAAATAAATCTTTTCCAAGTTCTAATTGAGTATTTTTTCCTTCATTTCCCTTAAAATCTTTACCATCAACTGTTGCCTTATAATCAAAAACAACTAAATCACCTACTTTAGCTGCATAACTTTCTTCAGCATCTTTAAAGTTTTTTTGTGTTTTTGCTATTTGATCAATTCTTTTATCTGTTTCTTTTGGATCAATTTTAACAACGTACTCGTCTACTTTTAAATCTTTTAATGATCCAACTTCAACATTAGGTAATTCTGTTACAGAAATTGTGTATTCAAGATCTTTTCCTTCACCAAATGATTTTAAATCAATTTTAGGCTGACCTGCTGGTTTAATTTTATTGTCTTCAAGAGCTTTAGTAGTAGTATCTTTCAATACTTTATCTATCACTTCTCCATAGACTGCTTTTCCAAATTGTCTTTTTAAAATTTCTGTAGGAACTTTACCTGGTCTAAATCCTTTTAAAACGACATCTTTTTTAATCTCTTCGTATTTTTCTTCGAGATATCCAGATATAGTTTTTTTATCGATAAAAACCTTTATATCTTTTTCTAAACCTTTTTTATTTTCTACTGTTACTTTCATAAAATATGGTAGGCGAGAAAGGACTCGAACCTTCACAGTTTGCACTATTGGTTCCTAAGACCAACGCGTCTACCAATTCCGCCACTCGCCCAAATTATTGGTGCTTTATATATGATTGTTTATAATTGTCCAATTCGAATAATAGTGTAAAACATTAGCTTAATTGATATGAGCAAAACAAATATTGCAATTGTTATTTATCTAGTCGGTCTTGCATTAGGTGCAATCTTTTTAGATATATGGAGCGCTGAAACTAGTCCAAAAGCTTTATTAGGAATTGCATGGACAACTTTATTTGCTATTGCTTTATTCTTTGCTGAAAAAGAAAAAGAAAAAAAAAAAGATTAATTCTTCTTTATTAATTCACTTATAAAAAGCTCACCATTACCATCTTCAACTGCCTTTTTATAAAAAGATTTTGATAGATCTGATAATTTTTCTGCATTATCCATTCCTTTTAATAAGTCTGTTATATACGTTAAATCTTTTAGTGTATTAGTCGCTGTAAACTTAAAACCTGTGTAATCACCCTCTAAAACTTTATCAAAAATCCTTTTTAAAGCATTAGAATTACCTGATCCTAATTGAGCAACTTTATAGAGTTTATCTAAATCAATATCTAATTTTTTTGCAGCTTTTATTAATTCAATTACATATGTGGCAGTTCCTAAAGATAGAAAATTATTTAATAATTTCGTTTTTGCACCATTTCCAATTCCTCCAAAATGATAATAATTTTTACAAAAACATTTTAAAAGTTCTTCTGATCTTTTTAAATTTTCATCAGATCCACCAACTATTCCACCCAATATTCCCTCTTCTGCTTGAACAGGACCTCCCATTACAGGGCATTCTAAATATGGAATATTATTTGCATTTAATATTTGCTCCATTTCGATAGATCCATTTTGATTATGAGTGGTAATATCAATTATGATTGTTTTATCAGTCAGTAATGAAACTATTTTTTTACCAATTTCATGAGCGATAGGAGAATTCGTTACACACAAAAACAGAGCATCTAATCCACTTTTACAAAGTTCATCGTAGGATTTAACTTCTTTCGCACCCTCTTTAACTATTCTATCAATTGGCTTTCTGTTCTTGTTGGCAATTACAAATAATTCATGATTATTTTTAAGGATGTTATTTGCGATACCAAATCCCATCCATCCAACACCTATAAATCCAACTTTCATATTTTATTTAGAAGCTTTTAAATATTCTTCTTTTGTTAATAAATTGCACTCACCTCTATATTTATAACTAACATTTATAACATCAAATTTTCTAGTACCTTCTCCATCAATTACCCACAAATTTTCTTTTTTAGATAAATCAATTTTGTCACTAGCTTTTATCTTTGTGACCCCATAATCTTTTAAATACCACAGCTTAATAAAAATTTTTCCACTATGATTTTTCTTAACTATATAATGACCATCTTTTAATGATCCTTTGCCTGAAAACATTTTTCCAGGATTCCCATCATCCATTTCTGCTAAATGAACAGTCATTTTTATCGAAGATTTTTTTTCTTCAGTTTTAATTAAAATAGATCCATCAGGTGAATTTCCAACTTTATAATACAGACTCCAATCTCCACTTCCATTGTTTTCGTATATTTCTCGATCACAATATAGATAGAAAGTGTTAGCGTATGTGTTTACACTCAATAATAATGTCAAGAGCACAATTCCTATAATTTTTTGCATAGATAAATATTGTCAGTTTTTATAATTACTACATTGTTTCAATGCTACCAACAATTTTATAATTTTTATCAGTAACTACAATTTCACCTGATGATGTACCAAAATTTAACATTTCTGAAATAACTACAAAATGTGTTACTAAAATTAGATTTTTCTCACCGTTCCAGTTAGATATATATTTTTTTAAACTCTTAATTTGTTCATCTTTATATTTATAAAACTTCTCTTGATAAAAAGAGTTTAAACCTTTGAAGGTTTCATAATTATTAAACGCAAATCTTGCGGTATCTTTGCATCTACACCACTCACTGGATAATACTTTGTCAATTTGAATATTATTTTCACTAAATAATTTTCCAATTTTTTTTGACTGTTCTATACCCTCTTGATTTAAATTCCTTTGAGTATCACATTTTAATAAATCAATATTGTCAGGATCTCCATTTCCTGGTGCAAGTGAGTGTCTTATAAATACAATTTTTCCACCCTTCTGCAGTTCGCTGATTACTAAATCATCAGCCTGTGAATAATTAGAATAAAAAATACTTAGCAAAAATAAAAGAATGACATTAATATATTTCATTTATGGCAATTAAATTTGAAAAATTAAAAAAAACAATAGTAAAATGTAATAAGTGTCCACGACTTGTTAAGTTTAGAAAGAAAATATCCACAGAAAAAAGAAAGCAATACATTAATGAAACCTATTGGGGGAAACCAGTAACAGGGTTTGGAGATATAAATGGAAAGATAATGATAGTAGGACTTGCACCCGCTGCTCATGGTGGAACAAGAACGGGTAGAGTATTTACAGGCGATAGATCCTCTGATTTTTTGTATAAATGCTTACATAATGTAAAAATTGCCAATCAAAGTAATTCAGATCATGTAGATGATGGATTGAAAATAAAAAATACTTTCATAACACCAGCTTTAAAGTGTGTTCCTCCAGGAGATAAGCCGTTAAATGATGAGCTAAAAAATTGCTTTGGTTATTTCAAATCAGAATTTGAAATACTTAAAAACCTTAAAATAATTGTGGCTTTAGGAAAAATTGCCTTTGATACTTGTGTAAAATTTTATAGAGAAAATTTTGATTACACTGAAAGAGTAAAATTTAGTCATGGAACATATTTTAAATTACCTAACAATGTGTTGTTAATGGGTTGTTATCATCCAAGTCCAAGAAATGTAAATACTGGACGAATAAATGAAAAACAAATGACTAAACTATTTAAAAAGGTAAAAGAACTAGTTTAGTTTATTAATAAATACTTTTGGAAGTTTTACGGGTTTTCCCAAATTATTTAGAGATACCAATTTAATCTCTGCATCACATAAAATATCTGATTTTCTTTTAATTACTTGTGACATTGTAATTGTAGTCAAAGTATTAGATTTTACTTTTGTGAAAACAGTGATTTTATCCTCAAATTTTGCCGGTTTTTTAAAATCTACGTTGCAAGTTTTTACTGCTATTAAAACATTATGTTTATCTAATAACTTTTTATTCGAATATCCCAAGGAATAAATAAGCTCAGATCTTGCTCTTTCAAAGTACTTTAAATAATTTGCGTGGTAAACAATTCCACCAAAATCAGTATCCTCATAGTATACTTTTAAATTATACTTAAATACTTTCATCAATTGATATTAATAAAATTTATTGAGAAGAAAAATAGATATTTTGATAGTAAGTAATTGATTTTTTCTTTGAATTATCTGTATCTGACATGATCGCTATACCATCTAGCTCATTAACATCTAAATTATGGAATTTCTTGAAATCTTCTTTAACGTTTGCTTTGACAGTTACCCATTCATTTAAATTTGTTTTGGTAGTAGCAAGGACATTATCTATGGACTTTTTAGTATATGGGCTTGGAAAGTTGCTTCCAACTTCTTGATTGCTTGAAAAAACATAATTTATGGCTCTATTTGATAAAGCTGTAGCTCCAGTTTTCTTGATAACAAATACTCTTGCCGCAAAATCGTGACCCTTTTTAGCTGTCTCATCTATCCCTGGTATATCTTTCTCAATTTTCCAGGTAATATTTATAAAAGGGGTTTTATTTAAATCAATTTTAATCTCCTTACCGAGGCCAGAAGCGGCGTTCTCTGCAATAGCTTTTAAGTAATTACCATTCTCATTAGATCCAACTGAATATGTAGTCTTATTATCTGCCCCTCTTACTTTTCTCACAGTTAATTCTGATAATTCTTTGTCTGTAAACTCAAATACTTTTACTTCCTCGGCATACAATATTGTTTGTAACAATGCAGTAACTAAAATTAATTTAAATAAAAATCTAAACATGTCCTCTCTATATAAAAGATAAAATAATTTTCAAATTCAAAATTTTGACATGATTTAAACATGCATAATTCATTATTGTTCTCTATTTAGAAGATATGAAGTTAGCAGTTCTTTTTGGTTTGATGATTTATTGGTCTATAATTATAACCGCACCTGTTATTTCAAAAAATTCTGAAAAATTCGGAGAAAAAAAGGTATTAATACCTCTTAAAAAACCAAGAATTTAGGGCAGAAGCACTATCTTAGGGGCTGAACAGGTTCCATCATGAATTTCTTTAAAAGCTCCCCAACCATCTTTAAGATTTCTGTACTCAATCCACTCTATCTTACCTAGTTTGTTATTAGTTAAAATATCAATAGTTTCTCCAAATTCTTTGTTTGTGTAACAATAAGTTCCAATAAAAGTAACTTCTTGAAGGGTTGCTTTCCTAAAATTAAAAGATCCAGCAGGCTGAGTTAGTCCGATATGAACTATTATTCCACCTGGTTTTACTACACTGATTGCCTGTTGTCGTGAAACTTCAAGTCCAACAGTATCAAAAACTAAATCAAAGCTGCTCTCTTTAATATCTTTATGATCAGGTGACACTGTTTTTGCATCTACATATTTTGAACATGCATTAAGTCTTTTTTGATTTGGATCAGAAATAGTTAAATTTGTATTTCCTTGGATCTTGGATAAAATTAATGCACATAATAGCCCAATTGCTCCACCACCCTGAACAAGCGTTCTACATTCATTTAATGGTTTTTTTGATGCTTCTACTGCTAATAATACTGCATGATATGAAACTGCTGTTGGTTCTGCAACCGCAGCCTCTTTTACATCAAGCTTTTCAGGAACTTTGAAAATATTGTGATCTGGAACTGTAATAAGTTCAGCAAACGCACCTTGTCTTTCATAAGGTCTATTCATTCCTAGAAGAACTCTATCTGGACATAAATGTTCTCTGCCACTCTTGCAGTATTCACAATTTCTGCAAGTTATTAATGGATTAAGAACTGAAATTTGATCTTTAAGTTTACCGTTAATTATTTGACCACTAACTTCATGACCTAAAATTAACGGTGGTATCCTTCTCTCATCTTTTCCGTGGTAGGCATGCATATCTGAGCCACAGATACCTGATGCATGAACTTTAAGAATACTTTCTCCAGGTTTTTCAGAAGGTTCTTTTTCCTCCCTAAATTCCATCTCCTCAACACCGGTGTAGACAAGCGCTTTCATGATTACTTATTATTTAATAAATAATATACTAAATAAGATGCGAATGCTCCAATAATCCAACCAAAAGATTGATATTGTATAAAGTTTTCATTCAGCAAAGATGATAATGAAAATATTGATCCAATTAACATAGCATACAATGCTTTGAGGTTCCAACCATTGCTATAAATATATTCCGTATGTTCTTTAGGATAAAAAAGTTCTTTGTGATTAATTTGTTGTTTTTTAAACAAGTAATAATCTGCAACCAATACACCAAAAATTGGCCCAAAAGTCGTCGCTACGGCTTCAACAAATATCAAAACATTAGCTTTACTGAAAATTGAAAGCCAAAATGTTGAAATAATTAATCCAATAATTGATATTACAATTCCTGTTTTTTTTAACGTTAAAGAGTTTGGGAAAAAATTTATCAATGTATTTTGCGAAGGAATATAATTTGCTATCAAATTAGTTGATAACGAAGAGATAATAATAAATATCAAACAAAAGAAAGTTAAAAAATTATTATTAAATTTACCGACTATGTCATTTGGATTTGTAAGTAGACTTGAAGTGTTTAATCCTTTACTGGTGAGAATAATATCTGAACCTAAAGTGATCAAAACAGAGAAAAAAGAAAAGAATATTAAATTTAATATTATACTTAAGTTTCCTTTGGTCATTTCTTTATAATTCATTGAGTATCTAGAAAAGTCTCCAAAAGTTAGAAGAACTATTGCAAAATATGCAAATAGAGTTCCTGTAATTGATATTATTGGAGCTATATTCGACTGAATTGCAAATTTGCTAAAGACTAAGCTTAGTTTTATTCCATTTAATAGTTCATTGTAATATTCAGAAAGAATAATGATAAGTATTACAGATAACCCTAAGTACACGAAAAGACCTGAAAAATTAATAAATGATTTTAGAAAATTCTGTCCTTTTGTAAAAAGAATGTATTGAAACATTAAAGTTAAAAATAAACACACCCAATCGATTAAATTCAAACCAAAAAAGAATAATAAAAATATTTCATTTTGTAAGAGTTGATTGTCTATTTTAAACAGAATGATCCTAGCTATATAACTTAGTGACTTTGATATAAAAAATGTTTGTACACCAAACATGAACAAACCAACTAATCCTCTAATCATCCCTACATATCTGGCACCAGTAAAACCCATTGAAAGTCTGAGAATTGTTGGAAAACTTAATCCGCTACTTTGAGAAATTTTTCCAATTATGTTAGCAAAAAAGAATACTAATAATCCTGCTAGCAATGATCCTGTTAAGACAACAAAAAAATTAAGATCATAGAATAAATATAAAGCTGATATTAAAGAGAACCCAACAATTGTTTGAATATTTATAGCCCAAAAGTTAAAATAATTCTTCCAACTCCAGTCTCTATTATTAGGATTTATTGAAACTAGTTCCCAATTTCTAAGTTGAAATTTTTCGCTTTTGCTCACTTAAATGATATTAATCAATTATTTACTGCTGTCCATATAAGAGAGTTGGCAACCATAGTACTATTTTTGGATACGCTATTATTATAATTAATCCAATTATCTGCAATACCATGAACTGCATCATTCCAAGATAAATATCTTTTAAATCCCAACTTGGAACTACTCCTTTTAAAAAATAAGCAGATAACGCTACGGGGGGTGAGAGCCAGGCGGTTTGTAAATTAACAGCAACAAGAATTGCAAACCAAGTTAAATTAAATCCTAATGCTTCTACTAATGGTAAAATAATAGGAACAACTATCATAACAATAGGTACCCACTCTAATGGCCATCCTAAAAGAAAAATCATAATCATGATTATTCCTAAAATTAAATATTTATTCATCTCAAGTGATAAAAGAAAATCTGTTAAAACCATCGGAGTTCCTAATCTTGCAAATACCGCTCCAAAAAAATTAGAAGCAGCAACTAAAACCATAATTAATGCAGAAATTTCTAAAGTTTTAACTAACGCATCTTGTAATTTTTTTAATGTTAATTTTTTGTAAGCTAACGAAAGCAATAATGCGCCACCTGCTCCACATCCTGCAGCTTCTGTTGGCGTAGCAAATCCAAATAAAATACTACCTAATGCAGCAAATACTAATGCTGCTGGAGGCACTAATCCTAAAAAAAATTCTAGCCATAATTTTTTTAAATCTGTTGTTCTTAATTCTTCTGGTATGGGTGGACCTAATTTTGGGTTCATCATACATCTGAATGTAGTGTATGCAGCATATAAACATGCCAATAAAATTCCTGGAACTATTGCAGCTGCGAATAAATCAGTTACGGGAATTTCCATAATTGGACCCATAACTACAAGCATAATGCTCGGTGGAATTAAAATACCTAAGGTTCCTCCAGCAGTAATCGTACCAGCAGCTAATTTTACATCATAGTTTGATCTATTCATTGATTTTGCAGCCATAATTCCAAGAATTGTAACTGATGCACCAACTATTCCAGTTGCAGCTGCGAATATTACCGAAACAAATAAAACTGCATAATATAAAGAGCCTCTAACTCTTGCCAACATCATTTGGAATGCTGAGAATAATCTCTCCATTAAACCTGCTTGTTCCATCATTATTCCCATAAATACAAATAAGGGGACGGCGGCGAGAGTTTGTTCGGTCATCACCATCGAAAATTGAAGTGTCATTAAATAGAAAACTAATTTTCCAAAACCTAAATATCCAAAGACAAATCCTAAAAAAATAAGAGTAAATGAAATTGGAAATCCTATAAATATTGCAAACAACATCACACCAATAAGTATGAAACCTAAAATTGCTGGGTCTATTAAATGTGAAAGCATTAACTACCTGGCCATTTACCTTTGACGGCTGCGTAATAACTTTTAAAAAGTTCTGAAACACCTTGGATAAGAAGGAAGACTATTCCAATCCATAGACAAGATTTAATCGGCCACATATATGGCATCCATGTTGTATCCATCCCTCTTTCGTTTCTCATTATACTTTCTTGGACAAAGCCTGTTGTCATATACAGAAAGACTATTAATCCTGGAAAATAGAATAATAAGTAAAGCCAAAAATCTATTCTGCCTTGAGTTTTTACTTTAAAATTTCTATATAAAAAATCTGCTCTAATATGAACACCTTTTGAAAGAGCGTATCCTGCTCCCAACATAAATAATGCTCCATAAAAAAATCTGCTCATATCATAAGCCCAGATTGTAGGAGCTAAAAATAATTTTCTTGCTAAAACTTCATAAACCATCCCAAGCATTAGTGGGATCGTAATCCAGCAAACAATGTTTCCTATTAATTTACTAAATTTGTCTATGTTAACTATAGTTTTAGCCATCCAAGTTGGCATATCATCAGGCATCTTCCCAGATCCTGATCGCCTTTCGGCTATCATTTCATCTGAAATATCTAACTTTGGATTATCCGACATATAATTTTTTGAAAAAAAAGCGGGCTTATAAAAGCCCGCTTAATAACTTTATTTATTTCTTCAACGAATTAGCATAAGCCATTCCTAGCTTAGCATTCGATGTTTGTGCGCCAGACCAGAATGGTACAGCAGTATTAGCAAAGCTTATCATTGAGTCATAAACTTCTTTAAAGAATGCGTTTTCTTTTGCATTTTTCTCTAAAGTTGCTTTCGCTGCAGCCATATAAGCTGGGAAATAATCTGCTGGTGTATCTTCAAGTATCACACCATGATTTTCAGTTAAGTCTTTAAGTGCTAATCCATTAGTGTTGATTCTGTAAGCTAAAGCTCTCATCAACGATGCATCAGCAGCCATCTTCATTGAAAATTTCTCATGGTCAGTGAATTTATCGTAAGTGCTTTTGTTTAAATAAAAGTCAGCATTTACGACTACTTGGTGTAAACCTTGTAGATAGTAGTGTTTTAATACTTTATGTATACCAAACACTTTATCTGGTTGAGGACAACACCACTCGGCAGCATCAATAGTTCCTGCTTCCAATGCTGGAAGAATATCTCCACCACCCATTGCAACTGAAGCTATTCCAATGTCTTTATAAGTTTGACCTGGAATTCCTGGAGGAGTTCTGAACTTAAATGTTCTGAAATCATCCATGTCTTTGATTTTTCTTGGGAACCATCCTAAAGCTTCTGGACCAACTGGTTGAAGCATGAAACCTTTAATGTCTCTTTTCATTTCTCCCCAAAGTCTGTCATATAATTGTTCTCCACCACCATATAAAAACCATGATAAGAATGCGATGTTATCAATTCCTACACCACCACCTGCTACTGGCGAACCAAATAACATAGCAGCTGGATGTTCTCCAGACCAATAGTGTGTCCAAGCAAATCCGCAATCAATCAAACCTTTATCAACAGCATCAAGAGTTTCTTTAACTCCAACTACTGTTCCTGCTGGCATAATTTCAAATTTTAGAGATCCACCTGTCAGTTTTGTTACGTTGTCAGTAAAGTCTTTTAACATTACCGCTTCATCACCTTTAGCGCTAATAACCGTCTGACACTTTAACGTTTTTGCAGCATTCGCATTTGAAATAAATCCAAATACAAGAAAAGCAGCAAACAACGCTGAAACGATTTTTTTCATTATATCCCTCTCTTTTTATTTATAATGTAAAGATCCTCTCAAAAATCAAAGCCACATACAAGTGTCATTTCGACATTTTTTACGAGAAAAATCTTTAAAATCATTAAATATTCATTAAAGATTAATGTTAAATAAATGAATAATTTTGATTTTATAATTATTGGTGCTGGTTCAGCAGGATGTGTTTTAGCTAATAGATTGTCTGCAAATCCAAAAAACAAAGTTTTATTATTGGAAGCAGGAGGCAAAGATACATATCCGTGGATACACATACCAGTTGGATATTATAAAACTATGCATAATCCAAAAGTGGATTGGTGTTTTCATACTGAAAAAGATAAATCTATGAATGACCGATCAATTAGATATCCCAGAGGTAAAACACTAGGAGGGAGCTCCTCTATTAACGGACTTTTATGGATTAGAGGTCAAAGTCAAGATTATAATAATTGGAGACAACAAGGAAATGTGGGTTGGGGTTGGGAAGACGTATTGCCATACTTCATAAAATCAGAAAATAATGAATTAGGAAAGAATGAATTTCATAATGATTCAGGTCCAATAGTAGTATCAAATAAAAAAATCAAACTTAAAATGTTAGATGAATTCATAAATGCAGCAAATGAAATAGGAATTCCAAAAGTAGACGATTTTAATACAGGTAATAACTTTGGAGTTGGTTATTTTCAATTTACTACTACACGTAATAAATTTGGATTAAAATTAAGATGTAGTGCTGCTAAAGGATATCTAAATCCAGTAAAAAATAGAAAAAATTTAAAAATAATAGTAGATGCTCACGTTAAAAGAATTGTTTTTGAAGATAATAAAGCAATTGGCATAGAGTATTTTAATAATGATAAGCTAATAAATTCTAGAGCAAATAGAGAAATAATATTATCAGCAGGGTCAATTGGATCTCCTCATATTCTACAAACATCAGGTATTGGTGACTTAGATAGTTTGAAAAATTTTGGTATTGATGGTGTAAAACATTTAAAGGGTGTTGGAAAAAACCTTCAAGATCACTTAATGTTTAGACCAGTTTATAAAGTTAAAAATCTCGAGTCTCTAAATAAAAAAATAAATAGTTTATTTGGAAATTTTTTAATCGGTTTAGAATATATACTTCAACAGAGCGGCCCTATGACTATGGGGGCAAGCCAAGTATGTGGTTTTGCAAAAAGTGATAGTTCAAGGGAAACGCCAAATTTACAATTTCATGTACAACCTATAAGTACTGATGTTTTAGGAAAATCAAAATTACATGACTTTCATGGTATTACTCCTACAGTAGCAAATGTGAGACCATCAAGTAGAGGAGAAATTTCACTTAAAAGTGCTGACAATAGAGAACCTCCAAAAATTCAAATGAATTATCTATCTACTGAAGACGATAGAATGGTTGCTGCAAAAGGTTTAAAACTTGTAAGAAAAATTATTATGGAAACAGAGACATTTAAAAAATACGAACCAGAGGAGTATCGACCTGGTGCAAATATTGTAGACGATGAAGAGTTAGTGAAGGCAGGAAGCGAATATTCACAAACCATTTTTCATCCTGTTGGAACATGTAAAATGGGGAGTGATGAAAATGCAGTTGTTGATGATAAACTTAGAATTCACGGAATTAAGAATTTAAGGGTTATAGACGCATCAATTATGCCAAATATAACTTCTGGAAATACTAATTCACCAACAATTATGATAGCTGAAAAGGGTGCAGATATGATATTGAATAGCTAATGATATCAGAACAGATTCTTATTTTTTTTCAAATAGTTTTTATTGATTTAGTTTTAGCTGGAGATAACGCGATAATAATTGGAATGGTAGCCTCTCAATTTCCAACTGAACAAAGAAAAAAAATTATTTTTTGGGGAATTGGTGCAGCTGTTGTTTTAAGAATTATATTTACACTGATAACTGCTTATCTATTACAAATCACAGGACTTAGACTTATAGGTGGAATTTTACTTCTCTATATATGTTACAGACTTTATGAAGATGTAATTAAAATGAGTAGTGAAGCTGAAAAAAAAGTTGAAAAAGTGGATAACTCATCATTCATTAAAGCCATAACAACTGTAATTCTAGCAGACGTGACAATGAGTTTAGATAATGTGTTGGGAGTAGCGGGTGCTGCAAGAGATCATTACGTTTTATTAATATTTGGTCTAGTTTTATCAATTGTTTTAATGGCTACAGCAGCAACATTGATATCTGGCTGGATTAAAAAATATAAATGGATAGGATGGGTTGGATTGTTAGCAATTTTATTTGTTGCTATAGAACTTATATATACAGACGTTAAACTATTTTTATAAATGTATTTAAAAAAAATAAATTTAAGAAATAAAGTTGCTTTGGTTACTGGTGCTGGAAAAGGCATTGGTAGAGCATGTTCCATAGCTCTTGCTGAAGCTGGTGCAACAATAATTGGTGTAAGTAGAACTGGTTCTGATCTTGATAAACTTCAAAAAGATATAAAAAAAGTTAAAGGAAAATTAGTTAAAATAACTTGCGATATAATGGATTATGAGGATCTTTCTTCTAAATTAAAAAAAATTAAGAAAGTTGATATTCTTGTAAATAACGCAGGTACAAATATTCCTGAGCCTTTTGAAAAAATAAAACAAACAAGCATGAATTATCTTGTAGACTTAAATATGAAAGCAGCATTCAACATAGCACAATTAGTAGTCCTAAAAATGTTAAAAAATAAAAAAAAAAGGTGGATCTATAATTAACATGTCCTCACAATTAGGGCATGTTGGAATGTCAGGAAGAAATGTTTACAACATGACAAAATTCGGAATTGAAGGTTTAACAAAGGGAATGGGAGTTGAACTTGCAACAAAAAATATCAGAGTAAACACAGTTGCACCTACATTTGTTGAAACTCCAATGGTTAAAAAATTCTTTAAAAATAAAAAATTTAAACAGCTTGCTTTAAGCAATATACCCATGGGAAAAGTTGCAACTG
>CACJGL010000022.1 GCA_902592965.1 uncultured Pelagibacteraceae bacterium
CTTACAGAATACGCTAATAATAATAATATCACTCTTGTTTTGGAAAAAAAAAATATTTTATTAGGAGAAAAATCATCTGATATAACTAATCAAATATTAGATAAAATTAATCAAAAAACAAAAGAAAATAATTTATTAAATGAAAATTAAAAATCCCTTTTTTAAAAAAAAAACTAATATTAATTTGATTGATATTTGTAAAATTTTAAAAATAAAAAAAATTAATTCATCAATTAAGTTAAACAATATCAATGACTTAAAAAGTGCTAATAAAAATGATATTTCTTTTTTTAATTCTCTGAAATATTCAAATGTGCTGAAAAATACCAAGTCAAAATACGTGATTACCAATAAGAAATATGCAGAAATTGTAGCAAAATTTTCTAAACCATTAATTGTTGAAAACGTATTTAAATCAGTTGCAATAATAACTCAATTATTTTATCCGGATGCGTTAAATGATAATATGGATACTAATTTACAAAATCCTATAAAAAAAAATTATCCCAAGGTTTTATTCGGTAAGAATATTTTATTAGGTTCTAATGTAATAATTGGAAAAAATTCCTTAATAGGACATAATACAATAATAGAATCAAACGTTAAAATAGGAAGAAAATGTGTCATTGGAAATAATGTAATAATAAAGAATTCATTAATAGGTAATAATGTGAGAATTTTAGATGGTGCTATAATTGGAAAAAAAGGTTTTGGATTTTTTCCTGGTCATGATAAAAATTTTAGATATCCTCATATAGGTATGGTGATTATTGACGATAATGTTGAAATTGGTTGTAATAACACAATTGACCGTGGTTCTTTGTCTAATACAATTATAGGAAATAATACTTTTATAGATAATCAAGTTCATATTGCTCACAATGTAAATATTGGAAAAAATTGTATAATAACAGCTCAAGTAGGTTTTGCAGGAAGTTCAATTATTGGAAATAAAGTTTCTATTGGAGGACAAGCTGGGATTTCTGGACATTTAAAAATTGGTAATAATGTTCAAATTGGTGGTGGTAGTGGTGTAATTAGAAATATACCGGACAACACAAGAGTTATGGGGTATCCAGCAAAGGATATTAGAAAATTTTTAAAAGAGAAGAAATAATGGAAGATAGACTTAACAAAGATCAGATAAAAGATCTATTGCCTCATCGAGAGCCTATGCTTTTAATTGACGAATTAGTTAATATAAAAAAACTTAAATCAGCAACTGCTATCGTAAATGTAAAAAAAGACAGTTTTTTTGTACAGGGTCATTTCCCTGACGAACCGGTTATGCCAGGTGTATTAATTGTTGAGGCATTTGGTCAAGCAGCTGCTGCCCTAACAGCAGCCGGTATAGACAAATCCACGTATGAAAATAAATTAGTTTTTTTAATGACCATCGATAAGGCAAGATTTCGAAATCCAGTAATACCAGATTGCAAACTAGAGCTTAACATTCAGGCCATAAGATCACATGGTAGAGTTTGGAAATACCAAGGAGAAGCCTTTGTTGAAGGAAAAAAAATGGCTGATGCTCAGTGGGCAGCTACTATTGTAGATAGAAAGAAATAATCAGTAGCAAATGTTGATAAGCATTTAAATAACAATTTGTTATCTTTAATTTGTGATACATCCAACAGCAATAGTTGATAATAATTCAAAAATTTCTGAAAGTGTTGAGGTAGGCCCATATTGTGTTATTGGACCAGAAGTTGAAATAGATACAAACACAAAGCTTCATTCTCACATTAGTATAAAAGGGAACACTAAAATAGGAAAAAACAACGAAATATTCCCATTTGTTTCAATTGGAACCTCACCTCAGGATTTAAAATATAAAGGTGAGAATAATTCAATTTTAATTGGAAATAACAACAAACTTAGAGAATATGTAAATATAAATCCAGGAACATCACATGGTGGAACTATAACAAAATTGGGTAATAATAATTTGTTGATGGTGTATACTCATGTTGCTCATGATTGTAACTTAGGCAATAATATTGTTCTTGCAAATAATGTTCAAGTTGGTGGTCATGTTACCATAGAGGATAATGCAATAGTCGGAGGTAGTTGTGCTATTCATCAATTTTCTAGAATAGGGAATTTAGCAATGATTGGTGGAATGACAGGAGTTTTAAGCGATGTAATTCCATTTGGTCTTTCATTGGGAAATAGAAATAATTTAGTTGGTCTTAATCTCATTGGTCTTAGAAGAGCAAAAGTTTCTAATGAAGATATTAAAATATTACAAAAATTTTATGATATAATTTTTTCAAATCAGAATTTTAGATCAAATATAGAAAATATAAATACAGAAATGAAGGATAATAAATATGTTAAAATTATTATTGATTTTATAAATTCTGATAAAAAGAGACCAATATCTCTTCCAGATAATATTAAATGATTGGATTATTTTTAGGAGAACAAAAACTTCCATTAGAAATTTTAAAAAGTTTAAAAAAAAAGAAAATTAAATATTTCATAATAGATTTATCAAAAAATAATAAATTCAAAAAAAATAAAAACAGTTATTCTATTAATATTGGAAAATTTGGTAAAATCTTAGAATTAATTAAATCAAAAAAATGTAAATCAGTGTTATTTGCTGGGAATATTGTTAAACCAAGAATAACTAAATTGAAATTAGATCTTAAGGGTATTTATTATATTCCAAGAATAATAAAAGCATCTAAATTAGGAGATGCAGCTATATTAAGAGAACTGATTAAAATTTTATCAGAAAATAAAATTAAAGTTATTAAATTAAATACATTTAATCCAGAATTAACACTTAGTAAAGGATGCTATACAAAATTGAAACCTAGTATTATTGATAAATTAACGATAAAAAAAGGTATTGAAATATTAAATAGATCAAATTCATTAAATCATATCCAAGCAATAGTAATTAATAATCAGAAGATTGTCTCTTTTGAAAAAAGAAAAGGTACAAGGGATATGTTAAAATCGATTAAAAACAATAATTTACAGAATAAACTCTTAATAAAGATGCCTAAATCAAAACAAGACTTGCGAGTTGATCTGCCAACTATTGGCTTGGATACATTAATAGATTGTAAAAAAGCAAATATTAAAGGAATTGTAGTTAAAGCAGGTCAAAATATATTTTTAGATAAAAGCAAAGGACTTCAATTCGCTAATAAAAATAATATTTTTGTAATAGCTAAATGAAAAAGATTTTTATTTTAACAGGTGAACCATCTGGCGATAAATTAGCTTCAGAAGTTATTAAAGAATTAAAAAAATCTAAAATAAATATTGAATATTTATCTGTTGGAGGTCAACATTTAAATTCTATAGGTATTAGGTCAATATATGATCAAAAAGAAATTACTTATATAGCTTTTACAGACATATTATTAAATATTTTTAAGATAAAAAGAAAAATTAATGAAACGGTGAAAAAAATTATAGATTTCAGTCCTGATATTTTATTTAGTGTCGATAGTCCTGATTTTACGCTTCGTGTTTCAAAATTAATTAAATTAAAAAAACCAAATATCAAAACTATTCATTTTATAGCACCCAAAGTTTGGGCATGGCGAGAGGGTAGAGTAAAAAAAATGAAAAGGTTTATAGATCACATTCTTTTATTATTTGATTTTGAAAAGAAATATTTTGATAAGGAAAAACTAAAAAATACATTTGTTGGTCACCCAATACTAGATAACACAAATCATGAAAAGATTGAAATTAATGAATTATTAAAGGAAAAAATTATTTCAATTTTCCCTGGTAGTAGATTGTCCGAATTGAAATCACATGTACCTATACTTATTGAGTTTATTAAAAAAATGAATGAAGAAACAAATAATTATAATTATATTTTTCATGCTACCGAGGGTTCTAAAGAATATCTATCTCAAGTTATTAAAAAAAATAATTTAGAAAATATTGATATTATTTCAAATGAAAATATAAAAATTGCTACAATTAAAAAATCAATTTTTGCTATAGTTAAATCTGGAACAGTTTCACTTGAAGTTTGTAAATACGGTGTTCCATCAATAATAATTTATAAAATGAATTTTTTAAATTTCTTTATTGCTAAGTTATTTTTAAAAATAAAATATGCAAATATGATAAATATTATTAATAACAAAGAAATTATTCCTGAACTTTTGCAAAATGAATGTAACTCAGATGAAATATATAAAACAGTTAATTATCTATTAAAAAAACCTGATCATATAAATGAACAATTAAAACAAGTTGATAAAACTATTAAGGAATTAAGATCGAAAACCTCATCAAGCAATGAAGCTTCTAATGTTTTGTTATCTTATTTGAGATAATCTTTTAGACACTTCTTCTTTTCCAAGAGAACGCAATATATCATATATACCTGGTCCAAACTTTGATCCTGTAAGGCATATTCTTAATGGTTGCCCAACTCCTTTAAAATTTGTATTATTTTTTTTTATTAAGTCATTAATTATTGGTTCTAGTGTTTCTCTAGTAAAATCTGATAGTTTATTAATATCATCATTAAATAATTTAATAATTTTAATAGCTTTTTCGTCTAAAAGTTTTTTATCTTCTTTTTCTATTTGAACTTTGTCATTTATTAAAAACTTTGAATTATTGTATATATCCTCCAAAGTTTTTGCTTTATTTTTTAAAAAATGTAACGAATTTTTAATTTTTTTCTGTGCTAAATCAGGTATCTTTTCTTGAAAAGTCTCACAATAAGTTAATAAAAAATTAAATAGATCATTTTCATCTATATTTTTTATATAATATTCATTCATTGAATAAATTCTGCTAATATCTAATTTTGAGGGCGATTTCCCTATTCCTTCTAAATTGAAGTATTTAATACTTTCGTCTAAATCAAAAATTTCCTTATCTTTGTATGACCATCCTAATCTCAAAAGATAGTTTCTAAGAGCATTAGGCATTATTCCAATTTTTGAATAATCATCTAATGTTGATGCATTATCTCTTTTTGATAGTTTTTTTCCTTCAATAGTATGAATTAGTGGTATGTGAGCAAAAGATGGCACTTTCCAATTCATAGCATCATAAATTTGTATTTGTTTGAATGTATTTATTTTATGATCATCACCTCTAATTATATGTGTCATTCCCATTAAATTATCATCTACTGATGCAGATAAATTATATGTAGGCGATCCATCTGCTCTTAATATAACAAAGTCTTCAATAGTATTATTTTCAATTTCTATATTACCCTGGACCAAATCTTTTAAGATAGATTTTCCTTCAACTTTACTTTTAAATCTTATTACAGGATCAATTTCTTTTGGAGCATCAGTTTCACTCTTATCTCTCCATTTTCTATTATAGATATATGGTATTTTTTTTTGTTTTGCCCTTTTTTTTTGCTCTTCAATTTCTTCATTAGAACAATAACATTTGTAAGCTAAACCCTTTTTTAACAATTCATTGGCTACATTTATATGATCATCTATTTTATCTGATTGAATATATTCAACATCTTCGTAATTAATACCTATCCATTTTAAGGAATTAATTATTTGATTTTTGAATTCGTCTTTAGACCTTTCTTTATCTGTATCCTCTATTCTTAGATAAAATTTACCGCCTTTATTTTTTGAATAAAGCCAGTTGAATAATGCTGTTCTCACTCCTCCAATGTGTAAAGGTCCAGTTGGTGATGGAGCAAATCTAGTTGCAACATTTTTCATCATTTTTATTTAGACTATTTTAGGAAAAGTTTCTATATAAAGATACTAGAATTCCTTGAACTTTTACTCTATCAGGACCAAATATTTTAGTTTCGTAATTTCTATTAGCACTTTCCAAAGCCACGGTCTTACCTTTTCTTCTTATTCTTTTGAGCATTGCTTCATGATCGTCAATTAACGCGACTACTATTTTTCCATTTTCAGCTGTATCAGTTTTTTTCACAATTACTGTATCACCATCATTTATTCCAGCCTCAATCATTGAATCTCCTTGCACTTTTAGTCCAAAAAATTCTCCATTTTTTTCAATATTGGAAGGTAAAGGTATTCTAGAAACTTCGTTTTGAATTGCTTCAACAGGTGTGCCCGCAGCAATTTTACCTAAAACAGGTATTTCATTTTCATCTGAATTATTTCGATTTGAACTTTCATCAAGTCCACCTTTAATTACACTTGGTGAAAAACTATTATAAATATCATTTGCCGAAGCTGTTTCAGGTAATTTAATAACTTCTAAAGCTCTTGCTTTATGAGCCAATCTTTTAATAAATCCTCTTTCTTCTAAGGCACTAATTAATCTATGAATTCCAGATTTAGATTTTAAATTTAGCGATTCCTTCATTTCTTCGTAAGATGGAGATACACCACTGGATCTCAACTTTTTGTTGATAAATAAAAGCAGGTTTTTTTGTTTTTTAGTTAACATAGAACAAACTGTGTACATAAATGTTCTATAAAAGTTCTTTCAATTAAACAAGAGCTAAAACCCTAATAAATTCAACACTTTTTTTATAAAATAGAAAAAATATTATTATTTTTTAAATTTTTTAAAATTGATTCACCTATCAGAAATGTTTTTATTTTAGTTCCAGAGGCTATTTTTAAAACGTCTTCTTTATTTTTTATTCCACTCTCTGAAATTAACGGTCCGTCATGATTAATTAAAATATTATGAATATCATAAGTTGTATTTATATCTGTTTTTAGTGTTTTTAAATTCCTATTGTTTATCCCTATTAGTGCATCTTTATACTTTAGAGATTTTTTGGCCTCTTCAACAGTGTGAACTTCAACAATTACAGACATTTTAAGTTTCTCAGCTTCTTCATACAACTCATCTGCAGTTTTTTCATCAACGCCAGCTAAAATTATTAAAATAGCATCAGCACCATAGCTTCTAGAAAGATGGACTTGAAATTTATCAACAAAAAAATCTTTACATAAAATAGGTAAATTTATTTTTTGTTTAATTTTACTAATATGAACCAAGTTTCCCAAAAAAAAATCCTCTTCAGTTAAAACTGAAAGGCAAGTTACATTATTTTTTGAGTATATATCGGCAATTTCAACAGGGTTATAATTTTCAATAATTATACCAGCTGAAGGGCTGGCTTTTTTAATTTCTGCAATAATAGAAATTTTATCGTGATTTAAATTATTGAGTATTTTTTCTTTAAAATTTATGTAATTTTTTAGATTTGCAATTTTGTCATTTAGAGAATTTATTGAAATATTTTTTTTTAAAATTTGAATTTTATTTCTTTTTTTATTAATTATTTTTTCTAATATATTCTCAGACATTTCTCAATTTATCTAAATGTGAATATGTTTTTCCTGATAACAAATGATCTCTTGCTTTTTCATAGGCATATTTAAAATTATCTTCTCTTTCGGATATTATTAAACCTGCTGCAGCATTTAATGATACTGCTTTAGAAAAGTCATCATCATTACCTTTAAATATATCTATAATTTTTTGTGAATTAAATTTTGCGTCATTTCCAACTATCTTATCGAAACCTTCAGCATTTACTTTCAATTCTTTAGGATCAATAATCATTTCGTTAATTTCCCCATTTCTTAATTGTTTAACGATAGTTTTGTCATACGGTGATATTTCATCTAAACCATCATTACTATTTACAATCCAAGCAAATTTAATATTTAAATCTTTCAAAGCATTAGCGAATATATCTAGAAGTTTTTTATCAAAAACTCCTACAACTTGTTTTTCAACATTTGCTGGACTACTCAAAGGTCCAATCATATTGAAAATTGTTCTTTTTCCAATTTTTTTTCTTGTTGGGCCAACATATTTCATTGCACTGTGATAATTTGGAGCAAACATAAATCCAAAATGATTTTTTTTAATTTGATTTTCAATATCTTTTGGTTCTAAATTGATATTTATTTTTAATGCTTCTAAAACATCTGCAGATCCACATTTTGATGAAACTGCTTTATTACCATGTTTTGCTACGTTAATGCCCATACTTGAAAGTAATAATGCGGAAGCAGTAGATATGTTTAGTGTATCCTTACCATCACCGCCTGTTCCACAGGTATCTATGCAGTCATTTACATTAACTTTTTTCGCTTTATTTCTAAGCACTGAGACACCACCTGCTATTTCTGTTGAAACTTCGCCCTTTTTAGAGAGTAGAGTTAAAAAATTATAAATTTCATTATCATTAGCTTTTCCATTCATCAAAATTTCAAAAGCACCAATACTTTCCTGTAATGTTAAATTTTCACTTAATTCAAGTTTTTTTAAATATTTTTCCATTTATTTAATAAAATTTTTTAAAATTTTTAAACCATCTTTAGTCTTTATACTTTCAGGATGAAATTGTACTCCATGAACATCATATATTCTATGTTTAACACCCATAATTATTCCATCTAAAGTCATGGCTGTAATTTCTAAATCTTTAGAGAGTGTTTTCTTATCGATTATTAAACTATGGTATCTAGTTGCCTCAAATATTTTTGGTATTCCTTTTAAAATCCCTTTATTTTTTGAAATGATTTTACTTGTTTTTCCATGAACCAAATCTTTAGCTTGAATAATTTTAGATCCAAATATTTGACCTATAATTTGATGACCTAAACAAACTCCAAGTATTGGAATTTTGTTATACAATTCATTAACTATTGATAGACAGTTTCCAGCTTGATCAGGGTTACCTGGACCAGGTGATATCACAATTTTATTATATTTTTTCTTTAATATTTTTTTTGTAGTAATTTTATCATTTCTTACTACGTCAACATTTTGACAAAACTTAGATATGTAATGATACAAATTAAATGTAAAACTATCATAGTTATCAATTAAAATTATTTTCATAATTACTCAATTGCTTTTAATAGGGCCTTTGCTTTATTAACTGTTTCAAGATATTCGTTTTGTGGTTTGCTATCTGCAACTATTCCAGCACCAGATTGAACATAAAATTTCTTATTTTTAGTTACTGCAGTTCTAAGTGCAATACATGTATCAAACTCACCATTTGCTGAAAAATATCCAATTCCACCGGCATAAACTTTTCTTTTAGTTGTCTCTAGCTCATCTATTATTTCCATTGCTCTAATTTTAGGAGCTCCAGATACTGTTCCTGCTGGAAATCCAGACAACATAGTTTCAAATTTCGAGTATTTATTATTAAATACTCCTTCAACATTTGATACAATATGCATGACATGTGAGTATCTTTCTATTGAAAAGCTTTCAGTCACTTTTACAGTATTAATCTTTGATACTTTTCCAGTGTCGTTTCTACCTAAATCAAGAAGCATTAAATGTTCGGACAGCTCCTTTTTGTCGTTCAGTAAATCTTTTTCAAAAAATAAATCTTGTTTTTTATTTTTCCCCCTTGGTCTTGTTCCAGCAATCGGTCTAATAGTGACTTTGTTATTTCTTAACCTAACAAGTATTTCTGGACTTGCGCCAATAATCTGAAAATCTTTAAAATTAAAAAAATACATAAAAGGAGAAGGGTTTGTTTTCCTTAATTTTTTATAAATTTCTATTGGGTTTTTACTTAACTTAGTTTCAAATCTTTGACTTAGAACTACCTGAAATATGTCTCCAATTTTAATATATTTTTT
>CACJGL010000023.1 GCA_902592965.1 uncultured Pelagibacteraceae bacterium
AGGGGATATAAAATTTGTAACAGAAAATCGGCTTGATATTGAAAATCATATTGAATTTGCAAAAACTTTCCAAGTTGGATCAAAAAAAATCAAAAGCATAAAAGAAATTTATTTTATTTTAGAAAAAAAATTCGGAGATACAGATTTTGTTATAAGAAATGTTAAAATAAATAATGGTGAAAATAATAAAAATATCAAAGAAAATTTTTTAGTGAAAAATATCCATAACTTAAGGTCTTATATTAGAGATGTTGTCAATTAATAGGGTCTGGTCATTTTAATCGGATCAACGATTATGTCGTACTCTTTTTGACTTAGTAATCCTGATTTAATGGCTTCCTCTCTTAACTTAGTACCATTACTTAAAGCTTTTTTTGCGATTTTTGCAGCATTATCATATCCAATTTTAGGAGCTAAAGCTGTTACGAGCATCAATGAGTTATCTAGGTGTTCTTTTATTTTTTGTTTATTAGCTTTTATTCCTTTTACGCAGTACAAACTAAAGTTTTTTACACTGTCTGCTAAAATATCAATAGACTGTAATATGTTGTAGGCAATTAAGGGTTTGAATACATTTAATTCGAAATGTCCGTGACTTCCTGCCACTGTTATTCCAGTGTGGTTTCCAATAACTTTTGCACAAACCATTGTAACAGCTTCACATTGTGTTGGATTAACTTTTCCAGGCATTATCGAGGACCCTGGTTCATTTTCTGGAAGCAAAAGCTCTCCATAACCTGCTCTTGGTCCAGAGCCTAAAAATCTTATATCATTTGAAATCTTCATGAGGGCAACTGAACATGAATTTAAAGATCCAGAAAAATTTACTATCGCATCGTGAGCTGCTAACTCGGAAAATTTATTTGGAGCAGGTTTAAAATTTAACCTACAATATTTTTTAATTTCTTTGATTATTTTTTTATCAAAATTTTTTTTTGAATTTATTCCGGTTCCAACAGCAGTCCCTCCTTGAGCCAAATAGTAAATATCATTTAAACAATATTTTATTCTTTCAATACTTTTTTTTACTTGTTCACGATATCCAGAAAATTCTTGACCAAGTGAAAGAGGAGTAGCATCTTGCAAATGGGTTCTACCAATTTTTACTATTTTTTTAAATTCTTTAGTTTTTTTTGCTAAAGAATTTTCTAACAGCTTTAAGCTTGGTAAAAGTTTGTTGATAGTTTCAATTGCTATCGAGATATGCATTGCAGTAGGAAAAACATCATTAGTGGATTGTGATTTATTTACATGATCATTAGGATGGACAGGTTTCTTAGATCCCTTTTTACCCTTTAAAATTTCTATAGCTCGATTTGCTACTACTTCATTAACATTCATATTTGTTTGAGTACCAGAACCTGTTTGCCAAACTTTTAATGGAAAATTTTCTCTCATTTTACCACTAATAACTTCGTTAGAAGCTCTAATTATTGCTCTTGAAATTTTGGATGAAATTAAACCATCTTTTTGATGAACTATGGCAGCACTTCGCTTAATTATAGCAATAGATCTTATAATTGATTCTGGCACATGTATTTTTCCAATATTAAAAAATTTTTTTGATCTTTGAGTTGATGCACCCCAATATTTATCACTGGAAACGTTTATGCCACCAATACTATCAAATTCTTTTCTTGTTTTCATTTATTTGAATAAATAACTAAATAATTTATATACTAGTTTTTATTAATCTTACAGGAGTAAAATGACAAATTTTCAAAAAGTAAAAAAATTTATGGAGACTTTTGGTCAAGAAGTTAAATCAAGTCCATCTTTTAGCTCTGAAAAAATCAATAAGCTAAGATATAATTTAATTAAAGAAGAATTAGATGAGTTTAAACAAGCATTAGAAAATAATGATCTTTTAGAAGTAGCTGATGCATTAACAGACATATTGTATGTTACATACGGTGCAGGACATGCATTTGGAATAAATTTAGATGCTTGTTTTCAGGAAGTTCAAAGTTCTAATATGAGTAAACTTGGAGAGAATGGAAAGCCCATATTTAACGATGAAGGCAAAGTGATGAAAGGTCCAAATTATTTTAAACCTGACTTATCTAAATTTATTAAGTAATTTGCAGCCAATCAGGTTTCTTGATTTTAATTTTAGCAGAGCCACAATTAAAAGTTTTATCAAAATCAAATTTTTCATTTTTAATTTTGACAATTGCAAAAGGATAATCATCATTTATTAATACTTTTCCTATTTCATCTTTTTCAACCGATATGATGTCATTCCCTAAATCACCTTCTATTACTTCAATTGGTAGAAGACGTTTGTTTAATTTATCTTTTAACTTAATTCTGGCAGTATTTTCTTGGCCTACGTAACAGCCTTTTTTAAAATCTATCGCATTTAATTCATTGAAGTTACACTCAATGCCAAAAAGTTTATTCTGAAGTTTTTCAGTATTACTTTGTGGAATACCAATTTCATGACTCAATTTGTAATATTCATTTTTATCTGCACTTTGAAGCCCAAGTTTTTTTAAAGATAAATATAATTTTTCTAAATTAGTTACAATTCTTGCTCCAAGCTCTATATTTCTAGGGTCTAAAAAAATACTATCCTCTCTAAATTTTATTGTACTACCAGCATTAGAACTTGAATTTTCCATATCCAAGAATCTTTCCTTACTAATAACTGCAATTACAAATTCATTACTTAAATTTAAAATTTCTATTTTTGATCTAAGTTTATATAAATTTAATTGTTTTAATAAATTATCGATATTTTTTTTCTCACAATCTAAAAAATATCCAGACTTATGTTTTAATATATTGAAATCAAATAAATATTTTCCTTGTGGAGTAAGTAAAGCAGAATAACATGAATTTTTCTCATCAACTTTGTCCATATTGTTTGTAAGTATATTTTGTAGAAACTCCTTGCAATCTTCACCCGAAACATACAAAAGCCCTCTGTCCTCTAATATATAAACATCATTTTTTTTCATTATTGATAGATTCTAAAGAATAATATAATAACATTTTTTCAAAATGTTAGATCTTATTATAAAAAATGGAGAGTGTTATATCGACGGACAACTTACTAAGACTAATATTGGTATTAAGAGTGGAAAAATCTCATTAATTGGTGATTTAAACAATGAACAAAACAAAGAAACTATTGATGCAAGCAATTTACTAGTTTTGCCTGGTTGTATGGATACCCAAGTTCATTTCCGTGAGCCTGGATCAACTGATGCAGAGGATTTACATACTGGAAGTAAAGCAGCTATTGCTGGTGGCATTACCAGTGTTTTTGAGATGCCAAATACAAATCCTCCAACAGCAAACATGAAAGAGTTTAATAATAAGTTAAATCTTGCTAATAATAGGATGTTCTCAAATTATGCATTTTATTTCGGAGCAACGCCAGATAATTTCTCTGATTTGGCAAAGCTTAAAGGCTTAGATGGTTGTTGTGGAGTAAAACTTTTTGCTGGATCGTCAACTGGAAATCTTTTGGTTGATAAAGAAGATGATATTGAAAAGGTCTTTCAAAACACTTCAAAAATAGTCGCAGTTCATTCTGAAGATGAAGAAATAATTAACTTGAGGAAAAAATTAATTGAAAAAGGTAATGTTCACACTCATCCTATATGGAGGAATGAAGAATGTGCAATGTCATCTACAAGAAGGATTGTTAGGATTGCAAAAAGACTAAATAAAAAAGCACATATATTACATGTGACAACAAAAGAAGAAGTAGATTTCCTTTCTCAAAATAAAGGAAACATAACTTTTGAAATTACCCCTCAGCATTTAACAATATATGCACCAGATTGTTATGACAAACTTGGTACTTTTGCTCAGATGAATCCTCCTTTAAGAGACAAGTCTCATTATGATAGATTATGGTATGCTATTAGAAATAACTATAATGATACTATCGGTTCAGACCATGCACCGCATTTAAAAGAAAATAAATTAAAAGAATATCCTCAGTCACCATCTGGTATGCCTGGTGTACAAACATTATTACCCGTTATGCTAAATCATGTGAATAACAAAAAACTTACATTAGATCAGTTAATTAAACTTCTTTGTGAAAATCCAGTTTCTGTATTTGGTATTAAAAATAAGGGATTTATCAAAAAAGATTATGATGCTGATTTTACAATAATAGACATGAATCGAACAATTGAAATTAAAAACGAAAATATTCATAGCAAGTGTGGATGGAGCCCATTTGATGGTTACAAATTTAAAGGATCACCAGTTTATACAATTATAAATGGGGATATTAAAATGAAAGAAGATGAAATTTTAGGAGACCCATCAGGCAAACCAATTCTTTTTAATTAATTCAAATAGTTTTACTTGAATACATATTTACAAGTGTTACTCCAACTACAATAAAAAACATCCCCAATATAGCTTGCCAACTCAAAGATTGCTTGAAAAATATATAGCCTAATATTGCAATAGTGAAAATACCAAGTCCGCTCCAGGTTCCATAAACAATTGCAATAGGTAGTTTATCAACAACAAATGTAAGTAAATAAAAAGCAGATAAATAAAATACAGCTAAAAATACTGTCGGTGTTACTTTTGTAAAGTTCTGAGTAACAGGAAGAAGCATTGTTCCACAAACTTCACAAATAATTGCTCCTACTAAAAAAAGATATGTCTTAAGCATTATTTTAAAATATTGCTATTTATTAAGTCTTCTTTTATCTCATCAAGAATCGCAGGATCATCAATTGTTGCAGGCATTTTATATTCTTCTTTGTCAGCAATTTTTCTAATTGTTCCTCTTAGTACTTTTCCAGATCTAGTTTTTGGTAATCTTTTAACAACGATTGCTATTTTAAAAGCTGCAACAGGTCCGACTTTATCTCTAACCATTTGAACACATTCTTTTGAAATAGTTTCATTATCCTTCGTAACTCCTGCTTTTAGAGCAATTAAACCAATTGGTAATTGTCCTTTTAGCTGATCTTTTATTCCTATCACTGCACATTCAGCAACAGACTGATGTTCAGACAAAACTTCTTCTATTGCACCGGTTGAAAGTCTATGGCCCGCAACATTTATTATGTCATCTGTTCTAGACATAATCCAAATATATCCATCATCATCAATATGCCCTGCATCATAAGTTTGGTAGTAGCCATTATAATTTGACATATAATTTTCTTTATATCTTTCATCTGCTTTCCATAAAGTTGGAAAAGTACCTGGAGGAAGTGGAAGTTTAACCACAATATCTCCCATCTCATTTGGTTTAGCTATTGTTTGATCGGGTTTAATTACTTTTACATCATAACCTGGTACTGCTTTACAAGCAGATCCATACTTTGTTTCTTGCATTTCGATACCAGTACAATTTGAACTTATCGCCCAACTCGTTTCAGTTTGCCACCAATGATCAATTACAGGAACTTTAAGTAAATTTTCAGCCCATTTAATTGTATCTGGATCTGCTCTTTCACCTGCTAAAAATAATGACTCAAATGAACTTAAATCATATTTAGAAAAAAATTTACCTTCTGGATCTTCTTTCTTAATTGCCCTAAATGCTGTCGGAGCAGTAAATAAAGATTTGATTTTATACTCTGATATTATTCTCCAGAATACTCCAGCATCAGGAGTGCCCACAGGCTTGCCTTCAAATAGAAGTGTTGTGCATCCTTTGAATAATGGAGCATAGACAATATAAGAGTGTCCTACTATCCAACCAATATCACTTGCTGACCACCAAACATCGTCTTTATCGATGTTATAAATATTTTTCATAGTCCATTTAAGAGCAACTATGTGGCCACCAATATCTCTAACTATCCCTTTCGGAATACCTGTGGTCCCTGAAGTATAAAGGATGTATGCATAATCATTAGCACCCATCTCAACACAATCTTTATCATTAGCTCCAGATAGTGCTTCATCCCAACTTATTTCCAATGGCATATTTAATTTTACCTCGTGATCTTTTCTCTGAAATAGTATTACCTTTTCAATTTGATGTTTTGCTAATTTTAAAGCTCCATCTACAAGTGGTCTATACTCAACTGTTCTTCCAGGCTCAAATCCACACGAAGCTGTGATTAAAATTTTAGCTTTGCTATCATCAATTCTACTAGCTAATTCATTAGAAGCAAAACCACCAAATACAACAGAGTGAATTGCTCCAATTCTCCCACATGCTAGCATCGCAACCACCGCTTCTGGTATCATCGGCATATAAATTATTACACGATCTCCTTTTTTAACTCCTTGCTTATCTAAAGCGCCTGCAAATTTTGAAACTTTTTCTTTTAATTCTTTGAAAGTGAACTTTGCCTTGCTTTCTGTTACAGGACTGTCATAGATTAAAGCTGTTTTATCACCCCTTCCTTGATCAATGTGAAGGTCTAAAGCATTGTAGCATGTATTTGTTACACCATCTTCAAACCATTTATAGAAAGGAGGGTTGTCTTTTTTTAAAATCTTAGTTGGTTTTTTGAACCAAAACACATCTTCAGAAACTTTTTGCCAAAATTCCTCAGGATTTTTTAGAGATTCGACGTAAATATCTTTATAATTTCTGTTCATTTTGATTTGCTATATGCTGTCATTTTTCTATTGAATTTATGCAACAGGTTGTATTTAATTTTAAAAAGTCAGTAAAATCAACACTTATAACGCGGCAAAAAGTCTTCAACAAACTAATTTAATTTGATATTAAGCCTCTAACTTTGGATAAACCTTTGTGGTTTGTCCGTAGTTTAAATTTAAACTAAAAAAAACTAACGAGAGGGAGTTTTTTATGAAAAAACTTAAAATGTTTGCATTAGCAGCAGTGGCTCTATTTGGTCTTACTGGTGCAGCAAACGCAGCAACTGCTATGTTAGCTTCTGACGACTTCGTTGGGATTTCCTTTTGGGTAATCGCAATGGGTATGGCAGCAGCTACAGTATTCTTCTTCATGGAAAGAAATACTGTTGCAGCAGGCTGGAAAACTTCAGTAACAGTAGCTGGTCTTGTAACTGGTGTTGCATTCATTCACTACATGTACATGAGAGATGTATGGGTAATGACTGGAGATTCTCCAACAGTATATAGATATATTGATTGGTTAATCACTGTACCATTACAGATGATCGAGTTTTACTTAATTCTAGCAGCAGTTAAGAAAATCCCAGGAGCAATCTTCTGGAGATTATTAATTGGTTCGCTTGTGATGTTAATTGGTGGATACTTAGGTGAAGCAGGTTACATCAATGCTATGCTTGGTTTCATAGTCGGTATGGCTGGATGGATCTACATTTTATATGAAGTATTCTCTGGTGAAGCTGGAAAAATTGCAGCTAAAACTGGAAACAAGCCATTAGCAACTGCATGGGGTGCTATGAGAATGATCGTAACAATCGGTTGGGCTATTTACCCATTAGGTTACATTTTTGGTTACCTGGTAGGTGGAGTAGACGCTAACTCATTGAACGTGATTTACAACTTAGCAGACTTCATCAACAAAATTGCTTTTGGTCTAGTAATCTGGTCAGCAGCAGTTTCACAAGGTGGAGCACGAGCTAGATAATTAGCTTTTAATATTAAAAAGAGGCGGGTATGCTAAAACGTACCTGCCTTTTTTTTTGATCTAAATAAAAAACAATGATTAACTTCAAAAATTTGCCGCAGTCGCAAATTAGTTTATAAGAATTATTTATTAAATATGGCAAAAATCAAATATATAGAATTTAATGGCACTGAACATGAAGCTGATGTTGCTAATGGTCTTAGTGTAATGGAAGGCGCTGTACAAAATAATATTCCAGGCATTGATGCAGATTGTGGAGGAGGCATGTCATGTGCTACTTGCCATGTGTATATTAAAGATGAGGAATGGTTTAAAAAACTCCCAGACAAAGAAATGGGAGAGGATGATATGTTGGATCAAGCCTTTGAACCTAAGTCTAATAGTAGATTAAGCTGTCAATTAATCGTCTCAGATCATTTAGATGGTTTAACTGTGCATATGCCGGAGAAACAAGTTTAATGATAAAAACAGATGTAGTTATTATTGGAGCCGGACCCACAGGTTTATTCTGTGCACACCAACTAGGTATCATTGGATTAAAATGTGAAATAATAGACAACTTAAATAAAATTGGAGGACAGT
>CACJGL010000024.1 GCA_902592965.1 uncultured Pelagibacteraceae bacterium
AGTTGAATCATCTAAGATAGCTTTTTATTTGTCTATTCCAGCTTTAGCAGGTGCAAGTGTTTTGGGATTTAAAGATGTTATTGAAGATCAAATAAATTTTGATGCTATATTTATTTTTTCTACTTCAGCTTCATTTTTATTTTCTTATTTTACAATTAAATATTTTCTTATTTATGTTAAAATGTTTAGTTTGAGTTTTTTTGTTATTTATAGAATAGTTTTAAGCATTATTCTTTTTTCAATTATATACTTATAATTTTTTTGACGTTGGAGCAACTTGAGAAAATATTACAGCAATAAGAATTAATACACATCCTATAATATTATTTATGTTAAGAACTTGACTTAAAATAATCCATCCAGCAATTGTTGCAAAGACACCTTCAAGAGAGTAAATTATTGCTGCAGGAGCTTCTTCAATATTTTTTTGTGCAAACATTTGTAAAGTAAAAGCAATTCCCCCAGATAATGCGCCTGCATATAATATTGAACTATACTCCGTTAAAATTTTTGTAATAACTACTTCCTCCAAAATAAAAGCAAATGTAAGAGATAAACTAAAAACAAGAGCTGCTTGTAATGCTGCATAAAAAATCGGTATATTAAATTTCTCCATGAATTTTCCAGCAAAAATTATATGTAAAGCCCAAAATAGTGAGCATAGAATAACTAAAGCATCACCCATCATAATTTCTGAGTTTGAAAAATCACTTAATAGGTAAACACCTATTATACATAAACCTATTGAAGGCCAAAGACTCCAATGGACTTTGATAGAATAAATAAAAAATAATAAAATTGGAACTAATGGAACATAAAAAACCGTAAAAAAAGCTGCATTAGCTATATTTGTGTATTGTAATGCGGCTTGCTGCAAGTAGGTGCCCAAAAATAATGATATACCCATTAAAAATAAATATTTTAAAAATAATTTTTTATTAGAATTGATTTCATAATTAATTTTTTTTCTCTCTAAAATTAAAGCAATGGGTAGGACTGTAAGGAAACCAACAAAAAATCTTGATGCATTGAATGTTAATGGACCAATATTGTCCATGCCTGTGTCTTGAGCAATAAAAGCAGTACCCCAAATAAATGTTGTTATCAAAGCGCATATAAGCGATGTAGTTTTGGACATTAATTTAATTAAATTTAGATAATATTATTCATTCTACAACAGCTATCAAAATCCTCTTTATTGATATAGCAACCAGCCATTTTTCTTATACCTGAAAATGCGCCTCTACCATGCATTACTCTCCAATTATTAAAAATCAGTAATTCACCAGGTTTTAAAATATGCCTCCACTGATATTGCTTTTGGTTTGCCATCGTATCAAATACTTTAATTGCTTTATAAAAATCAATTGTTTTCTTATTAGTTTCTCTAAAAGGCGCTCTATCATAATTATTAAAACTAATTTGCTCAAAATTATTTTTTTCATTTAATTTTATTATTGGTCTTTTTGCTTCAAGGAGAACACCGTCTCCAATGTAAGAACCTTTAACTTTTGTAGTTGTTAAAGTTTTAAAATGTTTTTTATATTTTTGTTTAATTTCATTTGCCAATTTAAATCCATCAACCATTATAGAATCTCCGCCTTTAGCTTCATACTTACAACAAAGTAGTAATTGTAAACCAGGCGCATCATTACTATATGTAGAATCTGTATGTGGTCTCAGTTCTTGGTTTGAATATGCACTGTCTGCTTTTTTATTATTTGACTCAAAAGTCCACAATCCTCCAAAAATTGAATTTCTGACATAACCTATTTTTTTAGCTATATTTTCTACAGAGTTTAAATTCTTTGAACAATTTTTTACAACTGCAAAACCATATATCTGGATTTTTTTTAATAAATTTTTAAATCCAACTTTAGTTTGTAATTGCTTATAGTTAATAAAAATTTGATTTTTTATGTCTTTATCTTTCCAAAATTGGGTATCACTTTTAGTATCACCCTTTTTTAACGAATTTTTTTAAAAATTCATATGAATATTTGGTTGGTATATTTTCATCAGACCATAAGATTTCAATGAATTTTCCTTTTTTTAATAATTTTGCTTTTTTGACTTTAATATTAATGTCTAAATTTGCTGTATATGTTATTCTTTGATTGGTTTTAAAATCCCAGTTTTCTTTATTCTTAATATGATCCCTTAACCAAATATTAGGAAATGTTTCAAACTTATTGTCATTAAAGTAAAATATAGTTTTATTATTTAAAAGTTTAAAATTTTTAATCATTACTTAGCTAATTTATAGGCAAAATTTTTACCAAGGTTATTTTTTAATTCATTATTAAATCTTGAACCTTCAGCCCCGTCAATAATTCTATGATCATAAGAAAGAGATAAAGGCAACATTGTTCTAGGTTTAAATTCTCCATCAATAAAGACAGGTTTAATATAAGTCCTACCTATTCCTAAAATAGCAACCTCCGGATAATTTATAATAGGAGTAAAATAAGTTCCTCCAATACCACCTAGGCTTGTTATAGTTATAGATCCGCCATAAAATTCTTTTTTATCTATCTTCAAATTTCGGCAATCATCGCTTACTTTTTTTAGATCCTTGCTTATTTGATCTATATTCTTTTGGTTGGCATTTCTTATTTTAGGCACCATTAATCCGTTGGGAGTATCAACTGCAATTCCTACATGGAAGTATTTTTTTAACGTTATTTTTCCATTTTCAATATTATCAATTGAACTATTAAATCTTGGAAAAACTTTTAAAGCTTCCACGACTGCTTTTATAATAAAAGCCAATGGAGTAATTTTCTTTTTCTCTCCAGTAAAAGTATCAGTCAAATTTTGTCTAAATTCCTCTAACTCTGTAATATCTGCTTCATCACAACTAGTAACATGCGGAATTGTTTGCCAAGAATTTGATAAATGTGGAGCAGCAATTCTTTTAATTCTTGGTATATCTTGAATTTCTACATCTCCAAAATCAGCATGATCATATTCTGATGGTTTTATAGATTGAGCCTTCTTTTCTTCTTGGGGTTTATTAAAATTAGATGATACAAATTTTTTTATATCTTCTTCTATAATTCTTCCAGATCTTTGTGATCCAATTACATTATTAATATCAACACCAAGTTCTCTTGCAAATTTTCTAGTTTTTGGGCTAGCAAGTGCTTTACTTGATTTGAATACACTAACTTTATTATTTTGTAATATTTCTTTTGGTTTTGAAATTACTGTTTCAGGGAGTTTTTGTATAATTGTTTCTTCTTTAATCTTTTTGACCTCTTCTTCAATTTGCTTATTTGGTTTTTCTTCTTCTGAACCAATTATTAGTATTGATGAACCCTCTGAAACCTTATCACCAACTTTTAAATTAACTTTTTTAACACTACCCGAGTATGGGCTTGGGATCTCAACACTTGATTTATCGCTTTCTATTGTAATTATTGGGTCATCTTTATTAATATTTGATCCTGCTTCTATTAATACCTCAATTACTTCAACATCTTTAAAATCACCAATGTTGGGAACTAATACTTCTTTCTCGCTCATTATAATTTTGTAGGCATAGGCTTATCTTTATCAATTTTATATTTTTTAATTGCATCTACTGCATGTTTAGAAGCAATTAATTGTTCATTAGATAAAATACTTAAGCCATATGCAACTATATGCTCTTTATCTACTTCAAAAAATTTTCTTAGATTTTTTCTAGTGTCACTTCTACCAAATCCATCTGTACCCAATGAATAAAAACTTTTATTTATGTAAGGTCTAATTTGGTCAGAATTCATTCTCATGTAATCTGAGGCTGCTAAAATAGGGCCTTCGGTTTTTCCAAGGCATTTTTCAACGTAAGAGATTTTTTTCTTTTCTCCCGGATTAAGCAAGTTATACCTCTCTGTTTCAAGTCCATCTCTTCTTAATTCATTAAAGCTAGTAACACTCCATACTTCACTATCTACTTGATATTCATTTTGTAAAATTTCTGCTGCCTCCATCATCTCTCTTAAAATTGTTCCTGAACCTAATAATTGAATCTTATTCTTTTTATTCTTATTGAAATCTTTTATTTTATACATCCCTTTTAATATGCCTTCTTCACAATCTTTGGGCATCTCTGGATGGGAATAATTTTCATTCATTGTTGTAATGTAGTAAAAAATATTCTCATGTTTTTCATGCATTCTTCTCAAACCTTCTTTAAAAATTGTAGCTAATTCATAATGAAAGGTTGGATCATAAGAAACACAATTTGGAATTGTTGATGCTAATAAATGACTGTGACCATCTTGATGTTGAAGACCTTCTCCAGCCAAAGTTGTTCTTCCAGCTGTAGCTCCAATTAGAAATCCTCTTGTTTGACTATCTCCAGCCGCCCACGCAAAATCTCCAGTTCTTTGAAAACCAAACATAGAATAAAAAAGATAAATTGGTATCATTTCAATATCGTGGTTTGAATACGATGTTCCTGCGGCTATCCATGATGCCATGGATCCAGCCTCATTTATTCCTTCCTCTAAAACTTGACCACTTTTCTCTTCCTTGTATGAGCTTAGTTGAGCAGAGTCCTCTGGCTCATATTTTTGACCTTCATGCGCATATATACCTATTTTTTGAAAAAAACCTTCCATACCAAATGTTCTTGCTTCATCCGGTATTATAGGAACAAGTCTTGGAGCAACATTTTTATCTCTTAGCAAATTCGTCAACATCCTAACAAGTGCCATAGTAGTTGACATTTCTTTTTCACCGGTTGATTTTTTCATAAAGTCAAAAATATCATTACTCGGTGTTTTGATTGGTTTCGAAAAAGACGATCTCTCAGGAATATATCCTCCCAAAGCTAATCTTCTTTTTTTTAAATATTTTATTTCCTCTGAATTTTCATCAGGTCTAAAATATTCTATATTTTTGACTTGTTCATCTGTTAATGGAACATCAAATCTATCTCTGTAATATAGTAAATCATCTACACCTAATTTTTTTTGTTGGTGGGTTGTATTTATACTTTCACCAGATTTTCCCATACCGTATCCTTTAATTGTTTTAGCTAATATGACTGTTGGTCTGTCTTTTGTATTAACAGCTTTATGATAAGCAGCATAAACTTTATGCGGGTCGTGACCACCTCTATTTAATTTCCAAATATCGCTGTCTGTATAACTTGCAACTAGATTTTTGAGTTCAGGATATTTTCCAAAGAAGTTATCTCTAACGTATAAACCGCCTTTTGCTTTAAAGGCTTGGTATTCTCCATCAACTGCTTCGTTCATTCTTTTTACAAGTAAACCTGATTTGTCATTTGCAAGTAAAGGATCCCAATATGACCCCCAAATGACTTTTATTACATTCCAGCCAGCTCCTCTAAAAATTCCCTCTAATTCTTGAATTATTTTACCATTACCTCTTACTGGACCATCTAATCTTTGTAGGTTGCAGTTCACAACATAAATCAAGTTATCTAACTTTTCTCTTGCTGCTAAACCAATAGATCCTAGAGCTTCTGGCTCATCTATTTCACCATCCCCTAAAAAAGACCAAACTTTTCTATTCTCATCTTTTATTAATTTTCTATTAATAAGATATTTCATAAATCTTGCCTGATAAGTTGCCATCATTGGTCCAAGACCCATAGAAACAGTTGGAAACTGCCAAAACTTAGGCATCAGCCATGGATGGGGATAAGATGACAAACCTCCTGGGTAAACTTCTTGTCTGAATCTATCTAATTGCTTCTCTTCAAGTCTTCCTTCCAAAAAAGCTCTAGCGTAAATACCTGGCGCTGAATGTCCTTGGAAATAAATTAAATCTCCACCAAATTTATTGCTTTTAGCTCTCCAAAAATGATTCATTCCAATATCATAAAGAGTTGCTGCTGAAGCAAATGTCCCAATGTGACCTCCTAATGAAGGATCTCTCATGTTTGCTCTGACAACCATCACTGCTGAATTCCATCGAATTAGTGCTCTGATTTTTCTTTCAATATTTTGATCGCCTGGAGATTTTATCTCTTCATCTGCTGGTATAGTGTTTATGTATGGTGTATTTTGTGTATAGGGTATATTTGATCCTTCTTTATATGCCTGATCAATTAATTGTTTAATTAAAAAATGAGCTCTCTCAGGTCCTTCAGAATGAACTACAGCAGACAAAGATTCTAACCATTCTTTTGTCTCTTGAGGATCAATATCATTATTATTTTCAACTATTTCTAATCTTTCATTATGTTCTTCTACTTGTGTATTTTCTGCTTTGATCTCTTTATGTGCACTAGTATCTAATTCAGAATTATTATATCCATTAGAATTTTCTGCTTCCGCAATTATTTTTTCCGTTGCGGGTGGTATCTTTTCAATAATTTCTTGTTTTTGCTGAGTTCCATTTTCAGAGGATAATGTTAGTATCAAATCTCCTTTAGAAACTTTATCACCAATCTTTATGTTAATACTATCTACAACACCCTCAAAAGCAGATGGTACTTCAACACTTGATTTATCGCTTTCTAAAGTTATTACAGGGTCATTTTTAGAGATTTTATCACCTTCTTTTACAAGAATTTCTATGATTTCTACTTCTTCAAAATCTCCAATGTCTGGAACTAGTAATTTTTCACTCATTTCGCTATTTGTATATATATATATTATTTACTTTTAATAGATGTATATTTTTGACCATTATTAAAATTTAGTAAAATTAATAATAAATGTTAAAAGAATAGATTATATTTAGCGCCTGTAGCTCAATTGGATAGAGCGCTTGGCTACGGACCAGGAGGTTCTGGGTTCGACTCCTAGCAGGCGCACCAAAAAAGAAGGAAAAATGAAAATATCTTTGCAAAAATCGGTAATTTATTTTTTTGTAATAGTGCTAATAATATTAATTTTAATAACTTTAATAATTTAATGAAAAAATTTAAACAAATTAGTGTTAAAAAAGGTTTCATGAGACACAATGGTGGTTTGCTACTAAGAGATATCTCAAAAACTAAATATGAATTTAAAACTAAAATAAAAAAAAACCATCTTAACAGAGCTGGCATAACTCATGGTGGGTATATAGCATCGATTATAGATACCGGGTGTGGATCTGGAGCCCATAGAATTTCGGGTAATCAACCTTGTGTTACTATAACACTTAATATTAACTTTATCGGGCCTTCAACTATTGGTGATGAAATTTTTGGATATGTAAAAATTAAAAAAAAAACAAAAAGCATGGTTTTTTTAGAGTGCTATTTAGAATGTAAAGGTAAAATAATTGCATCTGCTACAGGTATTTGGAAAATACTTCAACGCAAGTTACCTCATGCAGGCCTAAGCTAAATTCTTCTTCTTATATTTAAATAACCAAAGATTGATAAAAGAATAAGAGCAATAGGATAAATTATTTCTTTTTTTGGTCTATTCTGATTTTCAATTTTAAATTCATTAATA
>CACJGL010000025.1 GCA_902592965.1 uncultured Pelagibacteraceae bacterium
CGACAAATTAAAAAAAGTAGAGGTTGAATACAACGCATATGCTGTTGATTATAGGGATCTGCATTTCACTGTTAGAAAAAAGCAAAAGAAAATACTTAAATTAAATAAAAAAATAGAAAAATATAAAGCAGAGATTAGAAATTTAGATGATGACGAATTAGATGAGAAAAATAAAATAGAATTAAGAATTGAAGATGTAAAACTTGAAATTGAGGAAATTCAAAACTCAATACCTGAAACTTGGCAAGCTAAGAATTCAGAATTCGACAAAATAAATAAAGCTAAAAATACAACAACAAAAAGATATAGAAAGAATGTAGATGAAGCCTACGATCTACTTGATCAGTTTGCATTGTTCATAAACGATGGAGTAAAACTTCAAGAAGTATCAAAAGATATTAAACAGTTAGATTATTTTATAGCCATGGAAAGCAATACAAAAGTATATGAAAGATCAGTTACAATTATGGATGGATTGTTTGACAAGTTGAGTGAGATCTCTGGAATGGATGAATTTTTAAATAGTGTAGATGATTTATTATCAATGGTAGACTCAGACGAACTTGATCCAATGGCGATTAGAACAAAATCAAAAGAAGTTGTTGAGTTATTCAATAAAGAAGTTAGCTGGAGAGCAAATGCTAAAGAAAACTTAATGCCAAAACTTGAGGAATATAATAATGCAATCAAAGAAACAATCGGATTAAGGTTGCAGTCTAAACTAACCAAAGAGCAAGCTATCTATGTATCTAAATGTAATTCAATACATAGAGATATTTCACTAAATTTTTAAACTGTTAATTTATCAATTAATTCTGATCTTGTATAAAGACCCAAGTCTTCTGCCTTGGACTTTAATTTTTCATTAATCTCTTTTAATTTTGGAACATTTAAATCAAGCTTATTTGCAATTTCTATAATTGAACCAATTATTGGATCTATTTCTAATGGTTTGCCAGCATTTAAATCTTGAGCGGTCGAAGGTCTATGTCCTATAATTGAGACTCCACCCTTAATTCGATCCTCTATTGATATATTGAATTTAACTCCGATTTTTTCTCCAACTTGTTGGCACTCCTGCATTAAAACTTTTATTAAATTGTAAGTTTCAGGATCATTACCCATTTCATCCATAGTTTTATTTGTTAGAGCACTTACTGGGTTGAAAGAACAGTTCCCCCACAGTTTCACCCAAATTTCGTCCCTTAAATTTTTCTTCTGAGGAGCTTTTAAACCCCCTTCTATGAATAAACTTGATATTATTTTTAGTCTTTCTGATCTGGTTCCATCTGGTTCACCTAAAGAAAATCGTTCACCATTACCATTATGTTTAATAACACCTGGCTCTAATATCTGACAGGCTGGATAAACTACACAACCAATTGCTCTTTCAGGTCCTAGAGTTTGCCATATCTTTCCACCTGGATCAACACTTTCAACTATTTGATTGTCTAATTTGGTACCCGTATTAGCTTTATGAAAGTACCACCAAGGTAATCCATTAATGGCGCATATAATTGAAGTTTTTTTACCCATAATTGGTTTTAAGCTTTCTGAAATTTTACTAATAGCATTAGCTTTTACAGAAATAATTATGAAATCTTGTTCATCCAAATCTTTAGGATTGTCTGTTACATCAAATTTAAAATTAACTTTATTATCATCTCTTATAAAAGTTAATCCATTTTGCTCTATTGCTTTCTTATGTTCTCCTCTAGCAATTAAAGAGACTTGTGCATTTGTTTTTTTTAGACTCGTAGCAATAAATCCACCAATAGACCCCGCTCCAAATATACAAATTTTAGTCATCAGTTCACTAATCCAAACTTTTTAGCTAAAGTATTTCTTTGTAGTTTACCTGTTGCACCTTTAGGAATTTCATTTACAAAAAATATTTTCTTTGGAATTTTAAATTTTGCAAGTTTTTCATTTGCATAAATTTTTATATCATCTTCAGTACACTTCATGCCTTCTTTTATGATTATTGCGGTAGCTATATCTTCTCCAAGCATTTTATCCTCATATCCAAAGCAAACGGCTTGCTCAATATTTGGATGATCCATAAGAATATTATCGACTTCTAAAGGTGAAATCTTTTCGCCACCTTTATTTATTATTTCCTTTAATCTTCCAGAGATTTTTAGATAACCATCTTTATCAAAATATCCCTGATCGCCTGTTCTAAACCAACCATTTGAAAAGCTATTTTTATTTGCATCTGGATTATTTTCATATCCGGAAGTAACATTTTCACCTTTAATGCAAACTTCTCCCTCTTCTCCTTGATTTAAAATCTTGTTATTAGTATCCATAATACAAACTTCTGGCCCAGCAGGAATTCCTACAAATCCAGGTTTTTGGGACTTAGGCGGTAATGGATTTGAGGTCATTTGATGAGTAGCTTCCGTCATTCCATATGCTTCTATTACTGGACAATTAAATACCTCATTTAGTTTTTCAAATACAGCTGGAGGTAGAGATGCTGATGATGATCTTAAAAATCTAAGATTTAATTGTTTAGCAGTTTCTAGATTTTTATCTGCTCTCATCAATATTGCTTGATGCATTGTTGGTACTCCAGAATACCAAGTTATTTTCTCTCTTTTTGCATTATCTAAAAATTTTAATGCATTAAATCCACTACTTGCACATACAGATGCCCCTACCTTCATAGAGGCTGCAAGAACTGCAATTAAGCCATGTATATGAAATAATGGCATAATATTTAGACAATGATCTTTATCAGTTAAATTTAGACTTTTGGAGATATTATCTGCCGAAGAAAAAATATTTTTATTTGTTAATGGAACAATCTTAGGTCTTGATGTAGTGCCCGAAGTATGAAGCACAAGAGCTTCATGATCTTCGCCTGGCAAAACATAATCACTGCTTTTTTCAAAAAGATTGAAATCTCCGCTTAAAGTATTTCCGTCTGATTTTATTTCGCAAACAGGAATTTTTAATTTATTTGCGACTTCTACTACTGGATTTTTAGAATTTTTCTCTACAATCACTATCTTAGGATTTAAATCCTCTAGGTAAAATTCGAATTCTTCAGATTTATAGTTAGGGTTTAAAGGCGCAGCAGACATGTAGCTTGAAATCGCCAAAAAACTAGTTGCCATGTAAGGACCGTTTGGCAAAACTATTGCTGCACGATCTTTATTATTAATACCGTTACCTGATAATTGTTTTGAAATTCTTTCTATTAATGATTTTAAATCAACAAATTTTAGTGGAGAACTACTTTCAGATGTTATTGCAATTCGATTATCATTTTGTGTTTCTATAATATTCCTAACAATTCTAGAGTTCATTTAAATTAATAACCTTTTGCGTATCCATCTTTTCTTGGATCTGAACCGCCAACTAAATTTCCTTTTTCTCTGTCTATTTGAATTGCTTGTCCACCTCCATGAGTACCATCTATATACTCAACATTATGACCGACTTCTTTTAAATTATTAAAAATTTTTTCATCAATACTTTTCTCTAATTTATAAATGTTATTGAAATGGAAAGCTCTAGGAAATGAAATGGCTTGTTGAGGAGTTAAGTTATAATCAATAATGCTATTTAAAACATGAACTTGTCCAACAGGTTGATATTGTCCTCCCATTACTCCATAAGATAATTCACATTCTCCTTTGTTGTTCATAACTATTCCAGGAATTATGGTATGTAGTGGTCTTTTTAATCCTTGAATACAATTAGGATGACCTTCTTCAACTCTAAAATTAGTTCCTCTATTGTGAAGAACCACTCCAGATTTATCACCTGTTATTCCAGATCCAAAAGCATAGCAAACAGAATTTATTATTGAAACTACATTTAAATCTCTGTCTACTACACTTAAATAAACTGTTTCAGGATGGTTTGGAATATTTAGATCTCCTACATCTGCGCAGCCATTAATAGATATATTTTTTGAGATATTATCAATGTTTTGTTCACTTAATATTTTTTTTAAATCTAAATCTACAAATTCTGGATCACCAATATTTTCCTCTTTAAGTTTATAAGCCTGCTTTGTAACTTCTGCTTCAAGATGGAACCTTTCAAATGAATTCACATCATATTTTTCAATACCTAACTTTTCTAATAATTTCATCATTACTAAAACTGTTATTCCAGGGCCACTCGGAGGACATTGATGAATGATAATATCTCTATATCTATCTGATAAAGTGTCTGATTTAATAGTTTTTTGCTTATGGAAATCTTCAATTGTATGTAAGCCCCCAAACTCTTTTAAAGTTTTAACTAAATCTTCAGCAATTGATCCTTCATAAAATTCTTTAACTCCATTTTTTGAAATTTTTTTGAGAGTCTCTCCAAGTGCAGGATTTTTATTTACCTCATTAAATTGATAACTCTTACCATTATTTAGCATATGTTTTCTAGAATATGGGTTATCGTTTAATTTATTAAATACGTTGCTCCAGGCGTTAGCAACAACTTTAGTCACTTTAAAACCATTCTTTGCAATATCTATACCTTTGTGAAACAACTCCTCAAAATCGAGTTTTCCAAAATCATTATGAATTGAATTCCAAGCATCTAATGCACCAGGAATAGTTACAGCGTGAGGACTTGTTAGACCAATTTTATCTATATTCTTTTCCTTGAAATAATCAAAATTTGCTTTAGCTGGAGCAATACCTGATCCATTATATGAAACAGGGTCTTTGCCATTCATTTTTATTATTGCAAAACAATCTCCACCTATACTTGTGGCATTAGGCTCTGCAACAGACAGAACAACAGAAGCTGCAATAGCTGCATCCACTGCATTTCCACCTTTTTGCAATATTCTAAGAGCTTCTTCTGTAGCTATTGGATGTGATGTTGCGGCCATACCATTTGAAGAAATGGCATCTTTATCTTTTGTTGAATGATTATTCATAATAGAACTGTAATTTCATAAAAAATATAAATGATCAATAAAATAAATAAAAGTATTCTAATTTTTTCTGTATTTGCCTTTGGCTTTTTTATATCAAATTTACTGAGGTCAATTACCGCAACATTAACACCTGCTCTTTCAACTGAATTCAATTTAAGTGCTGCAAATCTTGGACTTTTAGCTGGAGGATATTTTCTAGGGTTTTCGCTCATGCAAATTCCTACCGGTATGTTATTAGATAGATTTGGTCCAAAAAAAGTTATCGGATATTTATTAATCATTGCTCTTATTGGAACTATTTCATTTGCTTTTGCTAAAAGTTTTGCAGGTTTATTAATCTCTAGAATTTTCATTGGTGTAGGTGTTGCTGCTTGTTTAATGGGTCCTTTAACTGGTTACAGAGTATGGTTTGAAGAAAAATATCAACAACGTGCAAATTCATGGATGTTGATGGTTGCAAATTTTGGATTTGTTGCATCAACTCTACCAGTTCAAATTTTATTACCAATAATTGGTTGGCGATCTATTTTTTTAATTATAGCCTCTTTAATTTTGATAAGCATAATATTAATATCAATTTTAATACCTTCGTGGGAAACTAAGAGGGATGAAGACCAAAATAATAATCTTCAAAATCTTTCCCATATATGGAAAAATAAATTCTTTATTAGCTTAGTACCGCTTGCATTTTTTAATTATGGAGGTGTTCAAGCAATACAAACATTGTGGGCTGGTCCATGGATGCTAAATGTGACGGGTTATGATGCAATACAAAGTGCGACAGGTTTATTTTGGATAAATGTAACTATGCTTTTTTCTTTTTTAATATGGGGATATTTTTTGCCAAAACTATCTTCCAAGGGAATTGACAGTATGAGAATTGTAAAATTTACACTTCCTGTAAGTTATATAATTTTATTTTTAATAGTCATAATGGGAGACAAAGCTGGTGCAACCATGTTCACTCTTTATATTTTATCATCAATAGTAATTTCTTTAACCCAACCAGCAATAGCATTAAATTTTCCTACTAAACTAGCAGGAAAATCTTTAACTTCATTCAATGTATTTTTATTTTCTGGTACTTTTTTTGTACAATGGATAATTGGTTTAATAATAGATTTTTCCAGAAATTTAGGTGCTACTATTACAATGAGCTATCAAATTTCTTTTTCAATTTTTTTATTTTTATGCATTTTAAGTTACTTATTTTTTTTAATATCAAATAAAAATGAATAAAAATTTTATTGGATATTTTCTATTATTATTTCAGCCACTTTTTATGGCTAGTAATTTAATTGTAGCAAGAGGCGGTGTTGATGATGTTCCTCCCATATCTTTATCTTTTTGGAGATGGTTTATTTTTTTCATTATTTTATTCGTCCTAAATTATAAATATTTAGTTGAAAATTTTCAGACTATTAAAAAAGAGAGTAAAAGAAGTTTTTTTCTAGGTTTGATGGGATGTGGTGTTTGTGGAATATTTCCATATATGGCTGGTTCATCTACAACCATTGTTAATATGGGAATTCTTTATACTTCTTCACCAATATTTATAATTTTAATCTCATATTTTCTTTTTAAAGATAAGATAAATATTTTTCAATTTATTGGCTTACTTTTTTGTCTAGTTGGAGTGTTTGCTGTAATTTTAAAGGGCGATATCAATTTACTTCTTGAATTAAAATTTGCTTCCGGAGATTTTTGGATGTTAGGAGCAGCATTAGGCTGGGCGATTTATACAGTTATGCTTTTTCAATGGAATTCAGAACTTAATTTTTTTCCAAGACTAACAATTATATCTTTCTTTGGTTTTTTATCTATTTTGCCTTTTTATTTTATAGAGCATATTTATTTTGAAAAAACTTTATTCAATGAAGAATTTTATTATTGGATTTTGTTTGCAGCAATTTCTCCAGGTATAATTGCTTTCTCACTATACACATTAACTATTAAATACTTAGGACCATCAACCACTGGTTTCACACTATACCTCTACACAATTTATGGAGCTTTTTATGGAATAATATTTTTTTCTGAGATTTTGGAGAATTATCATTTAATAGGCACCATATTTGTATTTTTTGGTATTTATTTGGTAAGAAGAAAAAGTAAAAATGAAATTAAAGCCTAAAATGTTATTTGCAAAAATTCTGATTTATATTTTTATTATTTACTTTGGAGTTTCTCTAATAGTTTATTTTTATCAAAGAAAATTATTATACCATCCTGGAGAAAATAATTATTTAGATGAGGGACCTCTATCTCACAAAATCGAAAAAGTAACTATTCAATCTGATAATGATCTGGTTGGATGGTATTACAAAAAAAATAATAAC
>CACJGL010000026.1 GCA_902592965.1 uncultured Pelagibacteraceae bacterium
GTCCATGGCATAGATTGAAATACAGCTTTAAGAGGCATCAAAAAATATATTAACATCCAATCTCTAAAAATTCCTAATGGTACAAATAAAGATCTTGTAAATGATTTAATGGCATTATCTAAATACACAGATGCTGAAACTGTTAAATCTTTTGGATATTCATTAAAAAATGGAAAAAGAAAAACTAAGATAGAGCAAATTATAATTGCAAAAAAAGTTGCGCACAAATATGGATTTCTCTTTAAAAAATTTCCCTCTCTTCGCTCTGGTTCTTTTAATGCTAAAGCTTGACTATACCTATCAAGTGTAATTGCAATCAAAACAACTGCAACACCAATTTCAAAAGCCTCACCTAACCTTAAGCCTTGCAATCTAATTAACAAGTCATGGCCTAAACCAGGTTGTCCAATAAATGCAGCTATAACTATCATTGCAAGACATTGCATAATAACTTGGTTTATTCCCAACATAATTGGAGATCTAGCTGCAGGAATTTCAACTTTGAACAGCATTTGCCACTTTGTGCAACCAGCCATTACCCCAGCTTCTTTTATTTCTTGTGATATATTTTGTAATCCTAAAATAGTTAATCTAGCCATTGGTGGAAAAGCAAATATTACGGTTGCAATAACTCCAGCTTTAGTGCCTATTCCAACAAATATAACTACCAGTATTAAATAAGAAAAATGAGGTAAAGATTGTAAAATATTTAACATTGGCCATAAAAAGTTTGCAAATCTTTTTCTCTTGACCGCAAGTATACCCAAACACAATCCTATTAATGCAGCCAAAGGTGCAGAGACAGAAATAGCTGCTAAAGATTTCATTGATAGTTCCCATATTCCCCGTTTACTAAATAATATTAAGTACGCAAAACATGTTCCACCCAACAATGCCAATCTCCAACCTCTTAAATAAAAACCTAATATTACTGTAAGAGTTATTATAAATATCCACGGTAAAGGTCCTATTTCGTAGCTTGGAAAACCTTTATGCAAGACTGCTTCTGTAAAATCTAAAAATTTATCGACGTAGTTTGCTATACCTCTTGTGAAATCTCTAAAAGTAAACAAACCGAAAATTTCATACTTTCTTAGAAATTGAATTAATGCGTTTGTCCAATCTACAAAAGGTATAAATCCATCTATTGATCCGCATCCTCCCAAGCAACTTTTTGGAGGTATATAAGCCCAATGTGGTGTTTTAGATGAAATCGTATAATTAGGAACAATATAACGAAGCAACCATAACAAAAAGAATGGTCCAAAAATAAATAAAAATTTTCCCTTAAAAATGGTTTTAATTTTATTCATTCTTATCTTCTGCAAATAAAGCTTTGATTATTTCTTTTTTGCTTAATGAACCAATAACTTTTTTATTTTCATCAATAACAGAATAAGATCCTTCGGATTTTAAAACTTTTGATGCGATTTTTTCAATCTTTTCTTTATAGTTAACAGTATTATCATAGAGTTTTTTATCCTCATTATTCATAACACTTTCAGCGTTTAATAACTTGGATCTAGGAATATCTTTTGTAAATTCTGCAACATAATCAGTAGCAGGCTTTGTGATTAATTCTTCAGGAGTACCTACTTGGACTATTAATCCTTCATACATTATTGCTATTCTATCTGCCAATCGGATTGCTTCATCAAAATCATGGGTGATAAAAACAATTGTTTTTTTAAGCATATTTTGAAGTCTCAAAAACTCATTTTGCATCTCTTTTCTAATCAATGGATCTAAAGCAGAAAAAGGTTCATCTAAAAACCAAACATCTGGTTCAACCGCTAAAGACCTTGCTAGTCCAACTCTTTGTTGTTGACCACCCGAAAGTTCTCTAGGATAATATTTTTCTCTTCCTTCGAGACCAACTAATTTAATGACCTCTTTTGCTCTATCTTCTCTTTTAATAGGCTCTATTCCTTGCACCTCTAAAGGAAATGCAACATTTTGTAAAACTGTTCTGTGAGGTAATAAAGCAAAATGTTGAAATACCATTCCCATTTTATGTCTTCTTATTTCGATTAACTCTTTATCGCTAGCTTTTAATAAATCTTTACCCTCAAAAAAAACCTGCCCATCAGTTGGTTGAATAAGTTTAGACATACATCTTAATAATGTTGACTTACCAGATCCACTCAATCCCATAATAACCAATATTTCTCCAGTTTTTACATCGATAGATGCATCTCTAACCGCAGGTATATATTTATGTGATTTTAGTTGTTCAGTTGATGGATTATTATTATTTTCTTTTAAAAACTTTTCTGGATTCTCTCCATATAATTTCCAAATATTTGAACATGAAATTTTGATTTGATTGTCCATAATAAAAAAAGTTAAGAGAACTTAACACAAAATAAAAAAAAAACGAACCGACTTAAGATTATGTCGGTTCGTTTCTAAATAGATTAAAAATTACTTAATCCAATTGCTCCATTTAGATTTGTGATCATCTAACCATTTTTGAGCAGCTGCTGATACTTCTAAACCATCTGTATCCTTATAGTTAGCCATTTTGTCAATGTCTGGACCAGAAAAGTTCATCTGTTTCAACAACTTATATCCCGCAGGATGATTTTTTTTGAAATCAGCATTAACTGCTAATTTTAAATAACCACTTGCTGGGTTTCCACAATCATAAAGTGCAGTTTTATTAATTCCCCATGAAGGATCCTTCGTACAAGCTGGATCATGTTTAGGAAACTCAACAAACTTACCTGGATATTTTGCACCGATGAAATTTGGTGACCAGTTAAACACAACTACAGCTTTTCCTTGAGCCACACCTGCATCTAATTCAGCCCAAATAGCATCTGCAGAACCTGCATTTTTAACCATGAAGTTCATACCTAAAGCCTCAACTTTTTCAGCATCATGTTTTAACCAATCAACAGGACCACCGATAAATACTCCCTTACCTCCAGAGTCTGCTCTTGCAAAAAGATCTGCACATTTATTTAAAGCTTTCCAATCTGGTAGACCAGGACAAAGTTTTTCAACATGGTTTGGATACCACCAGTCCTCTCTAGTTACTGCATCGTGAGTAAGAATTTCTTCAATTCCACCACCAGCTTTTGCTTTTTCATAAGATGCTCCAAACGCACCTTCCCAAATTTCATGAACTAGATCAATATCACCGTCTGCCATTGCTTGATATACTGCTTGTGAGTCCATATTAATATATTCTACTTTCTCACCTACCATTTTTAGCAATTCACCAACAACTTCAGCTCCGACTAATTGACTTGACCAATTGTGTGTTGGGATTTTAACAACTCCGCTTTTATCTGCATTTGCACCTGTAAAACTTAGAGCAAATGTAATCAAAAAAGCAGAAATTATTGATAAAAGTTTCTTCATTTATTTCTCCTCTCTTAATATATTAAGTATTCAATTATCCTTAAATTTAATCTTACAGTCAACAGAAGTTGGTACTAAAATATATATATACAATTAATCAGTACTGATTTATTCTCTTAAATAAGTAATCAGAGATGTAAAATGTTAGAAGAAAATTTAAGAATAAATGAACCTGGTTTAAATGTTTTGCCACCTGGGGTTGAAAGATATGTAATTAATGGTGGTGGACTTACAGGAGTTCAGATTTTTCCAGATGATGAAATTGAAATTATTAATAATGAAGGAAATCAAATTTGTGAAATAGTAGTTTTTAATTCTGATGGAAATTCAGATCCATCGATTTTAAATTTAAAATCTTCTAAATTAGATAATGATATAATTAAAATTTTAAATAGAAATGAAGAAAGTTCAAAAATTGCATTGCGTCAATTAGAAAAAAGAAATCTTAAAATTTTAAAGTCTAAATCTTCAATCCTTTTTGATAAAAACGCTCCACCAGGAGAAAAAATTAAAATAAGCTCAAAAGATAAATGTTATTGTATTTTTGCTGCCCCTGGCAATGATATGTTAGTTCATGAACAAAATCCTCCTACTGAACTAACTTTATTTATTAAAAGAAATAATATTGTTGAATATAAAGAACATAGAATAATTCCAGATCCAATTTTTGATCCTCTAGACGAAAAAAATATTGCAAAACAATCAGCAATTTCTTTTGAAGTTAAAGAAGGAGATTATATTCAAATAATTTGTCCAACTGGTAGACAATGTTCAGATTTTGTTGCTTTCGATACAGCTAAATTAGGTAAAGGTGTAGAGAAAGGTTTAGATTGGCAAACAACTAGGACCTTTATGGGTAATACTTTTCCAGGACCGGGATTGTATTCAAAATTTTATGATACAGATCATGAACCTTTAGTAGAGGTAATAAGAGATACTGTTGGTAGACATGACACTTTTAATCTTGCTTGTACATCAAAGTATTACGAAGACGCTGGTTATTTTGGGCATCCCAATTGTTCAGATAACTTAAGTGGTGCTATGGAAAATTTTGGGGTTAATAGACAAAAAGGATGGCACGCTATAAATTTATTTTTTAACACTTCAGCAGGAGGTTTAAATACTGTACTTTCTGATGAGTCATTTGCTAGACCTGGAGATTATGTAATATTAAGAGCTTTAAAAGATTTAACCTGTGGAACATCAGCCTGTCCAAGTGATATAGATCCATGTAATTCATGGAACCCTACAGATATTTTTGTTAGAACTTATGAAAAAAAAAGAGAATTTACAAAATCTTTTGCATTTAGAATGAAACCAGACTCAGAATTAAAACTAACAAAAAATACAGGATTTCATGAAAGAACTTCTAAATTAACAAGAAACTTTGTTGAAGCCAGAGGATATTGGTTGCCCAATGATTACACTAAACACGGAGTAATAAATGAATATACAGCGTGTAGAGAAAAAGCAGTTTTAATTGATTTATCTTCCTTAAGAAAATTTGAAATATTAGGTCCAGATGCAGAAGAATTGATGGACTATACTTTAACTAGAAATGTTAAAAAATTGTCAGTTGGACAAATTGTTTATTCTTCGATGTGTTATGAAAATGGTTCTATGTTTGATGATGGAACATTGTTAAAAATGAGTGATCATGGATTTAGATGGGTATGTGGTGATGAATATGCAGGTGAATGGTTAAAAGAACAGGCAAAAAAGAAAAAATTTAATGTTTTAGTTAAAAACTCTACTGATCAAATAAATAATATTTCTCTACAAGGACCAAATAGTAGAAAAATTTTAGAAAAGTTTATTTTTACTCCACCAACACAACCTTCTATTTCAGAATTACAATGGTTTAGGTTTACAATCTGCAGAGTAAAAAAGCTTAGCGGAATTCCATTAATGGTTTCTAGAACTGGATACACTGGTGAGTTAGGATATGAAATATGGTGTCATCCTTCTGATGCAACAGCAGTTTGGGATGTGCTCATGGAGGCAGGAAAAGATGAAGGGTTAATACCTGCTGGTTTTGGGGCATTAGATTTATTAAGAATTGAAGCTGGTCTAATATTATTTGGTAATGAATTTGACGGCCAAGTTGACCCGTTTGAAGCAGGTGTTGGATTTACGGTTCCTTTAAAAACAAAAATAACAGATTTCATTGGTAAAGAGGCATTAATAAAGAGAAAAGAAAATCCGCAAAAGAAATTAGTTGGATTAGAACTTGTAGGCAAAGAAAAAGCTAATCACGGTGATTGCGTTCACATTGGAAGAGCCCAAGTTGGCGTAGTCACAAGTGGATGTCTGTCTCCTACTTTGAATAAAAATATTGCTTTGTGCAGAATTGATGTAGGTCATTCAGAAATAGGTATGAACGTTGAAGTCGGTAAAATTGATGGACATCAAAAAAGAATACCTGCCAAAGTTGTTGGTTTTCCACATTACGATCCCCAAAAAACTCGTGTAAAATCATAATGTCAAAATCATCAAAGGATTTGCTTGAATTTTGGGAAGATCAAATGAAACTATCCCATACATCCAGTAATTACTTTTTCAGAAAATCTCCTTCACATTATCATATGATGTTGATTGTGATGAATTCTTATAAGTTAAATGAAAACTTATCTGTCGAAGAACTTAAGACTAGACTCTTTAAAACCTCAAGACCCAAATCTGCACTTATGATAAAGGAAGCTTGTGATAAAGAATTTTTTTACCTCGAGAAAACAGGAAATGACCATAGAAAAAAGTACGTTTTGCCCACACAGAATTTTGTTAATGAATTTAATGAATATTTGAAAACTCTCAAAAATTTGAGTTTTTAAATAAAATTCTCACTAATATTTAGAATTTATATAAATTATATATAAAAATTATTATATTCTTTCCTTTGCTAAAAAATTAAAGTTGGTACATGTCGTTACCGACAAAAGCAAAAGTTGTAATAATTGGTGGAGGAATTCACGGGTTAAGTACTGCTTGGAAACTTTCCGAAAAATATAAAAATCCAAACGATGTAATTGTCCTAGAAAAAAAAGACACTGCTGCAGGTGCAAGTGGAATTGCATGTGGAGTTGTTAGAAATAATTATTTTCAACCAGCAATGAGAGAATTAATGGCTCATTCAGTTAGTGTTTGGGAGAGTGATCCAGAGGCTTTTAAATATAATGCAGTTGGCTATATGCAAATTTCTCCAGAAGTTATGCATAAAGATGTTGCTAGTATTTACGAACAACAAAAAGCTATTGGATATGAATCTGAATTTATAGAAGGTGAAAAAGATTGCATGAAATATATGCAAGGAATTTTTAGTGATTGGCAAGCAAAAGGTATTACATCAGTCTTGCATGAAAAAAAAGGTGGATATGCATTTAATAAGGACTCAATTAAAGCACTAGAGAAAAAAGCAAATTCAAACGGTGTAAACGTTCATAAAGGTGTAAAGGTTACAGGTTTTAAAAGAGGGAGTAACAGCAATGCAATTACTGGCGTGGTTACAGATAAAGGTACAATTGATTGTGATCAGGTAGTTATTGGAGCAGGACCATGGGTAAGAGATTTTTGG
>CACJGL010000027.1 GCA_902592965.1 uncultured Pelagibacteraceae bacterium
GAGATATAATATGTTTCATTATAGCTAAACCTAAACCTGTACCACCAACCTTTTTACTTTTTTCTGTATCTACTCTAAAAAATCTCTCAGTTATTCTTGGAATTAGCTGGTGAGGTATTCCAACACCTTCATCTTTAATGCTAATGGCAATATTTTTATCAATTAATTTACCTTCACTATTTTGACTTTTTACGTATATATTTTTTCCATCTTGTGAATATTTAATTGAATTATCAATTAAATTTGAAAATACAGTTAACAATTTATCATTATCACCAAAAACTAAGGTTGGTTCCATAAGTTCAATATGTAAATTGATTTTCTTTTTTTTAAGAATTAATTCAAAGTTACTTTTAATATTTGTAAAAAGATCATTTAAGCTCACAATTTTATTAGGCTTGATATGTTCTTCCAATTCTATTCTACTTAAAATCAATAAATCATTGATTAGGTTTTCCATTCTTAATACTTGATCAGACATGATAGACATAAATTTTTTTTGCGCCTCTTGGTCTTTTGAAGCTGGTCCAAGAATAGTTTCTAAAGAACCTTTAATCGAAACTAAAGGTGTTCTTAATTCATGACTCACATTTGCAACAAAATCAGTTTTTAGTTTTTGTGCTTTTGTTATTTCTGTAAAATCTTTTAGAAACAATACGACAGAGTTTATTTCTGGAAACAAATAGGTCGGACCAGGAATAACATAGATTTTGTAAAGTTGATAAGATGGTAAATTTATTTCTACATTGACATTTTTTGTAGTTTGATCTTTGATAGCCTCTTCAATCGTTTCTAATAATTTTGTATCTCTTATTACACTTGAAATATTTTTATCAATTAAGTTTTCTCCAAAACGTTGTTTTGCACTTTTGTTTAGATATTTGATTAAATTATATTTATCTAAAGCAAAGAATTGATCTTCTAATTCTTCAATAATTACTCTTTTTCCTAAATCATCCTTATTAGTCTTGTTTACAACTGGTGCTGTGTTTTCTGGCTTAATATTTTTTTTAAATAAAAAATATAATAAAATGATTATTATAACTATAAGTATCAACTCTGCCCAAAACATGGATATGTTTTAACAAATGTAATGTATATTGTCTTTAATTATTAGGTGAAATATTTTCAAAAAATATTTTTGCCGTTTCCTCCCAAGAATATTTTTTTGCAAAATCAAGACAATCTTGACGACTTACCTTCAAAGCTTTTAAAGCAGAGGTTTTCAAATCATTATCTAAAGTATCAATATTAGTACCCCCCTAATATATCTTTAGGTCCCGGTACAGGGTAAGCTGCGACTGGTGTGCCACAATTTAAAGACTCTAAGACAACTATACCAAACGTATCTGTTTTACTTGGAAATACAAAAACATCAGATGATGCAAAATGAGAAGCTAATTCTCCATTTGTTTTCTCACCTAAAAAAATGTCTTTTGGAAACTTTTTTTTTAAATTGTTTAAATCAGGACCTTTACCAATTATAATTTTAGTACCTTCAAGATCTAAATCTAAAAATGCTTTGATATTTTTTTCAACAGCAACTCTTCCAACATATATCCATATAGGTCTTTTATAAGGTAAGTCTTTCTTAATGGGGTTTTTAAATGCACCATGATTACCTCCTCTGGTCCATGTAACCATTTTATTGTTATCAATACCTAAAGAAATTAATTCTTCACGCATAGATTCTGTTGTTACTAAAATTCTTTCAGCTTTATTATGAAAATTGCATAAAAATTTTTCTGACCATTTAGCTGGAATGATAGGCATATAAAGTTTCATGTATTTATCAAATCTTGTGTGAAAACTTGTGGTAAATTTTAAGCCATTTTTAATGCAATGTCTTCGTGCCATAAACCCTAAGGGTCCTTCTGTTGCAATATGTATTGCATCAGGTTTAATTGATTTAATTAAGTTACTTACACGGGGCCAAACATTTAAGGACAATCTAATTTCATTATATTTTGGCATGGGCATGGTAAGAAATTGTCGAGGAGTAATATATTCAATAGTTTGACCTTGTGATTTAAGAATTTCACCAGTTTCGTGGAGAGTTCTTACAACACCATTAACTTGAGGGTAATAAGCATCGGTAACAATTAATATTTTCATTCTTTAAGATGCTTTTTTGAATGAACCGATCCTGTTATTATCAATATTTTCTGAAATATATTCGTTTCTTTTTTTATCCCAATAAATTATCTCAAAAGTTCCATCATATTTTTCTGCCAAGGCTGTACATGACTCAACCCAATCGCCACAATTTAAATAATTAACACCATCAAGATTTAAATTTTCAGCATGATGTATGTGTCCACAAATTATTCCATCAAATTTTTTCCTTTTTGCATATGAAGAAAGTGTGTTTTCATATTCACCTATAAATTTTACAGCATTTTTTACCTTATATTTTAAAAATTTTGCCAATGACCAATAGTCTTTACCTCTCAATTTTCTAAAAAAATTTATAATAACATTAATTTTAAGTAATAATTCATAGGCAATAGCTCCTAATTTAGAAAGCCATTTAGCATATTTCATTACTCCGTCCCAAGCATCACCATGAACAACTAAATATTTTTTTCCTAACTGCGTTTCATGAATAACTCTATTTACTATTTTAATATCACCTAAATGCATTGGAATAAATTTTCTAAATACCTCATCATGATTTCCAATTATGTAAAATACTTTTGTCCCGTGCCTGGCTTTTCTCAATATTTTTTGTATGACATCATTATGCTCTTGAGGCCAATAGAAACTCTTTTGCATTGCCCAAACATCGATTATATCTCCAACTAAATAAAGGTTCTCGGATCTTGAATTCTTAAAAAATTCTAAAAGCTTGTTAGCTTGACAACCTTTGGTGCCAAGATGCACATCAGATATAAATATACTCCTATATTTTAATAACGGAGGCATTAAAAAAACCTATTTTGTAACACAACTGTAACTCGAATCATTTAATTGTTATGTCATTGAAATGTTAAAGATTTATTAAAAATTAGTTACGAAAAAATTATGCATTATTGTTTGATTTATAACCTTAATTCTTCAACAGGGAAAAAAATAAAATTTGTAAATAAGATTTATGAAAAATTAAAAATTAACAACTCTGTAGATTATTTCAAAACCAAATCTGAAAAAGAGGCGAAAGAAATATTTTTGGAATTTAAAAATAAAAATTATGATAGATTGATAGTTGCTGGTGGAGATGGATCAGTATCATTTGCTATCAATGAATTGATAAAAAATGACTTTGATTTTAATGATAAATTTGCAATTGGGTACATACCGGCTGGAACAGCCAATTTACTTCAAGCAGAGTTATCGATAAATAAAAAAGTAGATGATATTTGTAATATTTTAACATCAAATAATTATAAACAATCTAATCTTATAAAAATAAATAAAAATTATTTTTTTTTAATGGCTGGTATTGGTTGGGATGCTAAAATTGTTCACTCTATTGATACACGTATAAAAAAAATACTTGGTAAGATAATATTTGGTTTAAAAGGGTTTCAGCATTTTTTATTTATGAAAAATAATAAACTTGATGTTTTCTTTGATGGTCAAAAATATCAAGCTGATTGGGTATTAAGTTCTAATACCAAATATTATGCTGGTCATCATAAGATAAATAAGTCAAACATTTTTGATGATAGATTAATAACT
>CACJGL010000028.1 GCA_902592965.1 uncultured Pelagibacteraceae bacterium
TATAGTTAAAAATAAAGACACTCTTATATATGACGATTTTAAGTTTAAATGTTGTGTGGGAAAAAAAGGATTTGTTAAAAGAAAAATTGAAGGAGATAAAAAAACACCAATAGGAATTTTTTCCTTAGGCAGTTTATATTATAGGAAAGATAAAAAACAAAAACCTGAAACCAAATTAAAATCTATAAGTATAAAACAAAATATGGGTTGGTGTAATGACGAAAGGTCAAAAAAAAAATACAATACTTTAATCAATACAAATTTAAAGTTTAAACACGAAAAACTTTTTAGAGGAGATTATAAATACGACTATTTAATTCCAATAAAACATAATTGGTATAATAAAAAAGTTGGATGCGGAAGCGCGATATTTATTCATCTTACAAAAGATTTCAAACCGACAGCTGGTTGCATTGGTCTTTTAGAAAAAGATCTTCTAATATTATTAAAGCTGATCAAAAAAAATACTAAATTAAAAATTCTTTAAGTTCTTTCGCCAAATATATTAGAACCAATTCTCAAATAAGTAGACCCATATTTTATTGCATTTAAGTAATCAGCTGACATACCCATACTTAATTGCTTAAGACCGAGTTTATCACTTAATTCTCTCATTTTCTTAAAATACTTTTCACTATTTTCATTAAGTGGAGGTATGCACATCAACCCTAAAATATTTAGTTTAAGACTTTTGCAGTAATTGTAAAAATCAGAAAGTTGATTTTCCGAAATACCAGATTTTTGTTCTTCTTTTCCAATATTTACTTGTATAAAAAAATTTTTTTCTAGTTTCAGCTCTTTTTGCTGTAGAAAGATTTTATCTGCAAGTTTTTTACTATCTAATGAATGAATATAGTCAAAAATCTTTAATGCAGTTTTTACTTTATTTGATTGTAAACGCCCTATTAAATGTAATTTAATATTATTATTTTCTTTTTTTATATCTGTCCACTTTTCTATAGCTTCTTGAACTTTGTTTTCTCCATAATCTAGATGACCATATCCAATAAGTGGAATTATATGATCTATTTTAAAAGTTTTTGAAACTGCTATTACTTTTGGAACTGCAGAGGTTTTAGTTTCAATAGGTAAATTTGACTTAACATTTTGGTTAATTTTAAGTAAGTTTTTTATGGTATGATGCATATTAATTTTCCAACTAAATTTTATTTTATAAATACTTTTGACAAAAATAATATTAATAAATTAGATTCGAATACCGGTATAATTTATAGGAATTATAACAAAAAAATAAGTATAAATGAAATTATAGAGGCAAGAAATTATTGTAAATATAGAAAAATAAAATTTTTCTTATCAAATAATTTAAAGTTAGCTCTAAAATTAGGATTGGATGGAGCATATTTACCTTCTTTTAATAAGGATTTTTACCATTTAAACTATAAAATTAAACCTTCTTTTAAAATTATTGGATCGGCACACAATATTAAAGAAATTCGATTAAAAGAAAAACAAAATGTGAAATTTATCTTTGTTTCATCTATATTTAAAAAAAATAAAAATTATTTAGGACTTTATAGATTTAAAAATCTAAAAAAATTAACAAATGTAAAAGTTATAGCTCTTGGTGGTATTTCAAAAAATAACAAAAAAAAAATTAAATTACTAAATTGTTACGGATTTAGCGGAATCTCTTATTTCGAATAAAAAAAAGGCCCCATATGGGGCCTTTCTTTAAATTATACTATGATAACTTAGAATGTGAATGAAATTGATACTTCGTATCCGTTTCTATCATTTGTTGCAGTATTAGCAATGTTATCTACACTGTGGTATGATCCACTAATACCCATTGATCCCATAGTGTATGAAATACCAACTGCTGAAGCCTCTTGGTCGTCGCCTGAGTTATACTCAGTTTCATGCTGACCATAAGAAACTGTTAGATCGTCGTTGACTTGGTATGAAATACCAAAACCAGTTGTATCTCTATCACTTCCTGCACCACCTTCTGCATCAAACTCAGAACTTTGTACACCAACAGTGAAACCATTCATTGCGTATGTAGCAAATACTGTGTTCTCGTCAGACTCAGTTGCTGTATCATGCACTGTACCTGCTGCATAACCAATTCTTAAACCGTCAATTCCATTATATTCAATTGCGTAGTCATTGTATGACTCAACAGAATTACCAGCTTCAGCATTGTGATATGCAAGTGCTACTGATACGCCAGATTCATGGCTGTAGCTGTATGTGAACATATCTTCTTCAGCATCACCATTTACAACAGCTGCAGCAGCACCTGTTACAACAGCCCATGGCTCTTCATAAGCAGCAGGCATTACGTCATCACGTGCGCTTAATGCAGATGAACCACCGTGACCAGCGAATACTAAAGTACCATTGTCACCTAGATCAAATGTAATTGATCTGTCATCCATTACTTGAGATGCACCAACAGTATCAGATTCCTGTGCACCACCATCTAATTCTAGTGATAGTGTTATTCCGATATCATTTACTTCTCCAGAAGCAGAGAAAGTAACACCGTCAGACATTGACCATCCGTTACCAGTGTTAGTGTTGTTATCTCCACCACCAAAAGTTATTGAAGCTCCTCCTGTTACGCTCATATCTGCAGCGTTTACAGAACTAGCTACTAGAGCACCAGCTAATGCTGTTAGCCCTACTTTTTTTAGTTTGTTCATATTTAATACTCCTTTGTATTGTATTAATATTAATATTAAACATTGCTCTTTTATCAAAAAAGACCTTTAATACTTAGTTTTTGAGATCTCTAAGCTCATAAAATTCTTAAGTGTTGCATTTTTACATCATATAAAAGATCAATAAAATAAACAGTTCTGGATAAATTTGTATTATTATAAGTAGAAAAATTCGTTAATAATCAAAAATATGATTTTTCAAAACATTATTAAACATACTCTTATTTTAGGTTTAAGTTTAATACTTCTTTCGTCATGTAAAAATGCAGGTGACGCAAGGAAAATTCCACCAAACGTTAAAGATAGAGTTCAAAAAAATATAGAAGAAGGTAGAGGTTTTAGACTTATGAAGAGTATAGGTGGAAAAAAATCAGGAGAGTTTGATTTTGCTAGTTCTAATGAACTTTGGAGAGCTTCTTTAGATACTTTAGATTTTATGCCTTTAGCACTTGCAAATTATAGTGGAGGTATAATAGTTACTGATTGGTATAGTGATGGAAGTTCAAATGATGAAGCTGTCAAAATTTCTATCAGGTTTTTGAGTAACGAAATAAGGGCAGATGCAGTTGTGGTAAAAGTTTTTTATAAGAACTGCTCGATGCAGAGCAATTGCAAAGTATCAGATAGATCGGATGAATTATCAGCAGAATTGACAAAAAAAATTTTAACAAAAGCAGCGCTCTATGAAAAAACTTCTAAGTCAAATGAAAAATCGAAATATATAAATAGTAGACTAAAAGATTAAATTAATAATTCATTACTGTGGAAAGATATAATTTCAAAAAAGTTGAGAATAAATGGCAGAATTTTTGGGATAGCTCAAATTCTTTTAAAACTATACTAGATAAAGATAAAAAAAAATTTTATTGCCTCGAAATGTTTCCATA
>CACJGL010000029.1 GCA_902592965.1 uncultured Pelagibacteraceae bacterium
CTACATATTTTGAAATCATTAGATCCAATACTTCATAATGAAATTGTAACCAAATTAAAGCAATTACATATTTGCATATCATCTATGCATAATAAGAAAAAACCGCTGATTTACTTAAGTTTTATGAAATATTAGTCAATATTTATGACCCTGTAATTGTTTATTATTAAATTTTTATCGTATATACAGCGTCCACCATGTCAGAAAAAATGCTAAAGTTTGTTGATATAGGTCAACAAAATCCACCTAAAAGGGATATATCAGACAGAAAAGAGGATTTTGATGAAATATATAAAGAATTCCTAAAAGATAGAGCCGTTCAGCAGTCAAGCAGATGTTCCCAATGTGGAGTACCATTTTGTCAAGTTCATTGTCCATTAAGTAACAATATACCAGATTGGCTTAAACTAACTGCTGAGGGAAGATATGAGGAAGCTTATCAATTGTCACAAAGCACAAACAACATGCCGGAAGTTTGTGGAAGAATTTGCCCCCAGGATAGGCTGTGCGAAGGAAATTGTGTTATAGAGCAATCGGGTCATGGAACGGTAACTATTGGATCGATAGAAAAATATATCACAGAGAAAGCTTGGGAAAATGGTTGGGTTAAACCAATAGAAATAAATAGTGAAAAAAATGAGAGTGTAGGAATTATTGGTTCTGGTCCTGCAGGACTTGCTTGTGGAGAACAACTCAGAAAAAAAGGATACAAGGTAACTATATATGATCGTTATGACAGAGCTGGAGGGCTACTAATATATGGTATCCCAGGATTTAAATTAGAAAAGCATGTTGTTCAAAGAAGAATAAAACTTTTGGAAGAAAGTGGAATTAAATTTGTCTTAAACTTTGAAGTTGGAAAAGATTCCAGCTTGACTGAGTTAAGAGAAAAACATGATGCAATTTTAATAGCCACAGGGGTTTATAAAGCTAGAGAAGTTAACCTGCCTGGTAACGATTTGAGTAATATTTTCCCTGCAATGGAATTTTTGACAGCATCAAATAAAAAAGGACTAGGTGATAAAGTTGAGTTGTTTGATAACGGAACCTTAAATGCTGAAGGCAAAGATGTTGTAGTAATTGGAGGTGGCGATACAGCAATGGATTGCTTAAGGACTTCGGTAAGACAGAATGCTAAATCTGTAAAATGTTTGTATAGAAGAGATAGAGAAAATATGCCAGGATCAGCAAGAGAGGTTGGCAATGCAGAAGAAGAAGGTGTTGAATTCATTTGGTTAACAAGCCCTAAAGAGTTTAAGGGAACAAATAAAATTGAAAGTGTAGTTGTTAATAAAATGAAATTGGGTGAGCCAGATGATAGTGGTAGAAGAAAACCAGTTGTGGAAGAAAATTCAGATTTTGAAATTAAAACTGATCTTGTGATCAAAGCACTTGGATTTGATCCAGAAGATCTTCCAAAATTATTTAATGAAGAAAAATTACAAGTATCAAGATGGGGAACAATAAAAGCAGATTTTGATACTATGGAAACTAGTATAGAGGGAGTTTTTGCAGCGGGAGATATAGTTCGAGGAGCATCTTTAGTGGTTTGGGGAATTAAAGATGGAAGAGATGCTGCAACATCAATAGATAATTATTTACAAAGTAAACAAAAACTTAGAGTTGCTTAATGAAGTTAAGAAATAAAAATTTAAAAATTTTAAAAAGTAATCATGTTTACTCTGAAGAAATGGAGCATGATGCATGTGGTGTAGGTTTAGTAGCATCCACCGAAGGTCTAAAATCAAGAAAAGTCGTAGAATATGGAATCGATGCCTTAAAAGCTGTTTGGCATAGGGGTGCAATCGATGCAGACGGAAAAACAGGAGATGGTGCTGGAATCCATATTGAAATTCCTAAAGATTTCTTTGAGGAAAAAATTGAAGTCACTGGTCATAAACATGATAATTCTGAACTATGTGTGGGTATGATTTTCTTACCAAGAAATGATTATAGCGCTCAAGAGCAATGCAGAACTATTGTTGAAAGCGAACTAACAAAGAGAAATTTTAGTATCTATGGCTGGAGACAAGTTCCCGTTGATCCCTCTGTCTTAGGAGAAAAAGCTGAACAAACAAGACCTGAAATTACACAAGTGTTGTTCACATACAATGACAAAAAAGTTGTCAATAAATCTCTGGAACAAAAATTGTATGAAACTAGAAGAGTAATTGAAAAAGAAGCTCTCAATAATCAATTAAATAATTTTTATATATGTTCATTTAGTTCTAAATCTATCATTTACAAAGGAATGTTTTTAGCAGAGGCTTTGTCAGATTTTTATTCTGACTTAAAAGATGAAAGATTTATATCTAGGTATGCAATATTTCACCAAAGATTTTCAACTAATACTGCGCCAAGTTGGGACTTAGCTCAACCATTTAGATCTATAGCGCATAATGGTGAAATAAATACTCTTAAAGGAAATGTTAATTGGATGAAGGTCCACGAAGAAGAGATGTTTAGTCCAGTTTTCGAAGATATAGAGAACCTTAAGCCCGTAATACCAGCTGGAAA
>CACJGL010000030.1 GCA_902592965.1 uncultured Pelagibacteraceae bacterium
ATAAATTTAAAAATTATGAAAAATAATTGTCCTAAATTTTTGAGAATATTAATTTTATTAATCTTTCAGTTTTTAATTTTCGGCAGCTCCTCTTCAGAAGTTATAAATAATTTTAAAATTTCTGGCAATGATAGAATTTCTAACGAAACCATTATTATGTTTTCAAATTTACAAATTGGAGATAATGTAGACCAAAATAAACTTAATAATTCCCTAAAAGAATTATTTTCTACAAACTATTTCAGCGATTTAACCTTATCTATTAATAATGGAGTTGTTAATATAACTGTTCAAGAAAACCCAATTATTCAATCTATACAAATCAATGGTATAGATAACGATAGCATTAAAGAACAAATTTTAAAAATAACAAAAAATATTGAAAAATATCCTTTTGTCGAAAGCAATATTAGTGATCAAGTAACCTTATTAAAAAATATTTTGAAATCTTATGGTTATTATTTTGTAAAACTAGATACTTCAATTGTAAATAATGAAAATAATACAATTGATCTAATTTATGATTTTAATTTAGGTGAGATTGCTAAAATAAAAAAAATTAGATTTATAGGAGATAAATATTTTAGAGATAGTAAATTACGAAATGTAATAATTTCTGAAGAAGCTAAATTTTGGAAATTTATTACTAAAAATAAATTTCTTAATTCTAATAGGGTAAACCTTGATATTGCACGACTAAAAAATTATTACAAAAATCGTGGGTTTTTTAATGTCCAAGTCAAATCAACAACTGCGATAATAAATGAAAATAATCAATTTGAATTAATTTTTAACATCAATTCTGGAAAAAAATTTTTTTTTAACAATATTAAAATTGAGGAAAATTTAGATATAGATCTAGATAGTTTAAAAAAATTTGATTCAAAATTAAGTAAGTTGAAAGGAAAAAGGTACTCCACAAAAGTTATAAATGAAGAAATTGAAGAAATTAACAGTTTTGCTTTAAGAAATGATTTTATATTTATAGAAGCAAAGTATAAAGAGTTTCCTCTAGATGATAATAAAATTGATATTACAATTTATTTTAACGAATTGGAAAAAAGGTATATTGAGAGAATAAATATTTATGGCAATTACATCACTGATGAAAAAGTATTAAGAAACTCTTTTATAGTCGATGAAGGAGATCCTTTTAATGAAATTTTATTTAATAAATCAGTACAAATAATAAAGTCAAAGAATATATTTGGTAAAATAAACTACGATATCTTAGAGTCTGAAAATCTAAATAAAGTCATAAATATAAATGTAGAAGAAAAAGCTACGGGCGAAATATTTGCAGGTGCTGGCACAGGTACAACTGGCTCAACCCTTTCTGCTGGTATTAAAGAAAATAATTACTATGGATTAGGCATCCAATTAGATACTAATGCAACAATTACAGAGGAATCAATTAAAGGTAAATTTTCTGTTAAAAATCCAAATTACAATAATACAGATAAATCCATAAATACCTCTATTGAAAGTTCAACAAATGATTTCATGGGTATTAGTGGATATAAAACGAGCAGAACAGGTGTTACAATTGGGACTGAATTTGAACAAAAAAATAATTTTTTTGTAAATTTACAATTGTCAAATTTCTATGAAGATTTAGAAACATCATCAAATGCTACCAATATTCTAAAGAAACAAGAGGGAAGTTATTTTGAAAATTTAATTTCCTATCAATTGACATATAATAACCTAGATCAAAATTTTCAACCTACAGACGGTTTTATAAATAAATTTTCACAAACGTTTCCATTATATTCTGATGATATGTCTATAGAAAATTCTTTTACCAGTACTTTTTATGAGTCCCTTAATGATAATATAATTTTATCAGCAAGCTTTTTCTTAAAATCTATTAATTCTTTAGATGACAATGTTAGAATTTCAAAAAGAGTTTTTATTCCATCAAAAAGACTAAGAGGCTTCGAAACAGGAAAAATTGGACCCAAGGATGGATCTCAGTACATCGGTGGCAATTATGCTACAGCAATAAATTTAAGTTCGACTCTTCCAAATATACTTTTTGAAAATGAAAATATAGATTTGAATTTGTTTATTGATATTGCTAATCTTTGGGAAGTTGATTTTGACTCTTCCTTAGACTCCAATGAGATTAGATCAGCCACAGGATTAGCTGTTAATTGGTTTAGTCCGATTGGACCATTAACCTTTTCTTATGCTATACCTATCAGTGAAGCTGATACAGACATTACTGAAAAATTTAGATTTCAAATTGGTACATCTTTTTAATGAGATTTTTATTAATAATAGTTTTATTTCTTATTCCTGTAAAAACCTTTTCCCAAATTAATA